>JBPCLZ010000196.1:0-37847 GCA_051002775.1 Pyrinomonadaceae bacterium | reverse complement strand
TTCGACTTGCATGTCTGAGGCACGCCGCCAGCGTTGATTCTGAGCCAGGATCAAACTCTCGTTAGAATTTGTCTCTGGAACATCATCTCGTACTGGTTGTTGTTCAGTATCCGATAATGACTCTTCTGCAGAGTTTTGAACGCGAGCTTTATCGCTCGTCGTTTTGACTCTCAAAGTTCATTGATATGGACACGCTCTATCTAGTTTTCAAAGATCGATCCCAAGTTGTCTTTGGATTGCCTTACAGAAGGAATAAATCCGTCTCAAGCAAACGGAGACTTTAACTTATACACTTTACTCTGTCAAGCGAGGCACAACATTCGCAAAATGTTATTTTTAGCGAATAAAAAGCGCCGCCATCCTCCACACTTTCTCTGGAGAAAAGCGACACCTTTATGTGCCTATAAATTTTTGCGCTGTCAATCCCCTGCCAACCAGGGAAGAGGCATTATAGAGACAAAAAATCTCTTGTCAACCCCCCTCTTCAACTGCCTCTCACTAAACTTCCCTTGCATGCGTGAGACGACTTCTTGAAGGCGAACCTAAGATGCGAAAGCCCTCGATCGGGTTCGCTCCTTTATCACGCTACAGCCAATTTTTTTGTCTTTAGAAAGTCGACAAGATCCGGCAATTGGGTGGCAGAAAAAACCGGTGTGTTTGCTACAAGATCGGCCATGACCGGTGGTAATGCCGGCGAGAGAACCGCTGCTTCATCTGTGGAAACGTAAATCGCCGAAGCGCTCTTCAATGCGCGGCGCGCTGTTGGTTTCATTTTCAGTTGGTTGCTTCGCACAACCATTACAAAGAAGTCCGGCTTTATAAACTCCGTAAAGCTGTTGCCTTCAATGAAGACCCCGGCTGCCTGAACCCTGCTTAAGGCCTGGGTAATTCCGGCTTCGATTTGATCGTCCGTGCCAATGAGCCAATGAACATTCTTGGCGCCGGCTTCCCAATACCTGCCCGTATCTTTCCCTGCACTGAAAGTTGATTCATATCCCGATCGAACAGTGGGCTCTTCTGATAGTAAATCACTAACGCAACACGCATGCGGATCTTTTCCGCAAGAGCGGTAGTGGCCACGCGTAGTCTTTATTGCTTCCCATCCGGGGAAGGCGTCTAGAAGCTTGCAAAGCAGAGTAGTCTTTCCGACTTCAGAGGTGAGGCCTCCGATGCCGACGACGGTGGGCCTAATGTTGATATCAAAGGGACTCATTCGCGGTCTCGCTACCTCACTTCTTTTTCTTTTCTTTATCTTTGTCGCTGGCGGGCGCGCTGATCTTGAGGTAGCCTCGCGCGTCTTTGTAGACCGTATACTGAACATCGTTAATTTGGCCGTTGTCATCCTGCACGCGAATGGTGAAGGTCTTGTTGTCGGGCCTTCCTTCAACACGAGCTGGAAGAAAACCTTTCAGGTCTGGACTGCGATAGGCGGTGTAGTGTTCCTGATCTCGCTTGTCGTAACCAAGTACATAGATGCGATCGAAATCAGGTTCATCCAACGTATGCGGCTGGTTTGAGCTGCTCTTTTCCAGAATGACCCAACTGCCAGGCTTTGCTTCTTTGGCCGCGTCTTTGTCTTCCGGCGCGCTAGCGGCATCGGACGAGTCTCCGTCGAGTCGCTGCCAGGCAACAAACTCGCGACCGGTACGATAGAAAATGATGTCGCTCGGAACGGCCAGTTCAACTTGCTTTCCATAGATCCAACCAGCGGGCGCCGGCGAGATTGAAGTCGGCAAACGGACCTTATACCAAAGCTCGTTGGTTTCTTCCGGCTCGTTCTCTTCCCGACTATCTTTGTTCCCCCTGGTATTCGCCTGTTGCGCGCTGCCTGCCTTTGGTGCGATGTCAGTTTCAATTGCTTCGGAGGACTTTGGTTTCGGTACGCGCTTCCAGCCGACTATTTCAAAACTCGAGCCGCTGTCCAACCGCATCATGATGTTTTCATTACCACTGCGGTCTGGCGTAAGTCGCAGGTTTGAGCTGGCCCGCAACTGCCCCGACGCCTGGGCCGGAACGTTCTTATCTTCATCTGCTAATTTCTGCGAATTCTTAAGCACGTCCTCGGGCATCACGTTGCGCGACTCGATCCAGCCTTCAGTGGCGTCTTCATCGTGTGCCTGAACGCGCAACCACCGTTCCTTTTTGCTGTTGTCAGTGGGATCCTGAACATCCTGGAAATCGATGATGTCCAATGTGTCGCCACGACTAACTTCCAAAAGATCGGCCGCGACTACCGCTGTGGAACTCCGAATTTGAGCGCGTCGCGCCACCACAACTCCAGTGTCATTTCGTTTCGCTAGCGTACTGCACCCCATGCACAACGCCAGTGGCATTAAGACTATTAGCGCTCGCCAGCCCGCCTTAATAAATGCATTAGTCATTCGGTCGTTACTCTGAGGTATTTCAAACGTTAGCTTCGCGTCAGACACTTTAACAATTTCCTTTGCTCCTTGTCAGTGCCGTCGGCAGAGAGTCTTGTGCCTAAGTCTGTCTGACTGACGGTAATTCCGTAAGGCGAGAGTGCCGATTGCAGATTGATAATGCCCACACCCTCGATGTATTGCTTAACAAATGATTGCTCCCCCAATTGCTCGTTTAGAACCCCAATTATAGTCTCAGTCGCCCCGGCCTGTCCTGTCCCTGCACTCTGCAATAGTTTACGGTAAAGATCATCAAACGAGGCTTTGCATACACTGCGGCTGCGCAACCGTAAATCGTAAAGGAATGCAACTAACATCGCTTTGTCGTACACCAGGGATGATGACGTCGTCCAGCGACGCTCCGATGCTTGTATTAACGACAGGCTGTCGCGGTCCGACGACGACAAATAGGAATCATAGACGCGGGCTATCGTATCCAGATAATCGTCAAATGAAATCAATTGTAAGCGCAAATCCATTCTTAAAGCCTGGTAGATTGTGAACCCTTCGAAAAACCAATCATAGTCTCCTGCAAGCTTCATGGAATTTGGCACCCACAGGTGAAACAGCTCGTGGGCCAGTACGATGCCAAGCTTCGACATTATCTGGTTCCGGCTGGCACGAGGTCCCAACAACAATACGACAGCGTTGTCTCTGGTTTCGGCGGTCCAACGTTCAGGTCCAACGTCGCCGGGAAACGGCACCAGCATCACCACAGCGTTACGTTTCAAATTAAACCCAGTCAGCTTTGAATATTCTTTGACGATCCGTTCCGCAATCTTCAATGCGTCTTTGGCTGCAATAGGCCAATCCCCGGAAAGCACTACTGAAACCTCTCGTTCCGCAACTCGTTGGGTCTTCTCTTGCAACTCAGGTCCGATTAGAAAGACCGTCTTGTCGGGCTCCGCCGCAACGTAGGTTGATGCTTTCACCTTTCCGCTGTTCGACGCCACGCGCCATCCGGCCGGCAGTTGTAGTTCTATCCGGGCAGAAGAAAACGCGCCTGAACCCTTTATCGATCTGGGTAACAAATCCGAAAGCATAAGAATCCCCTGCTCCCGACTCAGCCAGGAAACATGGGAGCCCTGAGCAGGCGGCATTGGCTCACTCAGATTTACCTCATAACTAATCTGGCTAAATTTTTCTGAAGCTTGAAACTCTCCCGGCGCCAGTCTTCTTACTGCAACCACACCACCGCCGGCCACGCTGGCACCTACATTTTCAATGCGGTCGCCCAAGCCAAGAACAGCTCCATACGCATTCGGGAACGAGATAACATCCGTAGGCTCGGGAAACTCTGCATTTATTCTGATCGTTGCAGGCGCGGTTGAAACTACAGCAATACGCACGTTGAGTGTCTGCGCCTGAACACCAGCGAATGCCGCACAAGCCACAAGCGCGCTGAGGCTTCCTTTATGAACCGTAGAGTCAACTATGAGGCGACAAAAGAAGCGAATTGCTTTAGAAAAATAGCCGGATCTGCAGTGATCATGTGCTTGGACCAGCAAGTGAGTATTCGGTTTGACAGTGGTTGCGGGCATCCCTATATTAGCGTCTGGACTCTAACACACTGTTCAAAACTGTGACCAAAAAGCCGCACAGCAGAGGTCTTATTCGCGACGCGTTTTCCCGCGCGCTGTCTATTTTACTGCTCAGCTTTATTGTTTACGGAACGACTGTCGAAGCCGCGCATCGACACGGCAACTTAGTTACTGGAAATCCAGTCAACCACAGTGCTGACTTTTCAAATCCCGCTTCTGATAGCGAACTCAGCGGTGGCCTGCTTGGATGTAACGCCTGTCTAATCTGCCAGCTTCACCAGGGCTTCTCGAGCAGTCTGGCGTCAGTTCCGCTGAACCTGGCTCCCGAAGCCATCACTGTCCGATTTTCTACATCAAATTCATTAGTACCTCACTCACAAACAAGGACTACAAAGTCTGGGCGTAGTCCACCTCTTCTCTCTATCTAATCGCCGCTCGTTTGCACATTGTCGATCTCGGGCAATGTCTCTCGCGTTGAATTCTCTATCCACTCTAAGCTCATTCGAGGGTGGACAAGATAAGGCTCGTGACTGCGATATTTTTATTAGAAAGAGAAAAATCATTGTGGTTCATACAAATATTGGAAGCAGCAGAAAGAGCTGGGTAAAGTTTCCCGCTCTGGTCACTTTTCTTTTCATCCTAAGCGTGCCGGCGTTGGGCCAATCCAGCGCAATTTTACGGGGCACAGTTACATTGGGTGAGAGCGGCAAGCCCATACACAACACCCTTATCACCATTCTTCAGTTGAAGCGCACCGTAGGGTCTGACGAAAACGGTAAGTATGAGTTTCAGGGAATTCCACCCGGCAGATACGACGTGGTGGCGCATTTGGATCGCGTTCCTGACATGGTACAAAGCGTCGATCTCAGCGCCGGTGGCGAGGCAACGCTGGATTTTCGCATTCAACTGGGCGGTGTGAGTGAAGAGGTCACGGTCACCGCCACCGGCACGGAGCAAGCGTTGTCCAGCTCCATTCAATCCGTAGAAGTCATTGGCTCAGCCGAGCTTGCCAAGAAGAACCCTGTTTCGCTTGGTGAAGCCCTGGACGGTCAACTCGGGGTGTCAAAACGCAGTTTTGGCCCCGGCACAGCGCGACCGATAATCAGGGGATTTGACGGCGATCGCGTTTTGGTTTTGCAAGATGGAAACCGTATTGGTGGGCTCGGTTTTGAATCGGGCGATCATGCGGAGCCAATCGATGTGCTGAATGTTGAAAGAATCGAAGTTGTCAAAGGTCCGGCTACGCTGCTTTACGGTAGCAACGCAATTGGGGGAGTCGTCAACTCCATTACCGGTCATGATACCGCACACAAGGGTTTCAATGGATACTTCACTGGCTTGGGCGGTACAAATCGAGGGCAAGGTGCCGCAAGTGCCGGCGTCGAATTCGGAACAGAGAAATGGTTATTGTGGGGCAACGGCGGTATCCAAACATCCAGCGACTACGACACACCGATAGGTCGCATACCCAACTCATTCTCGCGCGAGCATAATTTCACGGCCGGCTTTGGTTATTACCCAACCAAAGGGTTTTTCAGTTTCAACTACAACTTTGACAAGCGCCGCTACGGCATCCCCTACGACCCAGCCGAAACCGATCCGGAAGTAGTTTTTCTAAACCCGCGACGCAATAGCGTTGAATTTAAGGGTGGCTTCCGGGAAAACAAATCATTCCTGGAAGCTGGCACTTTTTCGGTTCAATACAACCACTACAAGCACGGCGAAATCAATTCCGCAACAGGTGAGGTGAATACGGCATTCACGAACAAGACGTTTGTTTATCAGGGTGTCTTCGATCAACGAAAGAAAGGCAGGCTATCTGGTCGTTTGGGTTTCTGGGGCTCACACCGTGACTTCGCAGCGTCAGGTGACGAGGCCCTTGCACCACCAACTAGGCACAATGCATTTGCTGTCTTTGGTCTTGAAACCGTGGATTTCGAACGAGCATCACTACAGTTTGGCGGCCGACTGGAGACCAATCGTTATAAACCGTCAGAGACTGCTGCTCGAGGCGTTCTACCTGACAGAAGCTTTACCGGTTTCTCCGGAGCGATTGGTATTCGTGTTCCAACCTGGACTGGCGGTTCGTTCGTTGCAAACTATTCCCACTCCTATCGCGCCCCATCGCTCGAAGAGTTGTATAACTATGGCCCGCATCCAGGTAACCTGGCGTTTGAAATCGGTGATCCAAACCTCAACCGAGAAGTTGGAGACGGCCTGGATTTCGGTCTTCGTCATTCCTCGGCCCGGCTCCGGTTCGAAGCAAATGGTTTCTATTACCACATCAAGGACTTCGTCTTCCTGGCTCCCACCGGAAGTATCGTGGACGATCTGACTGAGGCCGAGTACGTTCAAGGAAACGGCCGGTATACTGGGATGGAGTCGCGCATTGACGTCAGGTTACATCCAAATATTTGGCTGAACCTGGGTGCAGATTATGTTAACGCGCAATTAAGCGACGGGACGCCGTTGCCTCGTATTCCCCCGCTCCGCGGGCGAGCGGGTCTGGAACTGCGGTACAAGGGGTTTTTGTTAAATCCAGAAGTGGTTAAAGCAAAGGACCAGAACCGGCTTTTCCCAACGGAGACAAGAACAGCTGGTTATGCAGTCTTTGGTATCTCGGGCTCATACTTGATTGCGCGACAGCACGAGGCGCACATAATCTCGTTCAATGCTTTCAATCTCGGTGACCGTCTCTATCGCAACCACCTTTCATTTATCAAGGAGTTTGCTCCAGAGATGGGCAGAGGCTTGCGCGTCACTTACACCTTGAGGTTCTTCTAATAAAGAAGAGCTTTTCGAACCCGGAATTGTTGAATGTTGGCCGATTAGAGGGGCGGCGGGGCGTTCAATTCACAGATTCCTCGGAAGATGTGGACCGAACGTCCCGCAAAACGCACTATCTCAGCGTCAAGCCCGGCTGGACTCAGCGAATGATCACTTTTTTACGGTCTTTTGGCGGGTTTCCTGCATTGACACTTAGCCAAGCCGATTTTAGAATAAGCGTGTTCCCGTCCCTTGCTGGTTCAAATCTTTGAGAGATTAGTTATGAGCCTGGTTAAGATCATCGTCATTACGATCATCGTAATTTTGAGCATTCTGCTTTTCGGCCGCTTCTTTGTTTAGCCGAACGGCCGCATGGTCCTTCCTAAGGTAACGCCATCCTCAAATCGACGAGTATGAGTGCAGTTTCTTCACTGCCGGCAGGCAAGTGTGCGCTGCTCCTGAGTTGCATCCTGGCAATCGTTTGTCTTCCGAATACAAGCGCGCAGGAACCTGTGCCGGCTGACGAAGTCGTGCGAGTTGACACGCATCTGGTTGTCTTTCCGATCCGGGTGCGCGACAAGCGCGGGCAAGCCGTTGCCGGATTAAGTCAGACCGATTTGACCTTAAAAGATGACGACAACGTCACCACGGGCTTGTATCTGTACCCGGGAGCCGATCGGGTCTCAGTGGTCTTCGCGTTAGACCAATCGGGCAGTCTGCGCGAGATCATGGACCAGCAGCGCGACGCGGCACTGGCGCTGTTCAGCAAGTTTGGCGAAAAGTCGCAAGTCGCCGTCATTCGGTTTGCTGAAAAGCCACAATTGGCGATTCCCTTCGGACGCGATCTAGATGCGACTCGAACTGCATTCATTTCTTCACTCGCCAGGAACCAGCATACGGCCATATTCAATGCCGCGGCCGCCGCAACCAAGTTGTTTGAAACGCTACCGCGCATTCGTTCTGAAAGACGCCTTGTGATCTTGATAAGCGATGGACTCGACACCGCAAGCACGGTCAAACCTAACGCGGTAATCGAAGCGGCGCTGAAAACTCAAGTAACTTTTTACGTGATTCACTTACCGTTGTTTACGCCGCGCGATGGACGTTTAAAGGTGCGCACACCGGCTAAAGGCTTTCGCGAGTTGGCCGAAAAAACGGGTGGCAAGTATTTTCTCGTCGGGAACACTGCTTCACCGCTCGCCTCTCAGGCAAATGTCGATTTGTCTGCCGTGTTTAAGACAATCGAGGACGACCTGAAGAGCCAGTATTTACTGGGCTTCTACACCAAAGAAGAGTCAAACGATGGCCGGAAGCATCGCCTGATAATCGGTTTTCCGGCTGGTGTCGAGTATCAGTTCGGCGGTTTTGGTTATTCGCAGAAGCATGAGCTCTTCATTGGCCCAAAGAAACAGTAGTGCTTGTTTTATCCTCTGCGTCCTTTGTGCTCTCTGTGCCAGAGAGCACTTGCTTCCACCGGCACGATTGGGTAAACAGTAGTCTTCTTAATCCAAACCCTTTCCTGCTTATCGAATGACCGACGAAAAAGAACTCGGGTTGCGAAAGATTCGCCGCGCGCTCATCAGCGTTTCGGATAAAACTGGAATTGTTGATTTCGCCCGCGGCCTTAAAGAATTTAACGTTGAGATCATCAGCACCGGCGGGACAGCGAAAGCGCTGCGCGATGCGGGAATTGAAGTGTGCGACGTTTCTGACGTGACCGGCTTTCCCGAAATGATGGACGGCCGAATCAAGACGCTGCATCCAAAGATTCACGGTGCGTTGTTGGGAATTCGCGACAATCCAGAACATCAAGAAGCAATGAGCGAACACGGGATTGAACCAATCGACATAGTCGTCGTGAATCTCTACCCGTTTGAGGAAACGATCAAGCGCGAAGGCGTCACGTTGGCAGAGGCGGTCGAGCAAATCGACATTGGCGGCCCGGCGATGCTTCGCTCGTCAGCGAAGAATTTCGAGGCGGTTACAGTAGTGGTGCTTCCCAAAGACTACGCCCCATTAATTGAAGAGATGAAGAAGAACCGCGGCTCGGTCTCATTGGCTACGAGGAATCGGCTCGCGCGTGAGGTCTTTGCCGAAACATCGCGTTACGACATGCTTGTTTGCGCTTTTCTGATGATTCCACTTTCCCGCGAAGGTAATGAAACTCAGGGCTTGGGTGGAGGTATTGGCAGCGGCACGTTCAGCGTCGATTCAAAAGGAATCAAATCATCGGCAGACGCCCCCAGGATCGATTCGGAAGAGTTTTCAAATGAAACCTTTCACGGCAGCCTTCCCGGCTCTGCTAGGTGGACTATTAGCAAGAGTGCGAATCTCCGTTACGGCGAAAACCCTCATCAAATCGCCGGTTTGTACCTGACAGGCTTGCAAAGTGGCATCGCCAACGCAGACCGCCTCTCCGGCAAAGAAATGTCTTACAACAACTACGTCGATGCCGACGCCGCCTGGCAGCTTGTTTGCGATTTTGATGAGCCCGCCTGCGCGATCATCAAACACACTAATCCGGCCGGTGTTGCGTTGGGGGCGACCACAGAAGAAGCATACCGACGCGCGCTGGCAACCGATCCAACCTCAGCCTTCGGCGGGGTCGTTGCTTCCAACCTCGAAATTGATGAGGCCGCCGCGCGCGCGATCATCGGGATTTTCACCGAAGTGCTGATCGCGCCCGAGTATGATCCTGCGGCCCTGGACATCTTAAAAACAAAAAAGAACCTGCGTGTGCTAAAGGCGCTCGTTCCGAGGCAAATGCCGGCCCTTGAATACAAACAAATCTCCGGCGGCATGTTGGTGCAAACGCGCGATACTCATAAGTTAAAGATAGAAGACTTGAAAGTTGTGACTAAACGCGAACCGACCGAAGACGAACTCCGGGACCTGTTGTTCGCGTGGGTAGTCTGCAAACACACAAAGTCAAATGCGATTGTCTACGCGCGGGATGAGCAGACAGTAGGAGTGGGCGCGGGTCAAATGTCGCGCGTCGATTCAGTAAAGATAGGCGCCATGCGAGCACAATTGCCAGTCAAAGGTTCCGTGATCGCTTCCGATGCCTTCTTCCCTTTTCGCGACGGCATCGACGAGGCGGCGAAACATGGTATTACGGCGGTGATTCAACCAGGTGGCTCAATGCGTGACGCTGAAGTGATTGCCGCTGCGGATGAGTACGATATTGCGATGGTGATGACAGGAATTAGGCATTTCAAACATTAGCTCAGTACGAAGGAATTGCTTGATATTCTATTGGACCTTATTAATACTTCAGGAGCATGCGCGGTGGACGAACGCCAAGTTTAGATTGAGAGATGTATGATTGATCGCATTGAATTGCGCAACATCGCCAGCGAACGACTGAAGGACGCTGAAGCGCTCTTTGCGGCAGCCCGCTACGATGGAGCCATCTATCTCGGGGGATATGTAGTGGAGCTCGCACTAAAAAGTCAGATCTGTGTTGCCCTAAACTGGAAAGGATTTCCTCAGACTGGCGGCGAGTTTCAAAACTACAAGAGCTTTAAGACACATAATCTTGATGTCTTGCTTTCTCTGTCCGCTGCCGAGGACAAGATCAAGACCCAGCACTTGGCCGAGTGGTCTGCCGTTGCGGCGTGGGATCCCGAAGCGAGGTATAATCCTATTGGCAGTGCGAGCAAAGGCGATGCTGAATTGTTGCTAGAGGCAGCAAAGACGTTGTTAGGTGCTCTATGAGAGAGTTGTTAGGAAAGTTCGTCGAGCTGGAACGAAACCTTTCACGGGAGAGAGGCGAGTTCTCGCTGTTCGCTCTTTTTCTTCGAGAAGACGCTTCAGATAAGTGGGATCTAATCGCGGCGGCCCAATGGATTGAAGCAGACCGCAAAGAAGCACTCGCACACATTACGACTCAAATCCAACAGCTTTTCAATGCTGAAGAACTTGTTCGTCTCTCGAGGGTTGTTCTCGTGGATCAGTCAAATCCCGCCGTCGAGGCTATAAACCAAGCAGTTAGATGCCAGCATGGTCAAAATGAAGTTCGGGATAGCAACTTCTTCGGTTTGCAGATCAAGCATGCATACATTATCACGTCTCAAAAGCTGAACATCGACGCCGAGGTGCCCGCCTAGTGCTCCGTAAATACTGCCGAATGATTTGGCGCTACTCTGCGAATCCTTTCACTTTCGATTGAAGCTTGGATAACTTTCTGTTACAGGGTAAGTATGCTGCAAAACCAAACAGGAATCATTTTCGGCGTAGCAAACAAACGCTCCATCGCATGGGCCACGGCGCTGGCACTGCATGAGGCGGGCGCGCGGCTGGCGTTCACCTATCAAGGCGATCGGCTAAAAGAAAACGTTGAAGATCTCACCAACGAAGCGATGCCCGGCTCGTTGTTGTTGCCGTGTGACGTAACGAAGCAAGATGAAGTTGACGCGACCTTTAAGCGAGTTAGTGAAAAGTTTGGGCGGCTTGATTTCCTGATTCATAGCATTGCGTACGCGCCGCGCGAGGCACTGGGCGGCGAGTATCTCAATACCAGTCGCGACGCCTTCGTGACGGCGTTGGAGATTAGTGCTTACTCGCTGGTCCAACTCTCGCGCGCGGCAGCGCCGTTGATGACTGAAGGTGGCAGTATTGTTTGCATGAGCTATTACGGCGCCGAGAAAGTAATCGCCGGCTATAACGTCATGGGAGTTGCGAAATCGGCGCTGGAAGCCAGCACACGCTATCTGGCAAATGATCTGGGACCGCACAACATTCGCGTGAACGCCATCAGCGCTGGACCCATTCAGACGCTCTCCGCGCGCGGTGTCTCTGATTTTTCTACGATGTTAAAGCACCACGCAGAACGCGCGGCGTTGCGGCGCAATGTTGAGGCGCGTGAGGTTGGCAGCACCGCCGTTTTCCTGTGCAGCCCGATGTCTTCCGCAATCACTGGCGAAGTTATTTATGTCGATTGCGGCTACAGCATCATGGGGATTTAGTAGCATAGACTTTTGTCGATGTTAGTTTCCTAGGAATTAGCCGCGGATTAACGAGAATTAGCGCGAATCTGAAAGTCAGGACGTTTGAAGCGGGACCCTGTCCCTGCCTTGTTTTCTGGATCCGCGTACATCCGCGTTAATCTGCCGCCAAATCAAACTGAGGACTTGCGATTTGTTTAAGGAACGGTGATGGCAGACCCCAACGAACCAGACGAGCACAAACCCGGAACAACGCAGGATGAGCAACTGCTGGAGAGTCCGCGGCTCGACGAGTTTACACACACGGACACGTGGCGCGTATTTCGTATCATGGGTGAATTCGTTACCGGTTTCGACGAGCTGGCCACGCTGACCCAGGGCATCTCAATCTTTGGTTCCGCGCGGACGCACGTTGACGATCCGGATTACGCTGCTGCTCAGGAAACGGCGGCACTCCTCTCGCGCGCGGGTTTTGCAGTCATCACCGGCGGCGGACCTGGAATCATGGAAGCGGCGAACCGCGGCGCGTTTGAAGCCGGCGGTTTGTCGATTGGTTGCAACATCGAACTGCCCTTTGAGCAGAGTTCCAATCCATATCTAACGCGCAGTCTGAAGTTCAAATACTTCTTCGTTCGCAAGATGATGTTCGTGAAGTACAGCCTGGGCTTTATTATTTTTCCCGGCGGCTTTGGCACGCTCGATGAACTCTTCGAAGCGCTGACACTGATTCAAACACAGAAGATTCGCAACTTTCCGGTCGTACTCTTCGGAAGCAAGTATTGGGAAGGACTGCTGAACTGGGTACGTGATTTTGGATTGAAAGAGGGAAAGCTGACCGAACTAGATCTAAAGCGGCTGCATCTGACAGATTCACCCGCGGAAGTCGTCAAAATGATTATTGATAGTCAAAACTCTTCGCTCGATCCCGCTAATAGCGTCGCGGACGAATATCAATATCGCGATCAGTAAATCGCGACCTTCAATCGATAATTAAGCTCGCAGTCAGCCATTGCCGGTACGGCTCGGACAGGGCGGTTAACGGCAAGGCAACAATCTCTGGCGTTTCATAACTGTGAACCGCACGCACTTCCCTTTCCAGTTCCGCGAATTTTGCGTTAACGGTCTTGGCGATCAGCAAAATTTCCTGCTGCCTGTCCACCTTGCCTTGCCAGCGATAAACGGATTCCATCGGCGGCAAAATTTGCACGCACGCCGCGAGTTTCCTCTCAACCAGCAGCTCCGCTAAGCGCGACGCTTCCTCGGGATTGGGCGCTGTTATGAAAACGGCGATGGGAAAATCAGGTGCGGCAGTCATGAAGACTCAAACTCAAACAGTTCAGAGTACAAATTTAGTTTGCTCCGGCGTCAGCAAGAGCGGCCTGAAGGCTGTACTCTAAATTCATTCTTCGTCTTCGTCGATTTCGCCACCGGTGAGCGGTGTCGTGTCATCACCAAAGAAGGCAGAGTAGAGTTCTTTCGCGCGGTCAAAGTCGCGTTCATCGACGAGAATCACTGAGCCCGGCGAAGTGCTGGAGAGTAGTGGCGAGAAAGCGTCGGCGCCGCCCGATTGAACCACGGAGCGAATGCCGTTTTTAGTAAAGATGTCGTTCACCATCTCAGCTTCCGACGGGGAGCCAAGATTGTGCAACGGCACAAACTTCGCTTCGCTGCTGTCATGAACGGTATTAGCCGGCGTCAGGCGTGCAACCAGCTCCGAGTTGTCGTCGGGACAGCGCGTGATGCCAGGTTCGTATTCAGACTCGCAAACAGGACAGAACATAAAACCTCCGTGAAAAGTGAACAGTGACAGGTGACAAGATAATGCCTTGACTCCTACTTGTCACCTGTCACTTGTCACTAGTCACTCGTTCAAAGGGTATTTCGTCAAAATGCGTCATCCGCTTGAACTCGCTAAAGCGGTCATTGATTTCCGCGTGCGTCAGACGCCGGACCCGCTCGGTGCCGAATTCTTCAACGTTGAACGACGCCATTACCGAGCCAAAGATCATAGCGCGACGCATGGCAGCTTGGTCTAGCTTATCCTGGCTCGCCAGGTACCCCATAAAACCGCCAGCGAAGGTATCCCCCGCCCCGGTCGGATCAAAAACCGACTCGAGCGGATACGCCGGTATGGCAAAGTAATTATCGCTGGTGAAAAGCGCCGCGCCGTATTCGCCTCGCTTAACAATCAAAGCCTTCGGTCCCCAGGAAAGAATGGTACGCGCTGCTTTGATGAGATTGGGTATTTCAGTCAACTGGCGCGCTTCTGCATCGTTGATGATAACCACGTCGACACCTTTGATCGTGCGCAACAGAGATTCGCGCGTGTTATCAATCCAGAGATTCATCGTATCCAGCGCCACCAGCTCGGCATTGGGAACTTGTTCGCGAACTTCGCGCTGCAAATCCGGTTGAATGTTGCCCAAAAAGACCAGTCGCGATTGTTTGGAACGTTCTGACAGTTTTGGTTTGAAGTCGGCAAAAACATTCAATTGCGTATCGAGCGTGTGCGCTACATTCAAATCGTAATCGTAACGTCCATACCACCGAAACGTCTTGCCGTCCGGAATCTTTTCCAGGTCGGTGGTGTCGACGGAATGAGTGGCAAAGACAATCGCATCCTCGTGGCTGAAATCGCCGCCGACCACACCTACGATGCGTACATCGGTGAAGTAGCTTGCAGAAATGGAGAAGTGCGATGCCGAGCCACCCAGCATCTTGTCACACTTTCCGAAAGGGGTTTCTACTGCGTCGAACGCAACTGAACCAACTACTAATAAGGACATAATTTGTCTTTAGGGTTGTGAATTGAAAAGCTCGAACGCAAAAACACAATTTACCATTTTGCCATTTATCATTTCTCATTTGTCATTGCAGATCATATACAGTAACGCTCTGGCTTCCGGACAAGCCCGCACATCAAAGTTCAGAAAATGACAAATGGTAAATCTGCTTTAGGGTCTGCCCAGTTAATTAACGTTAAGGCGTCGGTTTTGGTATCGGACCCCCCAATGCTTGCAAGTCCGCTTCTACCTGCTTAGCAAAAACGCTGTTTGGGTAATCGGAGACCAGGCGTGAAAGATAAACACGCGCATCCTGGCGCAACCGCTCGGCAGTTTTTTCCTTGGTTTGTTGTTTGCCGCGGTTCTCCGACAGCCGCAAGCTGCTTTCGCCTGCGATGAACAGCACTTCATCCATCTTCGCGAAATTCGGATTGCCGGCGTCGATTTCCTCGCAGCGCTTGATCGCAGCCACGTAAGCTTTCTTCAGCTTGAAGTAATGGCGCGCAACTTCGAGGTTATGCAATGAATCTTTTTCAAGCTCTTCATCGCGCAAGGTTGACGGATCCGGGCCCGTTTTAGCTGCGCCCTGCGCGTACGAAGCCGAGGCGTGCGCACTAATAGCCGCCAGGATCACAAACAGAGTCATTAAGAATTTCTTCATAAAATTACCTCTTACCAGGCTTCAAAAACACTTCTCTCGAAGAGAACTTCGATTGGCAGCCCCATTTTTATTCAGGCGCATATTTCTTGACTATGACGTCCAGCTTCTCGCGCGTCGCTGGTGGCCACAAGTGCGGCGCCGTAAAGATTGCGTTCTTCAACGCCGACCCGCATTTGCAGTTCCGTTCCAAGTCAGTCAAGCGCTTGACCGCCTCTTTCATAATAAGTTGCGCATTGCGCACGTTCTTATTCAGGTACTCAACTACGATGTCGATGGTGACATCATCGTGGCCTGGATGCCAGCAATCGTAGTCGGTAACCAGCGCCAGTGTCGCGTAGCAAATCTCCGCCTCGCGCGCGAGTTTCGCTTCCTGCAAATTCGTCATCCCAATCACGTCCATGCCCCACGAGCGATACACCTCGGATTCCGCTTTAGTCGAAAATGCAGGACCCTCCATGCACAAATAGGTGCCACCCCGGTGCGTCTTTACATCTGTAACTTTGCACGCTTCTTCAAGAACGTCTCCCAGTGCGTCGCACACGGGATGCGCAAAGGTCACATGGGCCACGATGCCCTCACCAAAAAATGTTGATTCGCGCGCACGCGCTCGCGTGCGATCAAAAAACTGGTTCGGAATCACCATGTCTAGCGGGGCATACTGTTCTTGCAACGAGCCGACCGCAGATGCCGACAAGATTCGTTCCACGCCCAGCATTTTCAATGCATAAATGTTGGCGCGATAAGGGACCTCAGTTGGCGTGAAGCTGTGTCCGCGTCCATGTCGCGGTAGAAAAGCGACGGGCTCGCCCTCGAGCGTGCCGACGATTAAGGCATCCGATGGTTTCCCAAACGGCGTGTCCAGCTCGACCTCTTCCACGTCCAGCAGTTCGGGCATTTGGTAAAGCCCGCTGCCGCCGATGACTCCAATTTTTGCGGTGGTCATCTTATCTGGGTTTTCGGTTGAGCTAATCGCATCCGACCATCGCGCTCCTGACAAAGTCGGGCAATTGTCCTGCCTGCTGCTTCACCAACAATTCCTCAAGGGGTTCGAACCGGACTTTCGGCTTGGCCTTTTTAAGGTTCTGGTAAGTCCTAAGGACGCCTTCCACCCCGGCAAGATAAACCTGATATTTATCGCTGGCCTGTTCAGGATGCTCGATGACAAATTTGGTTTCGGCAAAACTCATCTGCGTCGTAATTGTCCCCGCATACTGTCCTTTGATTTTCGTATAGTCCCCGAGCATGCTCGTGCAAAGCGTAACGCTAATGTCGGGGATCTGGATGAGCCATATCATTAACTCGCGCCGCAAAGCCTCTGCTTTTTTATTGAGTGGATCGTTTTCGAGGAGGGTGGTGATCTCAACCGCTCGCTTTCGTTCCTCAGCGGTAGAAGGGCCTCGTTTCTGCGCAGCTGTCGTGGTTGTCGAAAAGGCGCAGATTGCAATGAGAGCAATAATCAACAAGCTTCTGTTCATAATTCCGATCCTTGAACTCTCTCGATTCCAACGGCCAGTAATTTTCCATCCTCTTCCACCAGCTTGCACAACGGCTCATCCGGATCGTGATAGAACAAGCAGGACCAGCCTTCACGAGCGGCTTGGGGCAACAGTTTCTTTTTCGCTTCCAGCGTTTCTACCGGAAAAAGATCGTATCCCATGATCCAAGCATAAGAGACATGTGCCCTCATGGGGACCAAATCCGCAAACCCAAACATAGTCTGACCCTGCGACTGCAAACGCCAGCACTGCATTGAGCGATTGTGACCCGCATGAGTTTCCATGCGAAGACCGGGAACAACTTCGTACTCGGCTTTCCTGGTTTCCAGTTGCCCGCTGTCAAGCAACGGCTGCCAATTCTCCGGCAGATAACTGGCCCGATCTCTCTCACTCGGCGCTTGCGCATGCTCCAATTCAGCTTTGGAAACAAGATAGCGTGCGTTCGGAAAAGCCGGGACCGCCTTACCATTGCCGTTCACTGAAGTATTTCCGCCGGCATGATCAAAATGAAGATGCGTATTTATTACGATAGTGATGTCGTCCGCGGCTACTCCGGCAATCGTGCGCAGCGATTCAGATAGTCCCCGCTCGCGATTGATACCGTACATTTCTTTGTGCTTGACGGACCACTTGTCGCCGATACCAGTTTCAATCAGAATCCGCTCGCCCCCAGTTTCAATGAACACGCAATTCATGGTCATCCGTATGCGGTTATGTTCGTCAGGCGGGCAGATCCTGGACCATAGTGCGCGCGGCACTACCCCAAACATCGCGCCGCCGTCCAGACGAAATTCCGTGTCTGGCACAATCTCCACTCGAAAATCGCCAAATTGCATCCTAACTCTTAATCGCAGCTCTCATTTCCGGGGCTGCTTTGGTTCTGGTTTCTTTTGAGTTTCGCTCGCTTTCGGTTTTGGTGCTTCCTGAACCGGCTCGACCGGTTGGGGTCCCTCACCTGGACCAAAACCAGGTGGCATTTGTTGCGGCTGTTGCTCGGGCATCTTCACCGAAAAGTCCTCAGAGACAGTCACGTGGGAACGAGCCACAATCTCATCCAAAAGTTTCTTTTGCTTTTCCTGCTCAACGGCAGCGCGCGCTTTGTCACGACCGCTCTGCGGGGGAGCAAACGGGTTGTCGGCCGGCGCGCTTTCACCAATCAAAATGTGCCGCGCGTGCACTTGTTCCTCAGGTTTTCCATCCTTCGTTTCGGTCTTGCGCTCGTCAACCTTGATAATGTGAAAACCAAATTTTGTTTGAACCAGCTCACTTATCTGCCCGGGCTGAAGTGCGAAAGCTGCCTGCTCAAATTCCGGCACCATCTGCCCGCGTCCGAACCAACCCAAATCGCCGCCCTTGTCTTTGCTGCCGTCCGTCGAAAACTCTTTCGCGAGTTTTGCAAAGTCTTCACCAGCTCTGACGCGCTTCAGCACTTCCTCGGCCTTCAATCGAGCCTGCTTGGTATCCAGCTCGGGATGCTGAGCAATGTAGGCATCAATCTCGGCGTCGCTCGCCTTCATCTTTTCTGCCAATTGTTCCTGAGCATAGGTCTGCGCCAGAATTCGCGCCTGCTCAAGTTTTGTTTGCAACTCAACCGCGCGCTGCTTGTCGACCCCAGCAGCGACAGCTTTTTGCTCGCCAATCAGTACCTGCCCGAGTTGCCGCTTCACTTGCTTCATTTGCTCTTCGGGAATCTGACCACCGGCTAGCTGCGGATTCTTTGCTTTCGCATCGTTAATGAACTGATCAAACTTTGCCTGGTTCGCTGGTTGCTTGAAGAATTCTTCAATCTCCTGGTCTGAAATGTTTGGGCCGGCCTCGCCTGTGCCCAATGACTTAAAATAGTTTTCAGCGATAACCACTGACCTTACGAGATCGAGTTGTCGTTTCACTTCAGGTTTGTTGGCGACGCCTTTAACGCGGGCTTCTTCGGCGACCGCCAGCAGCTTACGCAGGTCGTCTGCAAAATCTTTTCTCGCGTTGGCATCCGACGCCAGGCGCGTGCGGAATTGTGGCGACTGCTCCTCAGCAATCATTGCCATATCTTCGGACGAAAGGTTCAGCGATTCCGAGCGGCGCGCCTTCACCTGCCAAACAATTAGTCCCAACGCAAACACGACGGCCACCGCCGCCGCGATCCAGGCTTTAGTAATTGAGGTCAAAACAATATTCCTTTCTAAATCTAATCTGGATGCTCTACTAATTCTAACAACACGCCATTGGTTGCTGAAGGATGAATGAATGCAACCAGACAACCATTGGCACCAACTCGTGGACTTTCATCAATCAAACGTGCGCCTTTTTCTTTCAACTCGCCAAGGGCCTGGCGGATGTTCTTTACGCGGATTGCGATGTGATGAATACCGGGGCCACGCTTCTGCAAGAATTTTCCCACCGGTGAATCATCGCGCAAAGGTTCCAACAGCTCAATATGCGTTTCCCCGATCGCCAGCATTGCTATACGCACGCCCTGCTCGTTGACTTCATCGGTCGAATCCACTGCCAAACCCAATGCATCACGCCATACTACTAGCGCTTCCTCTAGCTCACGGGTTGCAATTCCAATGTGGTCGACTCTCATTACGTAATGGTCTTTGGTCTTTGGTCTCCGCGACTCAGGGCCTGGTTTCCAAGACCACAGACCCAAGACCAAAGATTAACAAAACAACTCTAAATTGCACCTCGTTCACGGGGTATTCATTAACTCCTCAACCGCAGAATAAGGGTCGCGTTGGCGGCTCGCAACTTCACCGGCCAGTTCGTCGAGCTTCTGAGATGCAGAAGCAGACTCCAGCGTTTGCGAAACCAGGCGTTCACGCAATAGCTCCAAGATTCTCCAGCGCGCAATTGAACGCCGGCGGCCCTCGCTGGACTTAGTTCGCAAATGAAACTCGCGATACTGTTCAATCGCCGCTGCCAGTTCCTTAACACCGCTGCCCTCAGTTGCTATCGTCTTAATAATTGGCGGCTGCCAGGCATCATCGCGCTCCGCCAACGACAGCAGCGCCTGCAGTTCCTTTTCGGTGGAATTGACGCCGTCGCGATCGGCCTTGTTGATAACAAAGATGTCGCCAATCTCCATGATGCCGGCCTTAATAGCCTGGATGTCGTCACCCATTCCCGGCACCAGGACAACCACGGAAACGTCCGCCGCCTTTACCACTTCCACTTCATCCTGGCCCACGCCGACGGTTTCGATGATGATCTTGCCGTACCCGGCCGCATCCAGAATCGAAACCGCATCGACCGTCGTTCGCGCCAAACCGCCGAGGTTACCGCGCGTCGCCATTGAACGAATGAAAACGCCGCGGTCGAGTCCGAGCGTCTGCATGCGAATGCGATCGCCAAGAATCGCGCCGCCGGAAAAAGGGCTGGAAGGGTCAACTGCGACAATGCCGACTCGTTCATCGCGTTGCCGGTAATACAGCGCAAGCTTGTCAACCAGCGACGACTTGCCCGCGCCCGGCGCCCCCGTAATTCCGATTATCAGTCCACGACCGGTCAGCGGAAAAATCCGCTTCATCAGATCCGACGCGTCTTTTGAAAAATCTTCCACCTTTGAAATTGCACGGGCCACTGCGCGCGCGTCACCGGCCGCGATACGATCGATTAGTGATTTCGTGTTCGCTGAAGCGTCCATCGCACCGTGCCGACCCTGCGTACTCGCCATCACAGGTGTTGTAAAATCTCGCGCGCTATGATCAGGCGCTGAATCTCTGACGTACCTTCACCAATCGTGCACAGTTTTGAATCACGCCAGAATTTCTCCGGCGGATAATCCTTTGTGTAACCATAACCTCCGTGCACCTGAATCGCTTCTTCACATACGTTTACACTAATCTCAGAAGCGAACAACTTCGCCATTGAAGATTCTTTCGTTACCTTTCGCCCAGCGTCCTTAAGCCAGGCGGCGCGATACATTAATAAACGCGCGGCGTCAATGTGCATTGCCATGTTTGCCAACTTAAACTGGATCGCCTGAAATTCGGCGATCGGCCTGCCAAACTGTTGACGCTCTTTCGCATATCGCACTGCCGACTCGTAAGCACCCTGCGCTATACCCACTGCAAGCGCGGCGATTGAGATGCGACCGCCATCCAGTATCTCCATCGCATTCACGAAACCTTTACCTTCGTCGCCGAGCCGGTTTTCGTCAGGCACATAACAATCTTCAAAGACAACGCTGGCGGTTTCCGACGCGCGCAGGCCAAGTTTGTTTTCTTTCTTTGCCGGCGCGAATCCTGCCATTCCCTTTTCGAAAATGAATGCCGATATGCCTTTGCTGCTTTTCGCCCGATCGGTAACCGCCATGGCCACGGTAGTGTCCGCATGAATCGCGTGGGTTATGAAATTCTTCGAGCCGTTAACTATCCAGCCACCATCTTTACGCACGGCAGTGGACCGCGTTCCCGATGCGTCAGATCCGGCGCTGGGCTCGGTCAAGCCCCAGGCGCCCAGGTGCTTGCCGGTTGCAAGCGGCACTAGAAACTTTTGCTTCTGAGCTTCAGTACCGAACTGATAGATGTGATTTGAGCAAAGCGAATTATGCGCCGCGACTGAGATTCCTACCGATCCGTCCACTCGCGAAAGTTCTTCGATGATGGTGGCGTATTCGACGTAACCCATGCCGGCGCCGCCGTATTCTTCAGGAAACAAAACGCCGGTCAGTCCCAACTCCGCGAGCTTCGGCTGCAGCTCGATGGGAAAGTGCTGCGCTTCATCCCACTCCATCACATGTGGAGCGATCTCAGCCTCGGCAAATTCGCGCACGCTGGTCTTAATCTGTTGCTGCTCTTCGCTTAACTCGAAATGCATCTCGCTTTCCGTTTCCCCTGGTAGACACGACAAAGGCATCCCCGCCTGCTATTACAGGCAAGAATGCCTGTCCAAACCAACAATTCGCTTACGAACTTAGGATTATTCTACCTTATTGCCGTGATGAAGCGTGACTGGCCGCGCGCGTCTGTCGCCCGTTCTTGCCCTTAGTCATGATCGCTTTGACTTCCTGTTCCGAAAGCTTGCGCCACGCCCCCGGCTTCAACTTGTCATCGCGCAATGGTCCGATTTGCGAACGCCGCAACTTCATAACGGAATGACCGATAAGATCAAACATTCGCCGTATCTGTTGGTTCTTTCCTTCATGCAAGACAATCTCAAACCAACTGTTCGTTTGTGTCTGATAAACACGTTTGATTTTTGCCGGCGCCGTGCGCGTTCCATCTTCCAGCGTCACGCCGCGGCGCAGGCGTTCAATCGCCTGATCGGTGGGCACGCCTTTTACTTTTGCCTCGTAGATTTTTTGAACCTTGTTGCGCGCGGAGGTGATGAAGTTTGTAAACTCGCCATCGTTGGTCAGCAGCAGCAGGCCTTCGGTATTGAAATCGAGGCGACCAACCGGATGAAGACGACCAAGCGATGCCGGCAAAAAATCCACCACAGTCGGGCGGCCTTCGGGATCGCTCACGCTTGAGAGACAACCCTTCGGCTTATTCAATACGACGTGGACCAGCGCGCGCTTCTCCAGCGACGGGTTGATAAGCTTGCCGCGCACCTTGACGTGATCTTTTTCCGGATCGGCTTTGGTTCCCAACTCGGTGACAACCTTGCCGTTGACGGTGACTTCACCAGCCGTAATTAATTCTTCGGCGTGACGTCGCGATGCGATGCCGGCGTTAGCGATAAGTTTTTGCAGTCGCTCCTGCATAACAACAGTAGGCAGTAGGCACTAAGCAGAAGGCAGAAAGAAAGCATTAAGCGCTAAGCGTTAGTTTTCTGCTTTCTGCCTAGTGCCTACTGCCTTCTAACCTCCTCCGCCTGCCAAGTCCTGAAAGTCTTCCATGCTCGGAAGCTCTGTCAGATCCTTCAAACCAAACTGCATCAGAAACTCTTTTGAAGTTCCATACATCATTGGCCGTCCAACCGTGTCCTTCCGGCCCTTAGCCACAATCAGTTTCTTATCGAGCAGTGTCTTGATAGAGGAGGGCGATTGCACGCCGCGAATCTCGAGTATCTCGGGCACCGTAACCGGTTGTTTGTAGGCAATCACCGCCAGCGTTTCCAGGGATGCGATCGACAGCTTCGCGCTTGGACGTGAGCGCAGAAACGCACGCACGTGTTCGTGATATTCCGGACGCGTGGCAAACTGCCAACCCCCGGCAACCTCGCGCAACTGCAAGCCGCCGTTGCGACCGTTAAACTCCTGAGATAGCTCCGCCAGCGCCCCATCAACCACACTACGCTCCTCGCGCAGCAACTCGGCGATCGTCTTCGCGCTAATCGGCTCTTCAGAAACGAAGATCAAGGCCTCAATGATTCCCGCGCGCTCGGCAGAATTCTGAACCTGGTATGTCGTACCGTCCGCTGGTTCCTGCACTTCTACGACCGTCGCTTCGGCCACCATGGCTTCAAGTTCCCTGGCTGCTTCTTCGTTAAGCTTTGCCTGGTCCACGGGCTGGTCTATTTGATTGTCGTTGCTCTCTTCGCTCATCTTTATCCCGCGTAGACCAAAATTAGTTTGTTGTAAAGCAAACTGTTAGTTTGCGATTGTGGCATAGACTTTAGTCTGTGCTGTTTGCGTAATCACAGACTAAAGTCTGTGCCACTTGCCCTGACCGCAAACTAACAGTTTGCTTTACAATCTGCCACCCTCTTATCCCGGATTAACTTGCAACTTTGGCGACGATGTCACCAAAGGTCTCTTTTTGAAATAACTTGATTTCCGTAGAGCGCACCAATTCCAGCACCGACAGGAAAGCAAGCACTAACTCGCGGCGCGACTGCGCTCGTTCAAAGAAGACGCGCAGGTTCAGCTCGCCCGCGGACATCACCATGTTCTTGAGTCGTTCGAGCATCTCCGTCATGGAGATTTCTTCACGCTCGATTTCCAGCAGTACTTCTTCTTTGTGACGCGCGAGAATTTCCTGGAAGACTTTTAGAAGATCAAACAGCCCCACCGCGACCTCAGGGTTATTCTTGTCCGTCTCGATTTCCGCGCGTTTGAATACGGCGCGCTCGACAGTGGCGCGCGACCAAAGCATTTGTGCCGCAGCCTTGTATTTCTGATATTCAAGTAGTTGGTCCACCAGATCCTTGCGCGGATCTTCTTCCTCTTCCGCGGCCGCAAAAGGATCCCGCGGCAAGAGCATGCGAGTCTTGAGTTCGATTAACGTCGCTGCCATCACCAGGAAATCGCCGGCCACGGCGATGTCCAGTTCCTGCATTGCTTGCAAATAACGCAGGTATTCATCAGCAATGCGCGCCACCGGAATGTCATAAATGTTTACTTGTTCCTGACGAATGAGATGCAGCAAAAGATCAAGTGGGCCGTCAAAGTCGCCCATGACGATCTTCAGATCGTCGGTAGTGTGATCGGCAACGATCTCAGGAGACGATCCGGTCACACTTATCGACCCGCCCGTCTCTTCCTGTGCCGCCTGCGTCGGTTGGGCGGCTGTTCCATCGCGTGTTTCGTCCATTACTTTGTTGCCAATAATCAGTTTCTTACGAGCAATTCCTTGGCGCCGGAGATTCCCAGCCGCGCCATCACGGTTTCCAAAGTCACTTGCGCAATTCCCTGCGCTTTCTGCTTGCCCTGATCCAGTATCGTTCCTAGTTCATTGTCGCTGATCGATTCAATTTTTTCCCGCAGTGGACGCAAAAACTCGATTGTAATTTCCGCCAGCTCCTGCTTGAACTGGCCGTAACCCTTGTTCGCAAAATGCAACTCAATCTCGTCCGGCGTCTGACCGGTCAGCAATTGAAAGATGGTCAACAGATTCGTAATCGCAGGACGCGACGCATCGAAGCGAATTTCGGTGCCTGAATCAGTCACCGCGCGCTTGAATTTTCGTTGAATGCTATCGGCATCATCCAGCACCATAACGCCTCCCGCCGGATCGTCGTCTGATTTTGACATCTTCTTCGTGGGATCCGACAGCGACATTATGCGCGCACCGACCTTAGGAATGTAGGGTTCAGGAATGCGAAAGGTTTCGCCGTAATCGCGGTTGAAACGAATAGCCAGGTCACGCGTTAGCTCAAGGTGCTGCTTCTGATCCTCGCCAACGGGAACCAGATCCGTCTGGTAAAGCAGAATGTCCGCTGCCATCAGCACCGGGTAATCAAACACCCCTACGCCCACGTTCTCGCTTTGTTTGCGCGCCTTGTCTTTAAACTGAGTCATGCGCTCGAGCTCAGACATGCGCGCAATGCAGTTAAGTACCCAGGTCAGTTCAGCATGTTCAGTAACATCTGACTGGACGAAGATCGTCGAGACTGCAGGATCAATTCCGACTGCAAGATAAATGCGGGCCAGCTCGCGAGTTTTGTCGGCCAGCAGTTTCGGATCCTGTCGCGAAGTAATCGCGTGCAGGTTCACGATGCAGAAAAAGCTTTCGTACTCGTGTTGTAAAGCAACCCAGTTGCGCAATGCCCCAAGATAATTTCCCAGATGAATGTTGCCGGTGGGCTGCGCGCCGCTGAAAATTCTCTTCATGGCGTGCTACCGATAAATACCAGGGCCCAGGCTATTGGCATCACAATCCCGAAAATAACGCCCAGCACTCCGGTGAAGACAGCGATGAACAACAAGATGAAGCCAAATCTTTCGAGCGTTTCAATCCCTGATTCAAAACTGGGTGGCAATATGCTGGCGAGCACCTTGCTGCCGTCAAGCGGAGGAATTGGCAAAAGATTGAAAACGCCCAACGAGACATTCAGAATGAAAAAGGTCAGCAACAGTTCAAATGCACCGGTCGCGATGATCGAAGACCCTGGTCTCATCTCGAGCCCGTCAGTTATGCCAAAGACGTAGAGCGCCCTAATCCCGATGCCCGCTATGATGGCAATTATGAAGTTACTTATGGCGCCGGCAGCCGAGACCCAAAAGTTTGCGACGCGTTTGTTGCGCCATCTCAAAGGATTAACCGGTGTGGGTTTGGCCCAGCCGATTAGGGGCGCGCCGGTGAAAAAAGCAATCGCTGGGAAAAGCAAAGTCCCGATCGGGTCGACGTGCGAAACAGGATTAAGGCTGATCCGCCCCTGCAACCGTGCCAAGTCGTCGCCAAATTGGTTTGACATCCAGGCATGGGCCGACTCGTGAACTGATAACGAGAAAATAAGCGCCACCATGTAGAGGATGAATTGTTGAATACTGACGTTGATATCGCCCATTTAGCAGGTCTGCAGCAGCAGAAATTAAACAAGGGGTTCACACTAGCATGGCCCCTAGATCGTGTCAAAAAAGCGCGGTTCGCGAGATTTTGGATTGATAATCGGCAACCAGGACGCCCACCGCCACTGACTTCATGACAACTACGGCGCCAATCCCAGCGCCACGCTGTACACGGAGTCGGTCGACGCTACCACCAGGTCTCCCGTGGAACTAAATGCAAGCCCGACCAAATTCATCCCGGCCAAAAACACCGTCGCATCTTTTCCATCCAGCGTAATTCGTATAATGCCGCGACGACCACGTAATGAAGCCGCAACCAGCAGATTGCCATCCGAATCAAATGACAATCCCTGTGGCCTGCCCAAACCTTTGTAGAACGTACTTACGGAACCGTCAGGAGCCACGCGCATCACTGAGTCAAAACTCGCTACGGTTGGACCAGCGACGTACAGAGCATTGTCGGGGCCGACAGCCAGGTGGTAAGCAGACACAGACGGCTCGAGCTGGACCCACGCAGTCTCTTCACCAATACCGTTAACTTTGTAAATCGTGCCGGTTCGATCGCCCACGTACATCGTGTCATCCGAATCAAAGGCTATACCAGTGGCAACGCCGAGACTGCGCGCAAAAGGAACCGCTTCTTTAAATGGCGTGATGCGATAGATAGTGCCATCAAGGCGACTGCTGACGAACATTTGACCGCGACTGTCGAACGCGATTCCGGTGGGATTGGTGATATCGCCGGAAAACTCGGTCATCTCGCCGTCAACATCGATGCGGAAAACCGTAACTGGAAGCTGCTCACCGCGCGAGCCGGAACGAGTGACGAAGAGTGCGCCGTCGTCACTGTCAAATGCTGGATTAGTTACCGGATGGAGATCTTCAGCAAGTCTTTTCCCAACGATCACGCTCGATTCGGCGCTTCTGGCCCCCTGGCTTTCCAAAGCGACGGCGACCGGGCCGCCCTGTCTCATTTCAGGAACAATTGCCAGCGCCCGGCGCGGGGACAAGGCTACAAGCGCGGCGCGCTGGTTCCCAAACCAGACGGCACACAGCGTTGGGTCGCTGGTATCGAAGTCAACGCAATCAATGGCGACTTCGCCAGCGGGGATCGCGATGGCGGGATCTATCTGAAGAATTCGCGGTACTTTGCTCATTTACCTGGTTGAGTTGATAACAGCAGGATCGTAAAGCAAACTGTTAGTTTGCGGCAGGTTCGTTGCCACTCGACTTGAAGGCTCGGCTACCAACGCAAACTAACAGTTTGGCTTTACACCTGACAGTGTTAACAAAGAAGTTTCATAATACGTTGGGCCTTGATAGCTGTCTAATCGTCAAACTTTGGCGTCCCTTAAGGGTGGTCGAGCATAGCCTTGCGGTGCGCGGCGATGTGTTATAATGCGGCCTCGCACGTTGACTTCCGTGCCGGCCTACCGCGATTTCAGGCGTGATCGGCGTGCTCGTAACTGAATCGTAATGCTCAAGCGAATAAGCGAAGCGACATCGCAGAGCAACATCAAGAATAGTTCCCAGGCGTCGGAAACCCACTGCTCGCTGCACTCCCGCTGTAACTTCAGTCCGAAAGCAAACACAAACATAAGCTGGCGTAACGCTGATTGCGTTCCACCTCAATCGCAGCGCTGCGCAAAATTGGAAGGACGGAATTATTAAGGACGTATTGGGAAATACTGCGGGCCTTAAGCCGAACCAGCTGCGTCGGATTGCTAAGCTGTACACCCGGCGTTTTCCTCCGCAGCAGATCGTCACTCCTGAATTTGCGCGGCAACTGGGAGAGCTGTCCCATGAAACGCGCAGGCAGATTGGAGCACTGATCGATCGTGCCGGCCATGTGGAGTATGTGATGGTTGGCGATAATCGCAGCATTGAGCTGCCGGATTTTAAGCGCATACGCGTAGCTGTTGATCGTTTTCGTGGCTTGCGCTGCGTGCATACGCATTTGCGGGGCGAAGGCCTGACGCAGGACGACCTCACAGACCTCGCATTGCTGCGGCTCGATTTGATGGTCGCAATCGACGTTAACGAAAACAGCGGGCTGCCGGGATTAGTCAACGCAGCTCATTTACTGCCTCTGACTGCTGACGTTTCACACAACACAGCGGACGAGTCCTATGCATTTCTGCCAAAAGCGATCGCTTCGCAGTTGGATGTTGACTTCCTTGCTTTGATCGAGTCGCTCGAAGAGGAAATGGCGCGCAATCGGAATGCGACGCGTCAGGCGAGAGCCAAAGATCGCACTATTCTGATCGGCGTTACTACGGGTCCGATAAGCGATGCCGAAGAGTCGATGGCCGAACTAAACGAGTTGGCAACTTCGGCCGGCATAGTAGTGCAGGACAGAGTTATTCAAAGACGGCAGGCTATTGATCCCAGAACGGTGCTGGGTCGGGGAAAACTTCAGGAGCTTTTGATTCGCTCCCTGCAACTTGGCGCCGACATGTTGGTATTCGATCGTGAGCTGACGCCCGCCCAAGTGAGATCGCTGTCGGAAGCAACCGATCTGAAGATTCTCGATCGTTCCCAACTAATCCTCGACATCTTCGCGCAGCGCGCCCAATCGCACGAAGGCCGCATTCAGGTTGAGCTGGCGCAATTGAAATATCTCTTGCCGCGACTGATAGGCGGACAGGATTCAGCATTCTCGCGTCTGGCGGGCGGCATTGGCGGCCGAGGCCCGGGTGAGACAAAACTCGAGACAGACCGCCGGCGCGTGCGAGATCGCATCAATCGCCTGGAAAAAGAGATTGAACTACAAATCCGCCGCCGTCACGAACGGAGAAAGGTTCGCACCAGGAATGAACTTCCGGTCGTGTCGATTGTTGGCTATACCAACGCCGGAAAATCAACGCTCCTGAACGCGCTGACGAATAGTGAAGTGCGCGCTGAACAACGGATGTTTGCGACGCTGGATCCGACGTCGCGCCGGCTTAGGCTGCCCCGGGAACAGGAAATCATTGTTAACGATACGGTCGGTTTTATACGCGATCTACCGCCCGGGCTTCTGTCTGCATTCCGCTCCACCCTGGAAGAAATCGTCGATAGCCGGTTGTTGCTTCATCTGGTTGATGCGTCGAATCCGCGCTGGTCGCAACAAGTCGAGTCGGTCGAACGAATTCTGCAGGAACTTAAGCTCGCCGAAATTCCTTCATTGCTCGTTCTGAATAAGGCGGACCTGGTGCCTCCTGAAATGCTTGAAGCTATCTCGCGTCAAGTGGCGGCAAACGCGTCGCGGCCAGTCATCGCGATCGCGGCTACTGATAGGACAAGTCTGCGGCCCTTGCTTGAGAAAATCGGTGAGATGCTGTCGCGTGATATCGGCTTATCGACATACGAGGAACCAGTCGATGCGGATCTCGTTTCGCACATTGCCTAAATAATCGATGCCCCGACGCCCACGATTTACAACTCGCTTTAGTCGCGCGCGCGACCTTGCAGTGAACTACCTAACGGGTCCTCTTCACGTATTCAAGCCGCGCACGCTTTTTCTTATTGGGTTCGGCACGCTTGTTGTCATTACGACGCCACTCTTACTGAACAGCTATTCCTCCAGCCTCGCCGCAGACTATCGGGAGGGAGACGTCATCCGCGGCAGTATCGTCGCACGCGGCGACATAACAGCAATAGACATCTCTGAAACCGAAAGACGACGAGACGCAGCACGCCGCGCGACCCGGCCCATCTTTAACTTCGATTCCACACGCGGGGAAACTTCCAGTCGTAGTTTCCAATCAGCTTGGGATGATCTAAAGCTGCAGCTCCAGCAGAAAGGAAGCAAAACCGACATTACCTGGAACGGAGAAGGTGGTGTGACGGTCGCTCGCGCTTTAAGTGCGCACAAGCTCAGTGATTACGATCTGAAAGTGTTAACTTCATTAATCCGGGAAGTGGGTGACAAGTACATTTACGACGATGCTGAGGCTGATCGCCTGGAACAGGAAATCGTCTTAGTCGATGTGCGCAACCCTTCCGGGCAAATGGTCATGCCGGCGCCACGCACGCGCATGCTGCCACTATCTGCCGCGCGCCAAGAACTGGAAATGAGAATTTTTAGCCTGCAAGGCTGGACGCAGGAACAAAAAGCCGCGCTGGTTTTCGCAATCGTACCGTTGCTGCGACCCAACGTCGTGCTCGACCAAACCGCAACGGCCACCGCCCGAGAAGCAGCAGCGAACCAGATTCAGCCAGTAACAATCTCGCTGAAAAGAAATCAGGTCATCGCGCGCGAAGGCGATACCGTTACTTCCGCCACACTGTCACAGCTTACGGCGATTAAGAGCCTGGGCCATGCCGGTCGTCCCTGGCACAACCTGATCGGATTATTGTTGATCGTGCTTGCGATCTACTGGGCCGTCTGGAAATTTACAGAACACAGAAGCACGGCGTCTGTTCTTTCGCTTTCCAAGTGGCGCGCGTTTGCCCTGGTGGGCTCAGCGATCGTAGTTGAGACAGCGCTCATGCGCATCGGGTTCACGTTCGGAGATGCAATTGCCGGCAGGATGACCACCGCACCGTTCAACGATCCGCTGATCTGGAACTTCGCTATTCCCTTCGCAGCGGCGGCGTTGCTGGTGGTGATGTTGGTGGACACGCAGCTTGCCTTTCTGACGGCAATTGTTACGGCGCTGTTCGCCGGCTTGCTAGCGCCTACCGGCATCGAGAAAGCGGTCTATGCAATGATTTCCTGTACTGGCGCGATTTACGGTATTGGCAGGTATCGCGAGCGGCAATCGGTAACGCTGGCGGGATTATTTGTTGGCGGCGTCAATGCCTTTATGGCGTTGGCGCTAATGGCCTATGCCGAGCAACCAATAACCTTGAATTCGTTTATGCTGGCTGCGGGCTGCGGCTTTGCCGGCGGGTTGCTCACTGCAATCTTTGCAGCCGGCGGATTGCCGATCAACGAATCACTCTTCGGGATTTTAACGGACGTAAAACTACTCGAACTGTCCAACGCAGATCTGCCTGTGCTGGGCCAACTAGCGTTGCGCGCCCCGGGCACGAACCAACACTCACATGCTGTCGGGCAACTTGCCGAAGATGCTTGTCGCGCGGTCGGCGCAAATCCGTTGCTTGCGCGTATCGGAGCACTCTACCACGACATCGGCAAGGTAGCCGCGCCCGAATACTTTGTAGAGAACCAGCAGGGCAATAACCCGCATGATCACATGAAACCGACTCAAAGCGCCCGCATAATTACGAGCCACGTGACCTATGGCATGAAGCTGGCGAAAGAAATCAATCTGCCCCAGAAAATTGCTGATTTCATCCCGCAACACCACGGCACACGCACCCTGCACTTCTTCCTGCGTAAGGCCGAGAGCATGGCCAAACCGGGCGAAACGATCGACGAAAAAGATTTTCGTTACCCTGGTCCAAAGCCGCAGTTCAAGGAAGCGGCCATCATGATGCTGGCAGATTCGTGTGAAGCAGCGGCACGGTCACTTTCTCATCCTGACCCTGAAAACATCCGTGCAATTGTGGTGAAGATCGTCGACGCAATCATTAGTGATGGTCAACTAGATGAATGCGATCTGACGCTGCAGGAAATCACAACGATTCGGGAAGCCATCATCAGTGCGCTTACTGCAATCTACCACGCCCGCATCGACTATCCTGGTTTCAACCCACCTAAAGCCACCGGGCCATTATCAGCGCTTCCGTCAGCCGAACTGGACAGCGAAGAACGCGGCATCAGTTACAACCGGGCAGCTGACATTCCCATTAACGAAGCTGGTGAGGTTGAAGACGAAGCGATCAGTCGCCGAGTTGTGAAGCGGTAACGTTCGAATCACTGATTTTCCATTTATCACTTGTAATTGCTGGGGCGTGAGGTCAGTACCACCACGCGGTTAGCGGGTGGGTCGATACCTGAAGACTCAATCATGCGAGAGCGCACCCAGCCTCGTCTCGGGATCAAGTCAATGCTGACATACGTTGGATGCTAACAATACCAACCCACCCCCTACCGCGTGGTGGTACTGACTTCACTTCGAACATGATTCACGAATCACAAATGGAAGCGAGCTCAGCGAGCAAACTTCCTTCTCAATTTTTCATAGGTGGTGGAGAGATCCTCCGGCAGCACTCGCGTCTCACCAACCAGCGTCATAAAATTGGTGTCGCCAACCCACCGCGGCAGGATGTGTATATGAATGTGATTCGCAATTCCCGCTCCGGCTGCTTTGCCTAAGTTCATCCCCACATTGAAACCATCCGGCTGATACACTTCGCGCAAAGCAGTCTGAGCTTTTTTGGTGAGGTCCATTAGGTCGTCCGTCGTGGCTTTTGCCGCGCCATCCAGAAGGCCCACATGTTGGTACGGGACTATCAGTAGGTGGCCGCTGACGTAAGGATAGAGATTCAAGACGACAAAATTGTTAGCGCTGCGATGAACAACGAAATTCGCTTCGTCATCATCGGGCTCGTCCCGCAGTTTACAGAAAATGCAGACGGTTTCATCCCCGTCACCGGCAGAAGCGATGTACTCGGAACGCCAGGGACTCCATAGCCTGTCCAATTTTGATCCTCTGAGAATTACAGAATGGGCGGTTGCCGCGTGTCATCGGCAGCATGAGTGGCAGAAGCTTCGGGAGCGCGGCGCGCAGAGGCGTTGGGATCGTTAATCAACTCTTTGAGTTCTTTACCGGGCTTGAAATAAGGAACGCGTTTGGCGGGAATACTGACTGGGTCCCCGGTTTTGGGGTTTCGGCCGCGGCGGGCGCCACGCTCGCGCACGCGGAAGCTACCGAAACCTCGCAACTCAATCTTCTCACCCTGATTCAAGGTTTCAATAATACTTTCAAAAACAATTTCGACGAGTCGCTCGGCGTCTTTCTTTGTTAGTTCCGCCGCTTCGGCGACATCCTCGACGAGTTCTGCCTTTGTCATGCATCACCTCAGATGAGAAAAATAGCCAAGCTAGAAACGAAGAAATTCACTGTAAGTCTTAACGAGTGGCGAGGCGTGCTCAACATGTTTACCCTATCAGAAACGATCAGGCCGGGCAAGATTCACGATAAGACGAAAAGTCCACTCAATGCAACGTCAACAGCTCGGGTTCCCTAAAAAGATATCAGGATTCAAGCTCGAAATTTCTGCGGCTATTTTGGTTCCTCTTCCGGCTCCAACTCCGGTTTGGGCTCCACTGCAGCAGCCACCTCCGGTTTGGGTTCCACCGCGGCATCTACCTCCGGTTTAGATTCAACCTCGGCATCCAACTCCGGTTTGGGTTCAGGCTCGGCATCCAACTCCGGTTCCGACTTCGGCTCGGCCCTGCTCAAACCAAAATCTGCAAGCTCGCCCAGGGACGCCATGCCGCTGCCAGCTTCCGACGAATAGATCTTCGTGTCCAGTACGGGCTCATCCTTGCCCACTGCCCGAGCCGACAATCCGATCTTCTTGTTTTCAGAGTCAATGCGAAGAATTTTGAAGTCCATTTCCCTACCAAGCTGGACCACATCTTCAGGCTTCTCAACCCGCTCTTCTGAAAGTTCGGAAATGTGGCAAAGTCCTTCGAGATTGTCGTCAAGTTCGATAAACGCACCAAAGTTAGCAAAGCGAGCGACTTTTCCTTTTACCACATCGCCGGGCTTATGCTCATTGACAAATCTGTTCCAGGCATTTGGCTCAAGGTCTTTGATGGAAAGCGACAGGCGCCGGTTTTCAGCATCGATACTGGTAATAACTGCATCGATTTCCTGTCCCTTCTTCAACACTTCGCTCGGATGCTTGATGCGTCGCGACCACGAAATATCAGAGACATGAACGAGGCCGTCAACGCCGTCTTCGATTTCAATAAAGGCGCCAAAGTCCGTAAGGTTTCGGACGCGGCCATGGACGCGCGTGCCAACCTGATAACGTTCATGCAAGGTCTGCCAGGGATTATCCTGAATCTGTTTCATGCCCAGGCTAATGCGGCGCGCTTTGGGATCAACGCTTAGTACTTCAACTTCAACCGTGTCCCCAGGATTAACCAGCTTACTCGGATGCTTGACACGTTTGGACCAACTCATTTCCGAAACGTGGACCAACCCCTCGACGCCGTTTTCCAATTCCACGAACGCGCCATAGTCGGCAACGCTCGCCACCCGACCCGGGACTCGACTGCCTATCGGAAAGCGTTCGTCGACACTAGACCATGGGTCAGGCAACAACTGTTTATAACCAAGCGAGACGCGTTCGCGTTCGCGATCAAACTTGAGTACTTTGACCTGCACCGTATCGCCGACCTTGAAAAGCTCGCTCGGATTTTGCAACCGTCCCCAGGACATGTCGGTTACGTGAAGTAAACCGTCAACTCCACCAAGATCAACAAAGGCACCGTAATCAGTCAAATTCTTAATCTGTCCTTCGACAACCACATCTTCTTCAATGTGTCCCAGTGTCTCGCCCTTGCGTCCCGCGTTTTCCTCTTCGAGCACTGCCTTGCGAGATAGAACAACGTTGGAACGTTTGCGATTGAGTTTGATGACCTTCGCTTCGATTTCCTGATTGCGAAGTGAATCAAGATTGCGCACGGGCCGAATATCAACTTGCGAACCGGGAAGAAATGCGGCGATGCCATCGATGTCGACGCGTAGGCCGCCTTTGATTCGTTCTATTACCCGGCCTTTAACACTCGTGCCGTCGCGATACGACTTCTCCAGATCATCCCAGGCCCGCATGCGCACTGCGTCGGCACGGGACAAGATCGGTAGGCCGTCCGCGGTCTCCATGCTCTTAACCAACACGTCGACTTCGTCGCCTGGCTTCACCGAAAGGACGCCGTTCTCGCTAAACTCGGCGGGATTGACGATGCCTTCCGACTTATAACCAAAGTCGATCACCACACCGCGCTCACTAATGCCCACTACCGTGCCGCGTACCACTTCGCCTTCCTGCAAAGAGGCCTGTTCTTGCTCAAACTGATCGAGCAGTTGACCGAAGTCAACATCGCCGAAGGGACGAGGCTCATCGTCGTCCTCGCTTTTTGCGCTCTTTGCGGCGACGGCAGTGTTCGTTTCTTTTGCCGGTTGGGTTTCTGACGTAGATGTCGAGATTGGTTGATCGTCAGAAGAGGGGTTGTTGTCGGTTTCTTGATTGTTTAGATGCGATTCTTCACTAGCCATGCAAACTCCTGTAACAGTCCCGGATAAAATTCACCGCTGAGATCCATTTCGCGCAGCTGCCATTCAGATGGCGAAAAAACAGTACCCAAGCGGTGGTCGCTTAGTTGCCTTGGCGATGATGTCGGGATTGAAGCTTGCGAGGAATGCGAGCCGTTCAGATTTGGAAAAGGAGCTTTTATGTGTTTCGATTTCCGCGCGCCCGTAGTCACCCGCTTGGTCCGACAATCACCAGTCGCTTACCGGGTAGGCTCGCAATGTACACGCCGGAATAAGCGCATGTCAAGGTGCTAACCTGACTGCGCGAAGGCGCATTCCGACGCAAGAAAAACTTCAGCAGTAATTACTTCTACTTGCTTGCTGCGGACATACTGTCGGAACCACGCGGAACTACATAGACTCCTGCAGAATGAGAACCGACAAACAAGGTGTTTTGATCCTGGGAATTAAAAGCCAGCGCCCAAATTCTCTGACTGGGTAGGCGGTGTTCCCTGGGATCGATGCGCGCCCAGGTCGAACCGGCATTGAGCGAACGATACACGCCGCCGCCGATCTCACCGGTCTGATATGCGTTCCCGGCGAACACCTCGTCAGAGTTACGAGGATTGATCAGGATGCTCGTGAAATCACCAAAGGGCAGATTGCCTCCGCGGCGATTCCAACTAGCACCGCCATCATGTGTCATGTAAAAAGCCTGCTTGGTTCCAACATACGCATAGCCCGGCCGCCGTGGATCTCGGGCGATGACATTCACCGGCGCTTCCGTGGGAACGCCCGACATACGCTGCCAGGTTTTTCCGCTGTCTCGGGATACGAGCACTCCGGAAGCTGCCGTACCTACCCAGATCGTTTCCGGGCTCTGGCTGTCGGTCGAGATGCAGGTGGTCCTGACATCGAAGCCTGTACCGTATGGCAGTCTTTGCCAACCTTGAGTCGGATCACTCGAGCGGAACAAACCGAGGTTGGTAGCCGCTAGAAACATTGGTTGCTGATTGTCAGGATTGGTGGTTTGCGCGAGCGCATTTACAGCATCGGACAATACGGTGACCTCAGCCTCTCCAGCGCCGGTGGATACGGGAACGCGAAGCGCGGCAAGGGTTGCTCCGTCAAACTTGCCAGTGACAGGAAGGTGATTGTCTGTCTGAAACTTTCTGATCGCTTTTGTGGTTAGCGTGCCAATGCGGCCATCCGACTGACCTACGTTATAGCCGGCGGCATTCAACGCCTGCTGCGCTCGACGAACGGTGTCATTTGCTTTCGGCGCGGCGGCACGCGTGGCCGGAGCGCGTTTTTTCCCTGGACGACCCTTTGTCGCTTTTGAGGTCGCGGCTGTCCAAACGGGTGCCCACGACGCACCTCTGTCAAGCGATCGATACACCCCGAGGTTAGTACCAAGATAAATCGTGTCGACGTTTCGGGCGTCCTGCAGAATCGAATAAGTAATCAGACGCGGTGGCATACTGCGCATCGAGGGACGCCAGGTTTCACCGTTATCGGTGCTCACAAACAAGAACCCGCCTCCGGTCGTTGTATTTATCGTCGCAGCATAAACTCGATTTGGCATTTCCCGATCGGCCACGATTACATTGGCGAACCTGCCGCTGTAGCCCGCGTTGGTTGGTACAAAGTTTTTGCCCCCGTCGTATGACACCATCACACCGTAATTGTTCGTGGCGACATAGATCGTTTGCGGCCGAGAAGGGTGGACGGTAATGGAATTGATTTCCAGTTGGCGTGAAGTGGTAACCATCCAGGAATCGGCGGCGCCGCCGCGGTCAGATCGCCAGAAGCCCTCTGTGGTTCCTGCGAAGACCAGACCGGGAATTGAAGGGTGCTGCAAAATAGCGCGCGTACGTCGCGATTGGGAAGGAATTCCCTGCACTTTTTTCCAACTATCGCCGGCATCGCGCGTCTCGTAAATCCCACTACAAGCAGAGGCAATGACGTGATTCGGGTCTCGGGGATCGATATCTATGGCGAAGATGTCCGAGTCATCGATGATCCCGTTTTTGATGCTGCGCCAGGTCTTTCCTCCATCAGTAGACTTGTAAGGCAAGTACCAGGTCCCGGCGTAAATCGTATTCGCTGTTCTGGGGTCGATCGCTAGAGATTCGACGTGTACCAATCCGGGCACCGACATGGTGGGCAGTTGTATCCAGCTGTCTCCAGAATTGTCGGACCGAAAGATTCCGTTAAAGGTGCCCGCAATCAAAACATCGGGATTGGCGTCTGCCTGAATTAGCGAGTGGAGAGCCTCATTCTTCAATTCTGGGCTTTCGCGCCAGTGACGGCCCCCATCCGTAGACTTAAAAAAGCCACCGCTCTCCTTGTGACGGTGCGCGGCAACGTACAGCACGCGCGGGTTCCGCGGATCAACAATAATGTGATCGACGAAAAGTCGCGGACGATTGAAATTGTAAAGAAACTGCCAGGTCTTACCCGCATCCCCCGAGGTATACATTTGTCCGTCGAGAGTTCCGAAATAAAACCGGTCAGGGTTACTGGGATCAACCACCAGGCTGCGCACATCGCCACCCGGAGGGCCATTGGACCGCCAGTCGTCGGAATATTTGCTGGCTGGATCTGCGGCCACTTCGGTAAGCGAGTCCACCATCGACCCTTGGGCAACAAACCGCAGGGGCAACGCCGATAAGACAACGAGGAGAAGAATAAGTTTGGACAATCTATTAATCATAGTTATTACGAACTCCGCAAAAATTATCCGGCATCAAGGGGCATAGCTCGGCTTCCAGTCTAATATAACTTTCAAAATTTGTATGCAGCAACCTGCTACGCGATATGGATGTAACTGAGGGCACGCTGGTTGTCATTCGTCAAAAAAGAAGCGGGCGATGTTCCTGACTGAAACATCGCCCGCTTTCGGATTAGCGTCACTCGCTAACGAGTGCGCGGTTGTTTGTGGTTACTACTCGTCGCCCCGTC
>JBPCLZ010000195.1:0-8554 GCA_051002775.1 Pyrinomonadaceae bacterium | reverse complement strand
CTCCGCCGCATGTCCAGAAGAGTCCATTAAGAAAAGGATCGGCCTCCATAGACTAAGGAGAATCTTGAAAATACTGAAGAATTTGGCGTCCCGTACGGGAGTCGAACCCGTGTCGCCGCCGTGAAAGAGAAGCAACCTATTGTAATTCAACGGAACTTAGCGGCATGGATAGCACTCTACCGCACTTTAAGGACTCACGGGAACGCTTATTGGACTCTTAATGGACGCGCGTTTGTTGGGGCCTCCGTATCTCTCTTGAGGATATTTCCCTCAGCAGTGTCAATCCGGAAACAGGGAGGCCGAAGCAGGAGCACCCAACGGTTACCGGTCATCAGGGCTGGCCAAACCGTTGGCGATATTCTCCAGAGACCAGGAATGCCTTGACCATCTCGGCCTGGACGAAGTTGCCACCGTGGTCTTCCAGTTTCCGAAGCCAAAAATCATACCCGGCCATGTTGTTATCGGGCGCGTCGTCGGGATTTCTCCTGAGGTAGCCGAAGTATTGCATCAGCACGAAGGCCCGGTTGAACTCCAACTGCTCCAGATCCGAATCTTCAGCCACTCTGCGGACGACTTGTGCACGCGTTTTCACGTTGCTACTCAAATCAGCGAGCAACGAATCGCGTTCCGCTTGCGACAGTACGCCGCCTGTATTTTGGTTAAGCGCGTTAACGAATTCCTCCGCGGTCATTGCCTGTGGGTATAGCGTGGTGAAGCGTTGCCTGGTGACGAGTTCGTCAAAGTAAGCCCGCTTGTTCAGTTCCAGGCGCTGTTCCCAATCTCCCACGCCAACAACTACACCGTTCCCTACTTGTTGCGTATCGGCAAGCATCTCCGCGCGTGCAATCGGCACAGGCTTGCCTGCGATGTTTCCAAACGCGGCCATGTAGCCACGGTAAGCGAGATAGCCGGTTTGTTGGAACTCTATTGAGAGGAAGAAGGCTGCTGAAACGTTGATGTGCTTGACCCCAATGCACGATGGATCCGTGCCGCAGGAAGTTATCTCGTTAGTCCAAAACGCCAGACCTGCATCATCAGGCTGCCGATTGAGGAAGTCGAGGTAGTGCTGACGAACGAAGAACTGTGCGTCGTCGATCGGATTTAGGGCCGTCGTGTTCTCGGTGATCTTAAACACGCCGCCAGCAGTTCCTGCATAGAGAGTGTTGGGATTGCCTGGGACGAGATTTAAGACTCGAATATCCAGGTTGGTCAAGCCATTGTTGAAGGCGCTCCAGTTCGCGCCGCCGTCAGTGCTCTTGAACACGCCGATGGAAGTGCCTATATAGAGCGTGCTTGGATTGTCACGGTCAACGACGATGGTGCTAATCCTTGAAATGTTTGGCAGGCCATTGTTGATGGTGCTCCAGTTTGCCCGCCGTCAATGCTCTTGAACATCCCGCCGCCACGAGTGCCCGCATAGATCGTGGCCGTGTTAACGGGGTCAATCGCCAGCGCGGCAATGTTGGTGCTGCTCAGCCCGGTATTGACTGGCGTCCAGCTTGCTTCCCCATCCTGCGCAGCCGGAGGCGAAGTTGAGACAAAGTGTCGGCTGCTGGAATAACCTGATGGCATGAATCCACTCAGCAAAAGGGACACTGTTAGAATCAGAGTGAATAGGTATCGAGCGATTTGTCTTGGACTTTTCATATCAGCCTCCTCTGTCGTGTGAATACGCCTTATTGTTCCTATTCAGTAACGCGAGAACGGCGTCCGAAACCTCTAATGGCACGGCATCAACTTCCTTTGCCAGGGATTCTTGCGGTGCAGCGCGTCAGCCGGGGGTGTATAATCCGCAGCACTTATCAGCAGTCCTAGTCCACTTAAGGCGCGATCCCGATGACACCCTCGCCACCAGTGACCCAGCTTCTTGTTGCCTGGAGTAATGGCGATGAAAGTGCGCGCGATGAGCTGATACCGCTGGTTTATCAGGAACTTCATCGGCTGGCCCATCAATACATGAAGCGTGAGAGCCCCGGACATACGCTGCAAACTTCGGCGCTGGTCAACGAGGCTTTTGTGAAACTGATCGATCAAAAGGATGTCGAATGGCAGAATCGCGCACACTTCTTTGGCATCGCGGCGCAATTGATGCGGCGCATTCTGGTTGACCACGAGCGCAGCCGGCAGTATCTCAAGCGCGGCGGAGGTGCTCGCCATGTCTCTTTGGAGGACGTTGCGATCGTGTCTCAGGAACGCGCCGCCGATGTCGTTGCGCTCGATGAGGCGCTGACCAGTTTGGCCGCAGTGGATGCGCGGAAGAGCCAGATAGTCGAACTGCGTTTCTTTGGCGGTTTGAGTATTGAGGAAACGGCCCAGGTCCTGGCAGTTTCACCGGGCACGGTGATGCGCGACTGGACGCTGGCCAAAGCCTGGCTGCGCAGAGAAATGACCGTCAATAATTAATTAACAGGTTCATTAGAGGTTCCAGGAAGCATTCCCGCGTTTAGGTTGAGAGCAAAAGCCAATGGACTCAGAACGCTGGCAGCAAGTAGATCAATTGTTTCACTCCGCGCTGGAGCGCGACACCAGCGAGCGCGTTGCCTTTCTGGCACAGGCCTGCGATGGCGACGATGCTTTGCGAATAGAAGTTGAGTCGTTGATCGGGTCTCACGAACTATCAGACAGTTTCATTGAAGCGCCGGCAGCCGATATCGCCGCGGAGTTGCTCGCCGGGAGTGGGGCGCAGTTGACTGCCGGACATTCTCTCGGCCCCTACGAGATTGTGTCCCTGCTCGGCGAGGGCGGCATGGGAGAGGTTTACCTGGCCCAGGACACCAGATTAGGACGCCGGGTGGCGCTCAAGCGACTGCCCGCACAGTTCACACTCGATGCCGATCGGGTGCGTCGCTTCGAGCAAGAGGCGCGGGCTGCTTCGGCGCTCAACCATCCGAACATCGTCACCATTCACGAGATCGGACGTTCAAATTCTTCACACTTCATCACTACGGAGTTCATTGATGGCGAGACCTTGCGCCAACACATGGCGAGCAGACGACTGAAGCTCGATGAAGTGCTGGACATCGCCACTCAAGTTGCTTCCGCTCTGGCGGCGGCGCACACGGCGGGGATCGTGCACCGCGACATCAAGCCCGAAAACATCATGCTTCGCCGCGACCGCATAGTGAAGGTGCTGGACTTCGGACTCGCCAAACTCGCGTCTTCCCAAGTCGCGCCCCGTTGACGCGCAATCGCTGATCAGGTCGGTGGTCAAGACAAATCCGGGGATGGTGATGGGCACGGTCCAGTACATGTCGCCCGAGCAGGCGCGCGGGAAAGAGGTCGACGCCCGCACAGATATCTGGTCTTTAGGAGTCGTGCTTTACGAGCTGGTAACTGGCCGCGTCCCATTCGCAGGCGAGACGCCCAGCCACGTAGTCGTCTCGCTAATGGAAAATGAACCGCCTCCGCTCACGCGTTACTCGCGAGCGCCGGCAGAGCTGGAGCGAATTGTCACCGAGGCGCTGCGCAAAAACAAAGATGAGCGCTATCAGACAGCGAGCGATCTGGCGCTTGATTTAAAGAGTCTGAAGCAAGAACTGGAAATGGAAGCTCGGCTGCCGCGATCTCTCCAGCCGGAAGCAAGCATTGGAGCAGCAAGTAAGAATAGCGACGGGCAGACAGCGGTTGACGTCCATGCGCCGGCGGCAACCACCGCTGATGTCGGAGCTGCACATCGAACATCGAGCGCTGAATATCTCGTAGGCGAAATCAAACGCCACCGGCGCGGCGTGGCAATCACCGCCGCCGCTGCAGTCCTTGCGTTCGCAGCCGTTGCCTACTTCTACTTCAACCGGAACCGTTCGCCAATTCCAAGCGGCGAGGCGATAGATTCGGTGGCCGTCTTGCCCTTCATCAACTCGAGCGGCGATCCAAACGCGCAATACCTCGCGGAAGGAATCAGCGACAGCATTATCAACAGCCTTTCGAGGCTGCCCAACCTGAAAGTCAACTCGCTCAACTCGGTCTTGCGTTACAAGGGGCAGCAGATAGACCCGCAGGCGGTTGGGCGCGAGCAGAACGTCCGGGCCGTGTTGTTGGGCCGGATGACACATCGTGGCGACGATATGACCATCAGCGCCGAGTTGGTGGACGTAAGCGACAACCGTCGGCTGTGGGGCGGACAATATAACCGCAAGCTGTCGGACATCCTCGTCGTGAAGGACGAGATCGCGCGGCAGATCTCAGATGGATTAAGGCTGCGGCTCACCCGCGAAGAGAAGAAGCAACTGGCTAAACAGTACACCCAGAACAACGAGGCCTTTCTACATTACAGTTTGGCGAACTATTACTTCCGCCAGAATACAAAAGAGGGATTTGAGAAAAGCATTGAATCTTATAACGAGGCAATCAAGATCGACCCGAACTACGCGCTGGCTTATGCCGGATTAGCGGGCACTTATCAGTTCATGGGAACGCGCGGCTTCGCGCACCCGAAGGAGTACGAGCAAAAGGTCGAGTGGGCGGCGCTCAAGGCGTTACAGCTTGATGACACGCTGGCCGAAGCTCATGTCTTTCTGGGGGTTCGTAAATTTTATGATTTCGACTGGGTCGGTGCAGAGAAAGAACTCAAACGGGCGCTGGAACTTGACCCAGACTCTTCACAAGCTCACGACGCGTATTGGGTTTACCTGGGCGCCGTTGGGAGAGCGGATGAGGGCCTTCCGTATGAGTTACGGTCTCGGGAACTCGACTCCACGCCTGACCGCGGACAAGCTGCCTTTGCTTACTTCCTTGCGCGGCAGTATGACAAGGCAATTGAGTTGTACGGAAAGAACTTGGAGAAGAAGCCGGATAATGCTCACGCGCACATTCTACTTGGGGAGGCTTATGTGGCGAAGGGGATGCCTGCGGAGGGAGTCGCGGAGATGGAAAAGGGTGTGGCCCTGGATGCGAGTCTCGCTAAAACTCCGGAGCGCTGGGATAGATACCCGCTGCTGGCCTACGCCTACGCAGCGGCGGGCCGGCGCGACGAGGCACTGAAAATACTCGCTGAGCAGCAAAGACTGGCGAAGCAACGCTTCGTCTCGCCTTATAACTTCGCCATCATCTACACGGGTCTCGGCGACAAAGATCAAGCCTTCGTGTGGCTGGCAAAATCTGTTGAGCAACGCACGCTGATCCTCGTTCACCTCAAGTGTCGACCGTTGTTTGATCCGCTGCGCTCAGATCCGAGATTCGCAGAGTTGCTCCGAAGCATGAACCTCGAGCCGTGAGGCATGTTGAAAGAACGCTGAAAGCGTTGGCTAATTTCAGCCCAGGGTTTGCTTTGAAACCCTGGGTTCACGAAGCCTCAAAAGATTCTTCGCAACTCTGAAGGAGTTGCGACGGCTTTGCATCAGCGATGCGTGGCCCAGGGTTTCAAAGCAAACCCTGGGCTGAAATTGGCTAACGCTTTCAGCGTAACGCAGTGTGCACGTTTGGAAAAATGAAACGAATACCTCTACAACTTTTAATCTGCTCCATTGCTCTTGGCTTGTTGTTTGCCTCATCAATGCCGTCGGCGGTCGCCCAATCGCAAGCCTTGAACGGGCAAATCGAAGGCACAGTGTCAGACCAAAATAACGCGGCTGTGCCGAATACCGTCATCACAGTAACGAACATCGAGACCGGCACGACCAGGACCGTGACCAGCGATGAAAGCGGCGTTTATCGCTTTCCGCTCTTGCCGCTCGGAAACTACCGCATCATCGCCGAAGCCGCCAACTTCAAAAAATTCGTCCGCGAAGGAATCACTCTAACCACCGGACAAATCGCGACGGTTGATTTGCAGTTGCCGGCCGGTGAAGTTCAGGAAGTCGTGACGGTTTCATCGGATACTTCGATTGCCGATGCGGGCAAAACCGATTTAGGCCGCGTGATGAATACCCGCGAAGTGCAGAATCTTCCCTTGGTTCCGCGCAATCCTTACAACTTCGCTCTTTTGCAAGGAAACGTAACCGGCCGTCCGAGCCGCGGATTTCTTCCGCCCATGATTAATGCCAACGGCTATCTGCGGCGGGTTAATTTCCTGATCGACGGCAACACCAACACGCAAGGCGACCGCGGTTCGCTTCGGTTTATGCTGATTTCCGATACCTATATCAGCGAGATTCAATTGGTTACGAACGGTTTTGCAGCGGAGTTTGGCAACACGCCGGGCTTGATAATGAATGTGGTTACACCCTCGGGAACAAACGCGCATCACGGTTCGATCAGCTATCGTTTACGCCGCCCGTCGTTTTATTCGCGCCCGTTCTTTTATCCTTCGTCCGAAGATATACCGAACAATAAGGCTGATGATTTTACGGCGGCGGTCGGCGGCCCGATTATTAAAGACCGCTGGCATTTTTATTTTGGTTACGAAATTGGAAAACGCGACGATAAAGCGGTTGCCGAGCGACTTTTGACAATTCAACCGGCAAACCAGGCCCAGTTGATTGCGGCAGGTTTGTCCGCTTCGATTTTTCCGTTTGCCATTCCTTTTTTGGAAACCGGATCTTTTTATATTTTTCGGACTGACGCGCAACTGACGGACAAGAATCGCTTGACCGTGCGGTTTAATCATTCCGACATAAAGTCAAAAAACGCTATTCCAGGCGGACTAACCACGTTAGAACGCAGCAGCGATTCGTTCTCTATCGACTACGGGCTGGCAGTGCAGCTTGCTTCGTATACGCCGCAGGTCTTAAATGAATTTCGCTTTCAGTATGTGCAGCGCGTATCGAACGCAGGCATACCCGGAAGAAGAAACGAATTCTCTGGTACCGGCCCTTCAATCGTAATTACCGGCGCGGCAAACTTCGGTTCACCTCCAGGCGCAGGTACAATTTTCCCACCGGTCAGGATTACGCAGTTTCAGGACAATCTGACGCGGACGACGGGAACTCACGTCCTCAAATTCGGCGGCGGTTTCAACTTCTATAACAACACAGAGCGTTCGGCAATTTTTGCCAGATATACATTTCCTTCGATTGCCGCCTATATCGCCGCCCGCAACGGAACAAATCCGCGCAGCTATACTTCTTACAGCGAAACCTTCGGCGATCCGCAAATAAACTACAAGGCGACTTTCTGGAATTTTTTTGGGCAGGACGATTGGAAACTGACGCGCCGGTTAAAGTTCAATTACGGTCTGCGCTATGACCTTTACCGAATTCCCAAAGCCGATTCGACTTCGCTTTTTTCGGGTTCGCAGAAATTTAATGTGGACAAAAACAATTTCGCGCCGCGTTTGGGCGTTGTTTATGCCCTGCGCGAAGGCGACCACCCGACCATTCTTCGGGCCGGTGCCGGGATTTATTACGACCAACCGCTTTTGGCTATGTATCAGAGGGCATTGCAAAACAACGGTAATGCGAGATTTTTCAGTTTCAGTCTTAGTGGAAATAACAACGGGACAACAACGCCAAGCTTAAATGCTCCCGCATTTCCCGGCTCCTTTTCCGGCTCTTTGCCTGCTGGTTCGGATTTACCGCCCCAAAATATTGATTCGATTGCCCCCGATTTCGAAAATATGTATGCGCTTCACTGGAACATCCAACTCGAACAGGCAATTACCAACGACCTTTCGTTCGCCCTCGGCTATATCCATTCCGGCGGTCGTCATATTCCGGTTTACCGCAGCATCAACCTGATTCCGATTCCGGGTCGTTTTTTGACGGACGGCAGACCGGTATTTAGCAGGGTAGTGAACGCTTCTACTCGCCTCGACCCAAGATTTAACAACATCCTGATGGCTGAATCCGTCGGCGTTTCGCAATATGACGCTTTGACTTTGCAGTTGACCAAACGGTTTTCACGCGGTCTTCAATTCAGCCTCAATTACACGCTGTCGAAAGCCGAAGACGACGCGCCTGAACAAAATATGACGACCGGCAATATTCAGGGTTTGGTTTTGTCAGACCCGACTAATCGGGCTTTGGACAAGGTACTTCGTTCGCCGACCAACGCCATACTTTTGTCATGAGCCTGGTTGCCCGCCCGCACTTTAATTTTGAAAACAAATCGCTTCGCTATCTTTTCAACCACAATCAGGTCGGCGTCATCGCCAACGCTAACAGCGGCGAAAGGTTTAATATTGTTTCTAATGTAGACCTCAATGGCGACGGCGTCTTCGGCGCTGGAATTACCAATTCGGACAGACCAGTCGGCATCAAACGCAATTCAGGAACAACGCCGGCGCAATTCAATGTTGACTTGCGCTACTCGCGTTTCATTGATTTGTCCGAGCGCCACAAGGTTGAAGTCTTCGGCGAATTCCAAAACCTCTTCAATATCAACAGCATCGTCCAGTTCAACAACGTCACGGTAACGACGAATGCCACGACCGGCGAATTAGTCGGCGGGCTGCCGGATTTCAGAGCACGTAATCAATCAACCTCACAAGACAGCCGCCAGTTTCAACTCGGCTTCAAGTTCATTTTCTAGCGCACTGCTAATTTAGAAATATTTGGCGTCCCGTACGGGAGTCGAACCCGTGTCGCCGCCGTGAAAGGGCGGTGTCCTAGGCCACTAGACGAACGGGACGCATGTGGTGAGAAATTGCTGCTGGCCGTAAGCGAATTAACTTACCGTA
>JBPCLZ010000194.1:0-3249 GCA_051002775.1 Pyrinomonadaceae bacterium | reverse complement strand
AGCGCCTATGGTTGGCTTTCAGTGACCGCTGAGACAATGAAGAAGAGTAAGGCCACTGCATCACGGGATTTCGCAATAGCTCGACGCATCCACTTTCAATTCGCGCGAATGTTTGGCCGGACCTTAGAACTTAAAAAGGATCAGGTCAAGTGGTCCTGGGATTTTTCTCACTACGGTTTTCGCACTCGCGAGAGTGTTCAGGCTGGACACAAAAAACCTGTAGGGGATTTTCCATTTGATACGAGAGTGAGCGCAACGGATGCCGCGTACTGTGGATTTAGTGCTGCTTCTTGGCAATCAAAGGATTTGAGCTATAAACTTCCCAATACGAGGGCTTGTTATCAGTATTGCGTTCAATCAGGTTGCGTTAGGTGAGCCTCCACCGCAGCAGACAAGAGCTATGGAGAAAGAACAAAAGCAGAAAAAGATTGTCTATGTTGACATGGATAACGTGCTTGTTGATTTCCCACACGGCATAGAGTGTCTGAGCCAGGGGGATAAAATAAAATACGAAGGCAACTACGACGAGTGCCCGGACATTTTTAGCCTGATGCGGCCACTTCCCGACGCCCTGGAAAGCTATCGAATTCTTGCCCAACCTACGTTAACATCCACACGACTATGTTCCCCGGTGGTGAGATTCGGGGACAGATTCAACTTCAACCCGTGCCCGAGCCGGCGACGCTCCTCCTACTCGGCACGGGGCTGGCGAGCGTCATCGGCGCGGTGCGCAGGCGTCGTATCAACCTTCCGAAAACGAATGGGATCGCTACCGAGCATCAAACAGGCTGACTTCGGGTTTGCTAAGGTCCACTGGAAGGGACTTGTGATTTACACTTTCGTATAGGCAACCTCAAAGGAATCTCCCTAAAGGGGATTCTCCTCTGAGTTAGGTGGGTAGCTCTTAAAGACTATCCACCGCCAATCTCATTTGATTCTAGACAAAGCAAAAAGGGGACAGGGGTACTCTCCCTGAACCCCTGCCCACCTTGAAAACAAGGACGAAATCCTCGCCCCTTAAAGAGGCGCGCCTTGTAGTCTGAATAAACTCTTATTCGGTGCTTTATCCCGGAAAGGCCTATATCCTATATCCGCAAGAAACCAGTCTCCCACGGGTTCCTGGAAGTTAAGTGTAATTGGGAGTTGTTAAGTACAGGCCCGGTGTGAATATGAAACAGTTTGACAGCAATCCCCCTCGACTCTCGATTGTACCCCCAACCAGCGGGCGCGCTGTGCCGCACTTTGAGGTCAGTGCTCCAGAGGTCAATAGGTCGTTTCACAGCTGGTGGGACGCACTTTACGAGGACGATCTGTTATCGATGAGTGAGAAGACCGAAGCTGCAATTGCGTTATGGCACCAGAGGCCCATAAGATCCATTGACGCTATTCGAGTAGACCGCGCGACGGTGCGGGAGGGCAAAACTCACCGTTATTGGCCGCGCGAAGTTGTGGAAAAATTTCTTGCCGCCGAAGTAATCCGCGGCAATATACTCTAGCACCACTCGATTCGAGCGACCCGACGACTACCAAATCCTCAGTAGAAATCAAGTTATTGTTAATGGCCAGGAGATCCAGCTTTAAGGAATTGCTCCAACATGTAGTCCAACTGTGTGAAGTCGATGGGTTTAGGAAGGAAGTCGTTGAAGCCAACCCCTATAGCTTGGACGCAATGACTCCGGGTGTCGTGTGCGGTACAAGCAATGATGGGCACCTCGCGTACTTCCGGAACTTCACGAAGCAGTCGGACGGCCTCGAACCCATCCATCACGGGCATCGACAGATCCATTAGTATTAAGTCGGGACGCTCGCTTTTCGCTATCTTTACTGCTTCCAAGCCGTCGCGAGCCTCTATCACGCCATAGCCCCTGCTGCCGAGAATCGCATGTAGTAGCTCCCGATTAGCTTCCTGATCATCAACGACCAGGATGACATGACTGTGGTTGTCTGTTTGCCGCAAGCGCCCTCCAACCGCTCTGATTACACGGAAGAACGCTCGCTTGGTTTAGGCTAAGGCGGGGGACCTCGTCTTCGGTCGTTCCTCGCGGTGGCAGCAAACTACGCCGACATCAGGCGACAGTCAATATTCTAATAGTCTCGACACAGATAAATCGGTTTCTTGACACAATACGACAAGACGCCATCGCCGATTTTTCTACGAGGAAAACCGGCTTTGCTGAAACACGGGGGGTGTGCCTACTTATTTATTGCAACGGTCAGGGCTAAGTGGAGTAAGGAGGGCTATAGGTCGGCCCGACCTTTGATTCTGCGATAAGGCGCGATACTTCGGCAGCGAGCGTATCTCCGTCTGTGGGTTTAACCAGATAACCTTGTGCGCCAGCCAACCGCGCCTGTTCTTTGTCTCTCTCATAGGCTGCGCCGGAATAAAAAAGTATAGGGGTTGTCTTATCAAAGTCGCGCAGCCTTTCACAAAGTCCAGGTCCTGATATACCCGGCAGCCAATTATCTACCAGATAAAGATCGAACTGTTTGGACTTAGCAAGAGCAATCGCCCCATCTGCGTTTTCTGCACACTCGGCATGGAAGCCATGATGGGTAAGAGCGAGGATAATCAAGGCGCGGGTGTCTGGGTCATCCTCCGTGCAGAGGACACGTGCTTTGGGAGTTGCCATTTCAAATCTTCCTGGAGCTGCGGGGCTCCGGTGGTGGTCAATAGAAAGGGTGCGTTAGCGCGGCATAAAAGGTTACCGCTAAGGCGCTGTGTACGCAAGCGCACATCAGTTACACAATGAAAGGTGGTCGCCCTGATTAAACAGACGGCGCAATGCCGTAGGGGATCGCCCTGCAACATTGTGCCGTTGTTTTGACCCAATGTCTCACATTGGTACCAACGCGCAACGGAGGGTCAGTATTTTCTTAAGCGACCTAATTAAGGCGCTGTTCCCGTACTTTTGCTGGTCGGCGCCATTGATCCACCCTTATCAAATATCTTCAGAACGCACTCAGCGGCGGAAGACTCGGACCCTTTCCGATTCTCTTAGGAGTCTTCCATACCTTCGTCGCTAACCGCGTGATCGGGTTGTTCTGTTGTATCCTCGTCCTCACCTTGCAGGGCTGATCTGGATTTTGTGTTCTTTCAGAGCCGCACCGGCAATCCCTATGACGGTACTGTCAAGTTAACCGCACGAAGAAACATCAAAGACAAAGAAGCCGATTCTCCTTCACTCGTTGGTCATCCAATCGTCTTCCTTAAGCTGCTACGTGAACGCAGCTCACCTCTCTCCAGGTGGC
>JBPCLZ010000193.1:0-78717 GCA_051002775.1 Pyrinomonadaceae bacterium | reverse complement strand
TTGACGCCTCTATTCAAGCGGCGTTTGATTTCTGCCTCGTCGGCCTCCTCCAGTAGTAGTTCGACTGCTTCCTGAATCATAGCCTCGGCTTCTTCGAATGAACGACCCTGACTTGCGACTCCCAATTCGGGACAGGTGCCACGTACCACTTGCCTTCCTTCTCGATTACCATGGTCAATTTAGGTAGTTTCATTTTGCTTGCTTCCTCTTTCGCCCTCCGCATCCAGCCCTTCTCAGTTGTCCGATGCATTCCGCTCTTCGCGGATGAAGTTGTCAGCCTCCTCGGCGGTTGTGAAACCACCACGTCCCGAACCAAAGAGCGCAAGATAGTCAGTAGGTCCTGAGCGAGATTGGTGTTCTGATTCCTGACGGTCCGCAACTGCGAACTCTTCCAGATACTTAATGAACCGCTTGCGCTCGTCGGCAGACAACTGTTTGGCCTGCTGTATGAGTGTTGGAATTGTTCAGTTGACATGGTCAATTACCTCTTTACCTGCTGCGCCGCGTAGCGGCGAAATGTTTATAGATGCTAAAACAACAAAGGATTTGGCACTCCGTCAGGAGTGCAATAGTTTCCCGTGCCGCCCATAAATGGGCTTAAGTAGGAGAGAGATCACTTGCGTCTATAAACATCACGTGCCTCCAGCACTACAAGATCCTGGGATTCATCATAACACTCTGTCCACTTCTTCACGGTTCAGCACCTTCATCAAACAACGCCTGCTGCCCCCGCTCGGGCGGAGCCTGCGGCAGGTTCTCGACCTGCAAACTGTAATCATCGTGGCCATACTCGCAGCGTGAGAGCACGGCTTTGGGAATCTTCTTGACGGTTAGGTTTGGAAACTGATCCGGTCGGGCGCGAAACGCTGTGCAAAGGACAAGCAGCGTGAGGTCTGATCCAACTTCGTCAGAGAGTTGTTGCAATTGATCGTGAGTCAGGTGCGCAGTCGTGATGTAGGAGAAATCGCGCTCGGTTGAATGGCCATGCTGCCAGTAGATCGAATCGCTCGGCGCGTAGGTGAACCCTTCGAGCTTACACAACGCTTCAGCGAGCATCGCTGCGTTGTATTCTTTATTGATAACCCAGTTGCCCCACTTGTCTTTTTCAAGCAATGACGGCGCAAGGCGGTAATAACGAAATCCGCCGCCGCCTTTCCAACCGACCGCTTCAGTAATACCTCCGGGATCTTCACCTTCGATCACTTTCCTTAGGCGAGGAATGATGTGCGTGTGACAATGTTCGCGCAGTTCAACCATTATCCAGCGGCGCCCCATTTTTTGAGCAACGGCACCAGTTGTTCCGGAACCCGCGAAAGAGTCCAATACAAAGTCACCGGCGGCCGTTGAGATTTCCAAAACTCTCCTTATCAATCGTTCAGGTTTAGCCGTAGAGAAGGGCTCTTGGTTTGAGAACAGGCTTATCATTTCCTTTTTCGCCTCTTGATTGTTTCCACATTCCTTATGGGACCACCAGGAGTCAGGCACTATTCCCTCTTGAACCTCAGCTAGAAAGAGTTTGAATCTCGGAGGGCTATCGCCCTCAGGGCCAAACCACAATCTACCTTCCGACCGAAGGGACGCTGTTCGGTCCGGCAGGCCGTTCCAATGCCTACCAGCAGGAGGCATGACAGACCTCCCGGACGGCAACTCTATTGGATAACGATAGGCTATTCGCTTCACTGAATCCTCGCTTTGCACCGAGTAGGCTACACTCTGCCAGAGTCCTCTAGCGTCATTATCGAGATTCCTAAATGCTTTTAGCTGTTCTTCTGTTCTCCCGATGAGATTCCGCTGAACGTGCACAATGTCTCTGGCATACAGCAGCAACGTGTCATGACTGCTCGAGATGACAGCCTTATTCTTTCGGGCGAAGACCTTCTGCCACACCACTGAAGAGACAAAATTCTTTCGTCCGAAGATTTCGTCCAGGAGCGCCTTCGCATAAAAAACCTCATTGTCATCAAGTTGAAGCCACAACATTCCATCCAGTCTTAACAGGTTGTGCAGTATTTCCAGCCTGTCACGCATTAAAGAAAGCCAAAGTGAGTGCTCAACGCCATCGTCATAATGCTCAAAGGCGCTCCCAGTGTTGTAAGGCGGGTCAATATAGATGCACTTGATCTTTCCCGCAAACTCTTGCTCCAGCGCTTTCAGCGCGAGCAAGTTGTCGCCAAAGATCAGCCGATTGTCGAAGATGTCATTCTCAGTCACTCGATGCGAAGCATGATGAGAAAGCGAAGGGTCTTCAAGCAGAATCCGCGGCTCCAGCCGCGGCCGGTTCTCCTTCCCAATCCACGTCAATTCCAACTTTTGCTTCGCGGTCATCTGGTAATTAAGAAGCCCTCAGAACGGAATATCATCATCATCCAAATCGTCAACGAGCGCCTCGGGTTCACCCTGCGCCACGAAAGTTTGTGCCTCACCCTCTGTTGGTTCGACAGTCTCGACCTCTGGAAACAGAGGAGGCTGATGAATCGCCCTGAAGGGTATCCTAAACTTGTCTTGGTCATTGAGCCGAATTAGGACCGGATTCTCACATGTTGAAGCTTTGCCAAAGAAAACCGCGTGTCGTTCTTCCAAAGACGGCAACACCGCAGCATATTCGCTTCCAATGTAGTTCGAGAGAAAGTCCTTCCCGGTTTCGTCGAATGTTCTCATCGCAAAGATCGTATTGCACTGATTCAGAATTGTCTTTGTCACGTTGGCTGTTCGTTGCGTAATCAAAAGACATCCCATGCCATATTTCCGGCCCTGTAGAATTGCTCTTGCGGTTCCATTGGTCGCGGCTTTATCGCCCTCGGCTGCTACAGAGTTCCATTCCGGTACCAATGAATGCGCTTCTTCATAGACTAAACAGAGCCGAGCCTTATCGGTTAATCCCATTTCCTGCACGATCTGTAGCGCCACATCAGATACTATTTGCGTGATCTCAGTCGGTGTAAGACTTGCCATGGACGCGGTGTCGTTGTACGGCTTACTGTCCTGCCTCCACACCTCAAACTGTGAAGGATTAAGAATCTTCAAATGGGAACCGTATCCAGCCTGAAAGAACTCGGCCAAGTCTTCTTTCAGCTTTGCAGTGAACGTGCGAACACTGCCACCTTCCTCAACGTTTTTCCTGACGACTGCTTTTCCGGCCTGTCCGATCGCTTGTAGTGCCGCTATCTTTGGGGACTCCTTTGCTTCATTGTAATAGTCAGCGAGCTGGGATGCGTACTGGTTAGTAAGGTCGAGACAAATTACCTTTACGCCAGCTGCGAGCATTCGTTCTACGAGCTCAAGAGCCAACATCGTCTTCCCGATTCCAAGTATTCCAAGGATTGCGGTGTTATAGGTAACGAGACTATTGATGCTTTCAATACCAACATTAAAGCTGGTTTGTGGGAAGTGACCGACGGCCGCCAGATCTGGCTTCGCTTCCTCCTTCGCTTTAAGACGTACCGGCGCATTTGGAAGCGGCAACCACGAAATTCTCCGAAAGATTCCTTTCTCACCATCCCATGTTCCGATCTTACGGGCCTCGCCACGCGCGTATCCAAACGTATTCTTCCGATCTACGATGTCTTCTTTAGTAAGGCCTCCAATGATCTGGTAGAGCACTTCGGTATTACCAATATTGACTCCTACCAATCTTCCTTCGGCAAGGTCACTTTGGTTAACTATCTCGAAGTACAGTCGTTCTATTGAAGTATCTGGGGCAACGAGTCCAACAAGATGTTTTTCGCTATTAATAACTTCGACAAGTTCAGGCGAGACCAAGCTCATCTCTGAATTGCTCATTCGAACCACGCTGGAGTCGGGTGCCGATCTCAGAACAGTTGAAACAAGCTTACTAATATCTTCTGTAAGAATTAGATCCATGGCGCGCAACAACAAACCCTCGTCCCTTCCTACATAATCCAGAGCTAACCCACACTTGGCGAACTCGTGCGGATCCTTGACGAGTAAAGGTGTCCCGAATTTCACCGAGTCTTTATCGTTCCCGCGTATCAACATTAGCCTGGGGGTCTGACATGCTACCAAGCTACCGATTACATTCATCGGAGGCTGGGCCTTCCATATGCCGCTAACGCGATGCCAGAACTTCAAGATTGTTGCGTCTGGTTTCAATGCCACAGTAATCGTCCAAGCCAGCATTATTACCAACGTCTCTTTTGAGGAGGAGCGATGAAAGGTAAAAACGGAGAAGAGTATTACAGCACTAAACACCAGCCTTTGATTGCCAATTTCTTCGCAAAGAATCCTCAACGTATTTCCTAGCTGCTGAACCCGGCCACGTTCGGCATCTTTCAAGATCATCGTTCCGATTGCGGCCAAGGCTACGGCGGCGAAGTAAGCAATGACAACTACAAATGCAAGTTTGTCGCCCCGTCCCCAAGTTTGCCATTGGTTGACGGCATAAAGCGCTAAACCTGAAAGAAAGACATTTGCCAGAGCGTCTTTTGGCGTTGTGTAGAATGGAGTAGTAAGAAGATTGCCGAGAATCAGACTAGCAATTCCTGTGTAGAACCACAGGCCCTTTCCTCCTAGTGTCGGCGGAAGGTGACCGAACGCCAATAAATTCGCGCCGATCAGGACACCCGTGTACAGGACGAGAATCACTAGCCGAGTGCTCTGTTTTGGGTCTGTCTTAGCCATTCAAGTTTTCAGTTTTGAAATACTCAACTGTGAAATCAATTGAGCACCCAACGAATGCAAAACAAATTATCCGTGTTGGTTCTCTGATTTAACTTCGCTTCTAAGCTTTGAATGAAAGCATCACGCCTTGCTTCAACATCATCCTGAGCATCGAACAAGCTGCGGCGTTTCTGGCTGCGTTGCGCTTCCAGCGCCTTAATCTGTTTCTGGTCAGCGAGTTTTTCTTCGAGCGTTAGCGCAGCGGTAGCACCTCGCCGAGCTTCCTTAATCTGGCGGTCGATGTCTTTGATTTCGCGTTCCAGTCCGAGCTTAAGGTCGTCTGCCCAGCCCTCAAGCTTCTCTGCTTCGGTTTCGAAAAAATGGGCGTTGCGCTCGGAGATCGTTCGCTGCACGACGGTCTGGCGTTTTCGCGAAAGATCGCCGAGGGCGCTCAACACTTCCGTGTTTGCCTCGACCGGTATCCCAACGACGGCTGGCAGCGTTAACAGGCGTGTAGCGGTCTCTTCATCCAGGGCTTGTTCCATGTCGGTAACTGCCGCAAACAAGAGGTAGTCTTCCGCTTGATGGAGAGACTCGACTGTGAGACATGAAAGCGTGAGCCAACCGGAGTGACCGCGCCATGGTTCCAGAATAGTTATTTGACCCTCGTGCCTGTCGTAGTCAAAGTGGATCTCCGCGGTCGGCAGATCACGCTTCTTCGCTTCGTTGATTATCCGTTCCGCGAGCGGGTGATTGAGACGATAAAGATGTGCTTCGCCTGAGCGACGCGGCAATTCGTAAAGCCCGAGCGGAATGTCGCCATTCGTTTCGGCAAACGGGTTTGTCTTAAGGTCGAATGAAGAGTCGCCAGGAAACTCGGCATTGTCATTCAACTCGTGCCGCGTCAGATCCATAAGCATCCGCTCAAACCGATTCAAGTAAGCTCTTGAATCCCGATCGCGAACTTTCAACTTCTCGCGCACCTCATCGTCGAAGTGGTCGAGCAGCTTTTGGCGAGTTCGCGTCATCGCCTCGTCAATCTCAAAATTCAGTTCAAGCTGGAGCTGATCAAATGCCGTCTTAATCTCCTCCTGCTTGCGACAGGACTGATAGATGGCGGCAACGCGCATCTCGAAATCTACGCCAGAGCCGATTGCTCCCAGCACCTCGTCACTAGCGCCGAACACGCCTTCGAAGAGCTGAAACTTTTCCGAAAGCAGTTCATAGACTCGTTGGTCGGCTTCATTCTTCTTGTTCAGAAAGTTGACGACAACTACGTCGTGTTGCTGGCCGTAACGATGGCAGCGGCCTATGCGCTGTTCGATGCGCTGCGGGTTCCACGGCAGGTCGTAGTTCACTACGAGGGAACAGAACTGGAGATTGATGCCTTCCGCGCCGGCTTCGGTGGCGATCATGATGCGGCCCTCTTCGCGGAAGTAATCAACGATTGCCGACCGCATGTCGGCTGTCTTCGAACCGGTTATGCGGTCGGTTCCCTGATGCTTTTCTTTCCAAGCGACATAGATCTGTTTTGAGCGTTCGTCAGTATTCGAGCCGTTGAAGAGCACGATGCCCTCGGCAAACGCGCTGTCAGCAAGCAGCCGGAGCAGGTAACTCTGCGTTTTGCGTGACTCAGTGAAGATGATTGCTTTTTCCGCGGCGCCGAGTTCTCTCGCTTTCGCGAAAGCCACGCCGAGCGCTTTGAGCAACGCTTTACCCTTTGCGTTGTGATCGATGCTGGTCGCAAGTGCGGCAAAGCTGTCCAGGTCCGCAATCTCAGCTTCAATGGCTGAGCGATCGGCGTCAGAGATCGGCTCTTCGACAACCGCGTCCGACCACTCCTCGGCAGTTTCGTCTAAGGCTTCGTAGTCTTTATCGAGTTCGTCCTGGAGCGACTCAGGAGGCTCTTGCTTCTGCAGCTTTTTTCTTAGGCGCGCAGAAATCGTGTTGAGAGCGCCGGCGATGGCGAAGGTGGATGACGCGAGTAGCTTTCGCAGCACGAGCGTCATCAGCGTCCGCTGGCTTGACGGCAGTGCCTGAAGGTTTGGACGTTGCAGATAGTCAGAAACCAGGTTGTAAAGCCGGTCTTCGCTTTCTTCGGGAATGAAGTCTTCGACGAGCGGAAATCGACGCGTGAATGGAACATATTGGGTAACCTGTCGCCTGAGCGTTCGATGACACACCGGCTTGAGCCGCGCTTTCAGAGTTTCGAATACCTGGTCCTGACTCAGGTTAACAAACTGATCGCGGAAGCTCTGGAGATCACCAAAAGTGTGTTCGTCAATGAAGCTGACAAGACCGAATAATTCAAGTAGCGAATTCTGAAGCGGCGTTGCAGTCAATAAGAGCTTATCGCAATGCCCAAGCGCGCCTTTGAGTGTGTTGGCGATGATGTTCGAAGGTTTGTAAACGTTTCGCAGACGATGCGCTTCGTCGATGACAACGAGATCCCATGGGATGTTCGCCACGTCGCCCGCCTTGTTGCGAGCGAATTGATAAGAGCAGATGACGAGGGAATCCTGGATCTCGAAAGGGCGGAATTGTCCGACCTTGATTGAAGCGTTGTATGAACGGGATTCAAGAATGGTGCAGGGCAAAAAGAATTTCTCGCTTAACTCCTGATGCCACTGTTTCCGTAGGTTCGACGGCGTGATTATCAGAATTCTTCTCTTTCGCTCCGCCCAACGCTGGGAGATCACCAGACCTGCTTCGATTGTCTTGCCCAGCCCGACTTCATCAGCCAGCAAAGCGCCTTTGGACAACGGCGAATGGAAGGCAAAGAGCGCAGCGTCGACCTGATGTGGGTTCAGATCAACTTGCGCACTCGCTACTGCGCCAGCCAGCTTTTCCAGGCTGTCTGAAGGGCAACGCTTTGTGAGTTCGTAAGCGAAGTACTTCGCGTGATAGTCCGTGATCATTTGTGCCGTGGGAGCTGAAGCACGATTCAAATCGCCTGATTGAAGATCGAGGTGGCGATTCCGGGACTTGAGAGACGTGCTGGGCTCACGGCCATTATAGGAATCTGAAGAATCTTTGCAAAGAAGGGGCCCTCCAGACATGCGCGATTTTGAAAACGTTTTACGACTGCCTAAAGGGCCCGATGGAAGTATTTATGAGGAGCGGTAAGTTGTTGAGAGAAGTGGCGGAGGGGACAGGACTCGAACCTGCTAAACTCAAAAATTTACATCGCTCCGTTTAAGAGTGAAGACGCGTCAAGCCGATCGAGGGCTTCGAGACCTACATGGCTGCCGCTATTCGTAAGAAAGGCGTTCCCGTCATCATGGTTGCAGAACGCTCGCAAGCAGACTTCGAGATTGCCGGAACGGCTGACAAGAAAGGCGCAGGCTTCGCGAAGAAATGGTTGTTGGGCGACTTCCGTAGCACGGCCTCTGCCTCGATAACTGTAACGAACCTTCGCACGGGTGTGGTCGCTTATGCCGACGCTTCGCACCGCGCCTCCGCTAATAAGGGCTTACGCTCATCCGCGGAAAAACTCGCGAAGTACTTGAAGAAGAAAATGACTGAGGATGAGAAGAAGTTTGCGGCTCAGAGCGCGGCTCCGATTGCCAAGAACTAACTCGACCACAGAATTAATTGAATAGCGAAGACGCCCCGTGCACGCGGGGCTTTCGCATGTCGTGAACAGCATGGACGCCGACCCGTCGAGGGTCGGCGAAATCATTTGGGGTGCGTGTGATCCCAGGGCGTTGCCCTGCGCTATTGTATTGCGCGCTTTCAGCGCTTTGAGTTGACGCGCTTCGCGCGCGAAAAATGACAAGAACGCCCTCCCTCACGGTCGGGCTACTGACTAAACCTGATCGGCGTCCAGAGCCCTCCATAAACTATCGGGCTAGTGCCCCGATGGCTGTCGCCTCGACCAGTGGCGCACTCTTAGGATACTGCAATAAAAAACGTCCCTAGACAGTCTGGGTAGTCCGTGCTATGCTGGGCCCTAGAACATCTAGGAGGTCTGCGGTGGGTAAATCAAAAGCGGGCTTACTTCAGGGGACGCTGGACATGTTGATTCTGAAAGCCCTTTCACTTGGCGCTCTGCATGGTTACGGTGTCGGTCAACGCATTGCACAAATCTCCGACGACACGCTCAAGGTCGAGGAAGGCTCACTATATCCAGGACTCTACCGGCTCGAGCACCGCGGGTGGATTGAATCGGAGTGGGACGTCTCCGAAAACAATCAGCGCGCGAAGTTTTACAAGCTGACGCGCGCGGGTCGCAAACAACTAATTATCGAAGAGCAGAATTGGGAGCGGCTCGCGGGCGCGACCATCAAGGCGCTTCGCGCAGTCTGAGGAGGTTGCTGATATGTCTTGGGTTAAAGCCACAGCCAGTTTCATTCATGCTAGGCGGCATCCCGATGAGGTCGCGCGCGAAGTTGAGACGGAATTGCGCTTCCATATTGATATGCGGGCGCGCGCCAACATCGAGGGCGGAATGCGACCAGACGAAGCGAAACTGGCAGCTCTGAAAAGTTTTGGAGATTTCAACCAGGTCAAGGTTCAGTGTTGTGAAATCAGCCGCAGCCTACCTTTCGATTCCACGCTCTTAAGAATGGGATTGCACATCGCTATCGCACTCTTCGCGGGCGGAGCAGCGTTGTGGGCAGTCAACATCCGACACGACAACTTCACAGGCGTCTTGCGGCAGTTAGTCGCCATCGCGGTCCTGACACGCTTATTCGTTGTCGTTAGACGAGCTAGCTCAACCAGACGGTTCGGGGGTGACGGGGCGGACGGCGTTCTCGTAATCGAGAGTGCAGGGTTTCGTCAGGAGAAAATCCTGGCCAGTGACGTATGCGGGGGGCGCAGCCAAGGCATTGCGTCACATGACCAGCAGGGACGCACGCCGGTTGAGCGCATGTTCGACTCTGAATGAATCTTTGATCAGTTCGCACGACGCGTCGCGTAGCGTCGTCGCTAAGCGGCATCATTACTAACTAATTACTGAAGGAGAACCGACTATATGCGAGTTCGCATTGCACCTCGGATCACTATACGTGTGTTTGCGCTGCTTATTTTGAATGCGAGTTTGGCGAGCTCGTCCATACTACCCCTTAAGGAACAACAACCCGGGAGCCCGCCAAAAGCTGATGACCAGCCTGTAAGTCCGCGGCTGCGGGCCCTTAGCGATCGGCTCAAAGAGGGTGACCGGACGGCCCTTGATAATTTTTGGAAGGAGATCAGCGAACGCGGCGCGCCAATGGTTGAACCTGCGGCCGGCAGCGACAGCGAGGCGCTGGTGACGATTCTCTGGCGAGGCGGGGAAGAGACGAAGAGCGTCTTCGTCTTTCAGCTCCCCGGCATTGATAAGCCGATGACGCGGCTGCTCGACACTGACTTGTGGTACAAGACATTTCGGCTTCAGAAGGGCGCGCGCTTCACCTATAGACTGGCGACGAATCTTCCCGACCCGAAAACGTGGGACGGCAACTTCGGCCGTTTCAATAACGCCATAAAGAAGGACCTATTCAATCCGCTCCAATACGCCGAGCGCTCCAACGAGTTGAATCCCTATGAAGTGACTTTTTTTTCGGCATTTGAACTGCCCGCCGCTGAGCCGCAAATCTGGAGCGTCGCCCGGCCCAGGGTACCCAGCGGTCAGGTGCGGCGAGAAAAATTTACCAGCAAAGTTCTCGGCAACGATCGTACTGTTTGGACTTATACTCCGCCCGGCTTCGCGGCTGGCAAAAAGCCTTACGGATTGCTGGTACTTTCTGACGGTGGTCTTTACGTCAACGCCGCGCGCGTCGCAACCACTCTCGACAACTTGATCGCGGCTCGTCTGATACCGCCGTTGGTCGCTGTGATGGTGAATAACCCTGATCGCGGACGCGAGCTGTCCTGTAACCCAGAGTATGCCGATTTTCTCTCGCAGGAGGTTGTTCCATGGGCGCGCGCTAACTATCACGCGACCGTCCGCCCGGAGCAGACGATCATCGGCGGAGCGAGCTTAGGTGGTTTGGCGGCCGCTTGTGTTGGGCTCAGGCACGCTGAGGTCTTTGGCAACGTGCTTTCCCAATCCGGCGCTTTCTCGTGGGCGCCGGCAGGTGACAAAGAATTCGAATGGCTCAAGCGCCAGTTCGCCGCAAGTCCGCGTCTTCCATTGCGCTTTTCTTTCGAGGCCGGCCTGCTGGAAAGGTCAACCGGTGCGCCTCCGGGGCGTCCAGTCCCTCCTTCGCTGCTCGCGGCTAACCGTAATTTGCGAGATACCCTACAGAGCAAAGGATATTCAGTCCACTACTCGGAATTTAACGGGAACCACACTCTGTTCAATTTTCGCGGGACGCTGGCGAGTCACCTGGTAGCCCTCGTCGGTATCAAGCCGATGCCGAAGATTTCTGCGAGGGACAAAGACGCTGTCGCGCGATCATCGGTTCCCAAAAAAGCATCTACGGCAGCTCCACTCAAAGTGGCCCCCACTCTATTGCAACAGTACATTGGCAGATATGAAATCGACCCGAAGTCCGCGCATGATTTCGTCCTTTATGTAAGCGTGAAGGATGGTTCTTTGTGGGTCAGGCCTTCAATCCTAAAGCTGCGCCAGCTTATGGCCGAATCTGACTCCCGGTTCCATGATAGCGAGATTCCGGATCTGCACCTCACCTTCATCAAAGATAAAACCGGCAACGTCACTGGTCTCGCCCTTAACAGTGGTCAGGGAGACATGCTCGTGAGAAAGATGCCGCCGCCTGTGCCCAGTACCGGCAATACGACTTTTACTTTGCAAGGGTACACCGACGCAGAGGCCGTGGCCATCTACGGATCATTCAACAATTGGATCCAGACTAAAAACTACTGCGCGAGGGAAGGTGACGGCTGGGTCTGTCGCCTTGATCTAGCACCCGGCAAGTACACCTACAAGTTCCTGATAGATGGTGTAGGGCTAAACGATCCGGCCAACCCCGTCACCGAAGATGACGGGTACGGCCACACGGATTCGGTAATCGTCATCAGACCGAGATAAACGTTCCCGGCAAAAGTTCAAAAAGCAGAAGGCAGAAATCAGACTTCGCCATCATGACTACCACCCGCGCGGGCTGCCCGCACGGGGCCCAGTTAATGGATGGCCAGCGGTCTGCCGCGCCAACTCGGTACTGGAACGGGAGGTATGTGATTTATAAGGAGCGGTAAGTTGTTGAAGGAATGGCGGAGGGGACAGGACTCGAACCTGCATAGCCTTTCGGCCGGCGGTTTTCAAGACCGCTGCACTACCATTATGCGACCCCTCCGCGCTTGGCAAACAATATAACCCAAGGTCCGGCCACACAAAAAGAAGGGGAGAGATTGAACGGCTCTGCACAAATAACTAACCCACAAAGCGGGATGCGACTCATTAGCGTGGCGAGAGTAACTTGTCGTGGGTCAATTAATACGGAACCGGAAGCGGTAGCGACCCGGTCGCTCTTGCGATGCACATAATCTCCAGGTCAGATGCAATCCCGTAAATTCCCTCGCTCCAATGTCCTTGACCTGATGCTACGCAGACCCGGTCGCTATTGCTCCCGGTTCTGTATTCGTCGACCCACGAGGCGGGTGTTACGACTTTTGTAGAAAAACCGCGCAAAGCAAACTGTTAGTTTGCGGCGGTTCCCGAGCGTTCAAGTTAAGTGACAACGGACCAACGCAAACTAACAGTTTGCTTTACGATCCTGTTTGCTTGCACCAGCATCCGGGGCTAAGATCATAAGAAACATGCGCGTCACCATCGGTCAAATCAACACCATTAACGGGGATTACGAAGCCAACACCGCTGCTATCATTCGTGCGATTGAGTTTGCCCGGAAAGACAAATCAAATGTTGTAGTGCTACCGGAAACCAGCATCCAGGGCTATACCTCGCTCGACTGGTTTCTCGATCGCGACGTCGCTCGCTGCGCCTTGGGCACGCTCGACAAAATCATCGCCGCAACGAAAGGTTTAACGGCGATTGTCGGTACTGTTCGTCCCAACGAAACGGGCACCGGTCGCCGTCTTTTTAATTCCGCGGCCATCATCCGCGATCAGCAATTGATCGGGTTTGCCGACAAGACGCTGCTGCCTGAATACGACGTCTTTGACGACCCTCGTTATTTCGAACCGGCACGCGAGCGGCATCTCTTTCCGCTTGCGGATTGCAAACTTGGCGTTGCCGTTTGTGAAGACTTTTGGAACGACAAAACATTCTGGAAAGAGCGGCTCTACGCACACGACCCGGCGGATGAACTGATCGCGATGGGCGCGCAATTGCTCGTCTCAATCAACGCGTCGCCTTTCAACAAGGGCAAGATGGGCCAGCGTTGCCAGATGGTTTCACATCGAGCGAAAGCGGCGAAGCTTCCCATAATCTTCGTCAATCTCGTGGGCGGCAACGACGGGGTAATTTTTGACGGCGCCAGTATCGTGGCGGACTGCGAAGGAAAAATCATTTTGCAAGCGCCGCCATTCGAGGAGTTCTTCGGCACAGTTGATCTGGAGGGCGGCGTTGCCGACGAGCGTTGTTTACCGGGGGACGATATTGAGACGGTGCGAAGCGCGCTGGTGCTGGGCATCCACGATTACGCGCGCAAGAATGGGTTTAGAAAGGCGGTGCTGGGACTTTCAGGCGGTATTGATTCCGCCCTCGTGTTGGCGCTGGCCGCAGAAGCTTTGGGCGCAAACAAAGTGTTGGCGGTGATGATGCCTTCGCCTTATTCGTCACGCTCGAGCATCGATGATTCGGTCGAACTTTGTCGCAAGCTGGGTGTGAATGTGATCGAGCGGCCGATTACCGACGCATTCAATGTTTTGCTAAACGAATTGCACCTTCCCGCGCCAACCGAGGGCGGCCGGTCAATTGCAACTGAAAATCTGCAATCGCGCTTGCGTGGCAACATACTGATGACAATTTCGAATGCCGAAGGACGCTTGCTGCTTTCAACGGGCAACAAATCGGAATTGGCTTTGGGTTACTGCACGCTTTATGGCGATACGAACGGCGGGCTAGCCGTTATTGGCGACGTTTTGAAGACAGAAGTTTATGCGTTGGCGCGGCATTTCAATCGCGCCGGCGAAATTATTCCGTCGTCCATTATTGAAAAGCGTCCATCAGCGGAACTCGCACCCGGACAGTTTGACGATCAATCGCTGCCGCCTTACGACCAGCTGGATCCGATTCTCAAAATGTACTTCGAACAGAAGGCGACGCCAGACGAGATAATCGCCGCCGGGCACGATGCGGTCATGGTCTACGACATTCTCAATCGCGTCGAAGCGCCCGCAAATGAATTCAAACGTCGCCAGTTACCGCCGACGCTGATTATTTCTCGTAATGCGATTGGCATCGGACGCCGCCGGCCGGTTACTCACCATTACCGCCGAGAACCTAATAAGTGCTGATCGAGTTGATCACACAATTCAGCCGCGCGTAACCAGCGGGGGCAAGCCCGCCTTCCCAACCTTGAGCTGATCGCGGTTTGAGCGCTGAACCTCATTGGAAAGGCTTTCAAGGTAGGTCCACCAGGCTGGTTGTTAAACTCTCAGGTCGGGAAGGTGGGCTTGCCCCCGCTCTTCTGATTGAAGTAGCTATGACGCGTAGCGCGCGTACACCGATTTCACTTTATCCGAAAACTCGCGGCGGTCGACGATGTGATAGAGCTTGACGTTTCCCTGACCGCCAGCGAGTTTTTCTATGATCGCGTCAAGCGTCTCAGATTGATCTGCTCCTGAAAGTTCTTTCGCATCAAGATAGCCGCTATACCGCAACCGCCTAACCAACTCAAACAAGGTCAGCCGGCCTTCAAAGGTCTGCCCGCCATGGACGTGCGAACGGCTGACGAGGTATTGAACGATCAAGACTTCGTTATAGATGGGCGGCGCGAGAAATAGTCGTAAACCTTCACGCTCCCAACCTTCACTTAGCCGGTGCGAGCGCCGCACTGCCCGTAAACCGTCGAATGCTTCGTTCCAGTTAGACTTTGGTTCAAGGCGCGCAAGATAAGCGCGAGTGGCTTCCACTAACCACGCCTCGCCCTCGAGATCCAAATTGCGCACCAGAGTGTCGAGCCAATCGAAAAAGATCGCGCGCTTGTCAGACTTGGTCTCGATAACCTGAAACTGATTGTCTTTTTGCGGCAGCTTCTTGATCAAGGCCCGGCGTGCTGCGTCCGTCGCCTTGCCGCCTTCAATACGCACCGTCTCCAGGCGCGCGTGCCACCGCTTCGCGGCATTGCAAAAGGGACAGTGCGGCTGTTTGTCGTCGGAATCAAAAAAAGGACGCAATGCTTTCGGTGCGGTCAGCTCGGTAATGGTGGGCGAGTATTTCCTAATTTCCGAATAGGCCGTGCGCGGCGCGAAGCCGAGTTGCGTAGTGAAAATGTCGAAGACGCAGGCGAGGCAAACCAACGTGCTGTATTCCGTAACGCTTCCCGGTGGAAAAGCGCTGAGATCGAGCTCTCGTTTCTTCTTCGTGCTGGCCATTCAGAAAAGCAATCCGCAGATTACGCAGATTACACAGATACAAACGTAAAATCCCTACAGCCGTTTCGTTAAAATTATTCAGGCACCTTTGTTCTAATCAGCGTAATCTGTGTAATCTGCGGACACCCTGCTTTACTACATAATCGAAACGAGCGTCGGGTATAAATCATGGTCAGTATGTCCAACGGCTAGATCGAGTTCGGCCTCAACATCGCCTGTGGCCTGCTGCAGCTTCTTAAAATCGAATAAGTCATGATCAAGCAACTGGGACGGTTTCACATTCCCCAGCGCCGTCAACATGGAACTACAGACGTGGGGAATCTCTTGCTCCAGCTCAGTGATTAATCGCTTGATGCGCGCGCGCTTGAGGTTTGACTGCGAGCCGCAAAGGTCACAGGGAATTATTGGAAACTTTTGCGCCTCGGAATATTCAGCAATTTCTGATTCGCGGCAATATGCCAGCGGGCGGATAACCGTATTGCGTCCATCGTTCGAACGCAGCACCGGCGGCATCGCTTTCAATGAGCCGACGAAAAAAAGGTTGAGCAGAAAAGTCGTGATGATGTCGTCGGCATGATGGCCCAACGCAATTTTGTTACACCCTTCTTCCACTGCAACGTTGTAAAGGATTCCCCGGCGTAGCCGCGAGCAAACGGAACAGTAGGTTTTGCCTTCAGGAACAAGTCGTTTAACTATCGAATAAGTGTCGCGCTCAACTATGCGAAATGGCACCGCGCGCGTTGCGAGATATTCGGGCAAAACGTTAGCAGGGAAGCCGGGTTGTTTTTGATCCAGGTTGACAGCCAGCAGCTCGAAGTTGACCGGCGCTCTTTGCTGGACGTCGAGCAGTAGATCAAGCAGGGTGTAACTATCTTTGCCGCCGGATAAGCACACCATCAAGCGATCGCCGTTTTGGATCATGCCAAAATCTGCGATGACCTGGCCCATGCTCCGAAGCAAGGATGTTTTTGTTTTCATATCACGTCCTAGCGGCAACCTGAGGCCGTCTATCTCGCTCGTGCGTCCCTCAGAATGCCACGTCCAATTTGCGACTGACAAATCCAACTGCCCGTCAATGCCTATTACACCTCAAACGTGGTCAGACAGATTCGCTTGCCGTAACGCTGACGCGTCGGGTCAAGACCTCAATTGCGCTCAATAATCATTCGCAGGCAGCATTTATCGACCCCCTGATCTCTTATTGCAGGTCACTTTGTAGGGCGGGCAACAGCTTGTAGTTAGAGTTCTGCTTGTGATACTTTGCCTGTCATCCAACAGGTTTAGCGGCTTCTGCTTTAAAGTCCCGACAGTAAAAAGCTCAAGCAGTTCAAGAACGTTTCAATCCCTCGCCGGAACTTGAAAGTCTTAAACGACGATTACCTATGTTCGAAGTTAAGCGAACGCGTGATAGCAGAACGGGGCAGAATGGAACTGCCGCCGCGCGGGTAAAGTTTCGAGAATCGCCTGCCGAAGCGCGTCCAACCCCCACTGAAATCAGACTGGAACCCCAGCCATCGCCCGTTTCAAGAAAGAATTCGGTACCCGCCCAGGTGCCGCAAGTCAGCACAAATACCTATAGAACCAGGACTCCTGTCATCACCGGCGAAGTGAATTATAAAGGAGTGTTGAAGGTTGATGGGATAGTTACCGGACAACTCGGCGGCAGCGGTGGCAGCCTTGCCGTCAGACAAAAGTGCGGAGCAGGCACCGCCAATGGACCGGAACTGTCCGGCGAAATCAGTTTTCGCGATCTCGTGAGGGTAAACGGGCACATCGCGGGCACTGTTTATTCGCAACTTGGAACGCTGATCGTCGATGACTCGGCGCGCGTTGATGCTCACATTGAAGTAGGGGTGGCAGTAATTAACGGAACCATCAACGGTGACATCGTAGCTCATCAAAGAGTTGAGGTTGGGCCAAGCGCAAAAATCTACGGCAATATCTGGACACGCTCAATTGCCATCAAGGATGGGGCACTGTTCGAGGGCGTCTGCAACATGATTGAAGACTAGGCAACTAACGGAGAGACCTTTTGGTTTCTTGAATGAATCCAGCTGGCGCGGCTAAAGCAAGACCAAATGAGTGCTGTTCCGCCGTAACCGGAAATATCACCGCCAGCGAGCGCGTGGTGCTCGAAAGCAGCGCCCGTGTCAAGGGTCAAATTTTACCCGCGCTTTATCGATGCGGTTGGGCGCCATTCTCGATGTGATTGTCTACTGGTAATTCCGAGACCCCGGCCGAGTTGAGTCGGGAGATGCCGCTTGGCATTTCGATCGGCTTCCAACTGGAAGACCCGGAATTAGCCGAGCAGTTGGTCGTTTTTGCGGATGAACCCGCTAAAGAACTTGAGAAGTTTTTGCTTAGTGCTTGACCGCGGCAGGACGCAATAAAGCTTCACCCCACCTTCAAGGTTTTCGGCAATTACAATTTGATTGCAGAGCTAGACACCTGAAGCGTTGTTTGTCTATTATGTCATCCCCGCTTCTGGGCGGTTGACCAATCAGAGCCAGTCATGCAGGACTGGAGAATTCCACAACACAAGGCACGCGCGTCGTTTTGTTACTGCCAACGTCCCGATGGTGACGGAACCTACCGCGCCCCCCAAATAACGGAGGTTACTAATGCTTAGAATGGGAAAGGGCCCGAAAGAGGGCGAGAACGAAAGTTCCACCGAAAAACACGACGTATCCAACTACAGTGCCCCCAGAACGTACTCCTCTTACCAGACGCCGGCCGCTCCGGAAGTAAAACCCCTGACTGAATCTGCTTCTGCGGCGCCGCGAGCATTGACGGAGAGTGAGTCACTGGCGCGCGAAATCAAGGAAGGCAATCTTAGCGGCTTTGTGGGCGGCGGCACGCTGGTCACCGGGGAAGCCAACTTCAAAGCGATGATGCGCGTGGACGGCCATCTTTCAGGACGGATTACGTCGAGCAGCGGCACGCTGATCGTGGGCGCTAACGGCAAAGTCGATGCGAATATCGAAGTTGCGATCGCGGTGATCCACGGCACGGTGAATGGCGACATCATCGCCACGCAACGTCTGGAGCTGGGCCGCGCAGCCAAATTGAATGGCAACATTCAGACACCATCGCTGATTATTGAGCAGGGCGCGATGTTTGAAGGTAGCTCCAAGATGATCAAGATGAACGCGAGCGCGAACGCCGATGCGTCCAAAACGAAAATCAACGGTCGTGACGTTAAACCACTGGATACCAGCAGCATGAAATCGGTCGGTGCCGATTCAAAACCCGTCGCCGCTGAACCAAGCAGTGACTCAAAGCCGGTCGCCAGCGTCACGAGCGTCGCTAGCTAGGCGAGGGTTGCAGTTGAAGGTTGTCAGGCGCTTTGCCGTAAGAACGGCGAAGCGCCTTTTCTTTTTTTCTTAATTGAGCACTCATTCGTGAATGGCCTGACTAGAATTTCCCGGTGCTGCCCTGGGGATAACTTGACATAGATGTACTCCCTCGCCGATACATAGAAAGCAATCCCCCAATTCAGCTGCCCCGAATCTAAAAATGAACCTATTCCACTTCTGTAAAACTCTCTGCGTGCGCCCAATCTCGGTTTGCCTGTTAAGTTTCGCCGCGTTTCTGGTCCTTTCTCCAAACGCGTTTGGCCAAAAACGCGGCCAGATACTTCACAATCCAACTTCGGGCGATGCGGTGCCAAAACTGTTATTGCTGCGCATAGTTCGAGCGGAAGATGAGCGCCGCTGGGACGACGATCTGCGCAGTTTGTTTCGCGCTCGCAATGCGAATGTGCGCAATCGCGCTGCGCTTGCTGCCGGAAGGATCGGTAACGAAGCGGCGGTGGCGGACTTAGCAGAACTCATGCGCAAGGATGATGAAGGCAACGTTCGCGCAATGGCGGCGTTCGCCCTTGGTGAAATTGAATCGTCTTTAGGGGCCGACCCGCTGCTGGAGGCTTTGAAAGAAAATCGTGAGCCGTTGCGGGCGCGGGCACTGGAAGCGCTCGGCAAAATAGCGGCAGCCTTGCCAAAGGAACAGGAAGCCCGCGGTAAAGAACTTGGTGCGGCAATTCTTAATGAGCTGAGTTGTGTAGCGCGCCGTCGTGCGGCGCATGAGCGTTTGACGATGCTTCTCGGTATCACTGCGGTGTTGCGCGCCAAGCCAGCTAACGCTGGCCTGCTGCTGGCCGAGTTTCTCGACCTGCCCGACCCTCGCATTCGCGCTGACGCGGCGAATGCGCTGGCGCGCTTAAGAATGAAAGATGGAAACGAACGGCTGCGCAAACTTCTGATGAGCGATGCCGATCCCGTCGTGCGCGCAAACGCGGCGCGCGTGTTGGGCGCAACGGAAGATAAAACTGCATATGAAGGTCTTCTGGATCGCGCACAAAACGACAGAGATTCGCGCGTGCGGGTAAGTGCGATACGTGCGCTCACGGCGCTTAAAGACGTGCGCTCAGTTGATTCCTTACTTCGACGCGGCGTGGTGTTAGTGGGAAGCGATTTCTCGAGGCACGGCAGCGATGCCGGTGAAGCATTGGAGCTCGCATCTGTCCTGGGACGCATCTTGCAAGGAAGCCAAAATAGTAAAGTGCTGGATTGGTTACATTCGGCGCGCGATCGATTTGGCAATACTGCTCCGGAAATTGATGTTGCGTTGGTGCGCATCTCACCGGGCAAATACATCGATGAGCTGGGCACCGGCACAACTGGCATAAAGAATGTGCAGACAAAGATATCAGTGAACTGGCGTGCGGCATCAAGCCTTGCCCAGGGCTTGGGCGAAATCGCCACGCTCGCAGCGGTTGCAAAAGACTCAAAGTTGCCGACAGATCGTGCCGAAGAACTTCTCCTCGCGATGCTCGACTATCGCAATTCTGGTCTGACCATTAACACTCTGGTCGCCGTTCATTCGGAGTATGCAATTCCCCATGTCTTGCGCGCTTACGCGGCCTTCAAGCCGAAGGGCCTCGCTGAGGTGTTGCGCAATCATCTAAAAGAGTCAGACGTGGTTGTCCGCGGTACGGCGGCCGATTTGCTTGGTGAACTTCCGCCCGACGAAACAAATGCACGCGCGCTAATTGACGCTTTGCCGGTAGCCCTGGCGGATCGCGCTCTCAACGACGCGGCGCTTTCAATACTTGACGCGCTGGCAAAACAGAAAACCGCAAGAGCGAATGAGGCAATCAAGACGGGGCTTGATTCGAATGATTACCTCGTCCGGCGTCGCGCGGTGGCGTTGCTGAAAACTAACGGAGCCGGCGACTTCTCCGCTCGCAGCGGCACGATCAAAACAAGCAATACCGCGGCGGATTATGAACGCGCCATTGCTCGCATCGGTAAACAAGTGCGCGCAGTTGTCTCAACTTCGCGTGGTTCCTTCGCTATTGATTTTCTTCCGGAAGAAGCGCCGCTGACCGTCGACAATTTCATCCAACTCGCGAAACGCAAATACTTCGACGGGGTCACGGTGCATCGCGTCGTGCCTAACTTCGTTATTCAGGATGGCGATCCGCGCGGCGACGGCAATGGCGGGCCCGGGTATCAGATTCGTTGCGAAATAAACGAAGCGCCCTACGAACGCGGCGCGGTGGGCATGGCTCTTTCCGGAAAGGACACCGGCGGCTCGCAATGGTTCGTGACGCATTCGCGGCAACCGCATCTAGATGGTGGTTACACTGTCTTCGGCAACGTCATTTCGGGCCTGCCTGTGGTGGACAAGATTGCGCGCGGCGACATGATCCGCTCGATTGGAATAACTGAGAGAACAGTCCGAGCCAATCGCAAAACCATGATTGATTCGCAGAGGTGAAAGTGGCACAGACTTTTTAGTCTGTGATGTGTCGGAAGACACAGAAAAGTCTATGCCACTAAATTAGAAGTGAAGCAAGTTCATATCAAATTAACGCTGGCAGTCCCTCTGTTGTTTCCGTGCTTGCTGTTCGCCCAGTTCGCACTGCCAAACACTCAAACAGTTATTCGCTCGCCTCTCCTTTATCGTTATCAGATCCAACTAAAACTCGATTTCGATGCGCGCGCCTACACCGGTTCAGAAAACGTGCGCTGGGTTAATCGCGCCAACCACTCCGTTTCGGTTATCTACTTCCATCTTTATTCCAACCTGCGCGCTCCTGATAACACGCGACCATCCGCGGCCGGGGCGTCCGTCGTGGAAGACGACGAACCACGCATTGACATCACGGAAGTGCGCGCGGCAAAGGACCGGGCGCCTCTAAATTATTCGCTTGAAGAGCAGGGTACGGTGCTGCGCGTGAATCTTCGTGAAGCGGTTCCGTCGGGCGCGTCTACCGAAGTTTTGATCGGGTTCAAAGGAGACGTTCCCGAAATTGATGCTGAAGAAACCGGGTTAACTACACATGTCGTGAAGCAGGTAAGCGCAGCGTTGCGCGCTGAGCGTGAGCTGCGCCGCGCACGCGATCTCAACTTTCGCAGTCGCGGCGTGATGTTGATGGGCACATCTTATCCAGTCCTGGCGGTCCATGACGGCGACGATTGGCAACGCAAAGTTGATCCCGGTGTGGGCGATCTGATCTTCAATGAGACTGCTGACTATGAAGTGCGGATTGAGGCGGCGCCGGGCGTGGCTGTTTTTACTTCCGGCAGCGAATCAGAAAACACGCCTGCAGGCGAAATGGTGTTCTCAGGAAAATCGTTACGCGACTTTGCCATACTCGCGGGCCGCAATCTTCGTTCTGAACAAAAAGAAATTGGCGATGTCACGTTGCGGTCCATCTTTCTTCCCGAACATGAACGCGTAGGCAAACGCGTGTTGGTAAACGCGGGCGAGGCTTTGCGAATATTCGAATCCAAATTTGGGCCACTGCCAATCAAAACGATCAATATCGCTGAAGCTCCTTTGGTCGCCGGGCTTGGCAGCACTGAATTTGCCGGCCTGGATGTAATAGCCAGCGCCTTTTATGTGGATTTCGACTCCCCCGGCGTGCGCAATCTTCCGGAAATTATTCGCGAGCAGCGTCCTGCGGTCGAGCAAAGTTTGGAATGGAGCGTGGCTCACTTAATTAGCCACCAATGGTGGGGCGGTGTCGTTGGCAACAATCCTTCGCGCGAGCCCGTGCTGGATGAATCTTTGGCCAGTTGGTCGGCGTTGCTTTATTTTCGCGAACTGTACGGCCAGCAAAAGGCTGCTGCGGTGCTCGAAGATCAATTGCGCGGCGTTTATCGTTTGTACCGCACGTTCGGCGGCGCGGACATGAATGCCGACCGGCCGTCGCGTGACTACCAAAATACGTTTCAGTATTCGGCTGTCGTCACTGCAAAAGGCGCGCTGATGTTTGTGCAGTTACAGCGCTTACTGGGTGAAGAGAAATTGCTGACTGCGTTGAGAAATTATTACCAGGCCAACCGGGATGGAATTGCCAAACTCGAAGATTTGCGCAGCGCGATCATGGCCGAAGCTCCGGTAGCACAGAGAGGACTAGTGGCGCGCACCTTTACTCGCTGGCTCTCCAGCAAACGTGGGGACCAGGACATATCGGGGCCGGATAAGGAGTTGGCAGAGTCGCTGGGACTTCCGGGAAAAACAAACACGCAACGGGGCAACGACCGTAATGCATTAGGCGCTTTTGCTCGCGTCGGTAAATTCTTCTGGCAGCAAATGACGCGGATACGTTAGACAATTACAAGATGCAAAAATTCAAACCTGCGAGCCGGCCAATCGAACCGGCCGAACGATCAATCGATCAGAATCTGGAACAGCTTGCCTGGCTGATGGACGATCTCATTCGTGTTCCCGGGTTGGGCTGGCGGTTTGGGTTGGATGCTCTCGTCGGTTTGATTCCCGGATTTGGTGACACTGCTAGTTCACTCGCCTCTTTTTACATTCTAGCGTCAGCGGTGCGTTATCGCGTGCCCAAGATCACAATCCTGCGCATGGGGCTGAATCTCGGTATCGATTATCTGGTTGGCTCGTTACCGCTAGTTGGCGATCTGTTTGACGCGTGGTGGAAATCGAATCAGAAAAACATTGCGTTGCTGCGCCAACGGGCGACGGTGTCGGCGCAAGACGCGCGTCAGGGTCAACTCAGCGACTGGTTATTTGTAGGTTTGATAATGCTGTTGTTGGCGGGTTTGGCGCTGGCGGCAGCGGCCGTCAGTGTTTATTTATTGGTTATTATTTTTGAGCAGTTGTCCCGGGTACTCTGAGATAGGTAAGACAGACATTCCTGCCCGTTCCTCCGGTTGTACGAGACGGCAACTTGCGATGTTGAGTCCCGCTTCTTTCAAAAATCGCAGCGAGTTGTAAACGGTGGCGTAACTAATTCCGGGCAAGCGCCGCCGCGCGGCCTCGAAAATGTCATTAGCGGAGGGATGATCTTCCCGCTAGCGTATGACTTGAAGCACCGCCTCGCGCTGGCGGGTCAGCTTTTCCCGGGATCCTGTAGTTGGTTTGTATGGCCGCATGAATAAATTTAGACAGATTCTAGATTATGGAATTGTCAACCGGAGCAGACTCTTCGGAAGTGTCCTAAGTCTTGCAGACTGTTCCCTAACATTTACCTAACGGGGTTCGGCCCGACATAGCCCATTACATTTGGGGTCAAGCTTCGTCTGCGGTTAATAAGTCACGAGAGTTGCGGGTGACTGGCGGCGTAATCAACAATCGTTTTCACGTAACTTGAAAATGGCGGGCAGGTCACACCGTGAGGTTTAAGCAGTTGACCAGCTTGCGTCGTGTCATAACTCTGCTTCAGGAAAAAATAGGGCACGCCATGATGAGGCAGGCCGCTAAGGGCGGGCGAAGGCGGCAGCATAAGCGAAGACTCGACCAGCCGGGCGGGGACCGTTATGCGCGCTTCCTTTCCCACCAAGTGGCGCGCGATCATGTTAAAGAGCTCGCGAGTCGACAGCGGGTTGGGATCGGCAAGTTGCAAGGTCTTGCTGATTGCACTTGCGTCGCGGGCAAGCGCTGACATTGCTTCCACAACGAAGTCCACCGGCACAAGATTCAGGCTGACGTCGTCGTTACCGATGTTGAAACTGGAAAGCACTGACGGCCATTTCAGCAGGTAATTGATCAGATAATAAATGCCGTCATACTTTGCCGTTTGACCGGTGCGGGAATCGCCACAGACTACCGATGGCCGGTGAATCGTAATCGGCAACTGCGATTTAAGTTCTTCAACTTCCGTTTCCGCCAGATACTTGGTTTCTTCATAGTGGTTGCGAAACCCCGCGTCATGGCGCAGCTCGTTTTCGAGTATCCGGCCAGTGCGCTTGCCCGCAACATAACAGGTCGAAACATAATGGTAGTGGCTTAAAGCCGGGAGCGACTGCGCGAAACGATTGACATTGCGTGTACCACCGACGTTGATACGCATCGCCACTTCCTGCTCCACCGCAAGGTCGTAAATCGCCGCGAGATGAAATAGAGTCGTCGTTTCAGAACGGGCCCGCTCGAGGTTGGTGCCAGTCAGGCCCAACTCAGGCTCGGTGATGTCACCCGGGAAAATCTCAAAATCCGACGACGGGACGGCGGTTTGCTGAGCGATGACTTCCAGTTCCCTGCCCGCTTGAGGAACAAAAGCGGGTTGCACCAGCAGCAGGAACCGGGTGCGGCGCTCCGCCAGGCGTCGCACCAAGCGACTCGCGATGAAGCCTGGGAAACCAGTAATGAAATATGCTTCGTGAACCATGTTGTCGACTGGGTTATCCCCCAACGCCGGTAATTGTAAACTTCGCCCGCCTGCGCTGATTATGATTATGTTATCGATTCTCCTCTCCGGGAACAAAGTAGTAAAATGAAGCTAGTGGCATAATTTAGTAAAGCATACTGTTAGTTTGCGGTGGTTGGATGGCATTCAACGGTCGCAAACTAACAGTTTGCTTTACAAAGACGGCCAGGCAATGGATACAAAATGAAAGAAGACGTTTACGAAGACGATGCTTCGCCGGCAGCGAAGTACGAAGCCAAGCAGCTGTTTCAGGAGGCTTACCAGGCACAGCGCGCCGAGAATTTCGACGAAGCGATCGAACTTTACAAGCGCTCAATACAAACGTACCCGACCGCCGAAGCCCATACATTTCTGGGTTGGGTTTATAGTTTTCAAAACCGCTATGACGAAGCGATTGAGGAATGTTTGGAGGCAATTCGCGTTGACGAGACGCTGGGAAACCCTTACAACGACATCGGCAGTTATCTTTTAGCGAAGGGCGATGCGTACTCGAGCGTCCGCTGGTTCAAACGCGCCCTCTATGCGCCGCGTTATGAATCTTACGCGTTTCCGCATTTCAATCTTGGCCGGATCTACGAGACGCGCAAAAAGTATCTCGAGGCAGCGCGACACTATGGTAAGGCCCTTGAACAGCAACCCGGCTTCACGGAAGCAGCCAGCGGTCTTCATCGCATGCAGGCACTTCTGAATTAGTAAATCGTAAATCGTAAATCGTAAAAACCTAACGGTGGTATTTGGCTTTGCCCCAACTGTCATAGACCACGTGAGGTACGGCTTTGCCGCCGGATGTGAGGCGGTGGCTATGCCCCACCGACAGCAGGGGCAGATTATTGCCGGGGCTATGCCCCTCGTCCGGGCTAGCCTGTCGGATTTATGGGCCAAAGGCCGCACCAAGGGCATAGCCCAAAAGTAACAAGTACATCTACGGCGGGGCATAGCCACCGCCTCACATCCGGCGGCAAAGCCGTACCACTGAAGGACTCTTATGGCAAAGTGTGGTGTTTAGCGAGCGTTTCCCTCACCGATTCACGATTCACGATTTACGATCTTCGTCTTCTTACGGTTCTCATCAACAGCTACGTAGACGACTTCCGCTTCCGTCACACGCACCTGCTCCACTTTTGAACTAACTCTTTCCGTTTCCACAATCACCCGAATCGTTATTGAGGTATTGCCGATGCTAACCGTCTCGGCGTAAAAACTTACCAAATCACCAACAAACACAGGCTTATGGAAGATGACTTCGCGCATCGCGACAGTGACGAATCGCTTCATGCCGGTGCGCCGATGGGCTTCGATCGCCCCGGCCATGTCGATGTAGCTAAGAATCACGCCGCCGAAAATTGTGCCCGCTGAATTTGTATCCCGCGGTAGCAGCGTAATGCGGATTGCCGGATCACGTTTGTCGTTCATCATTTTCCACTCGTCTGTAACAAGATGTGGAATCAAGTTCCCACCGCGGAAACGCACGCATGTGCGTTAATCCTGCAACTGCCGGTTGGCCCAGTCTGTGATGATCTGCTTCAGTTCTTCCAGATGGCCTTCAAAAAAATGGCCCGAATCTTTAATCACGTGAAACTCGACGCCGGCGTTTTCCTTTAGCCGCGCGGCAAGTGCGGTTAGGCGATTCACCTCGCCAAATTCGTCCCGATCGCCGTGGATCATCAGCAAGGGCTTACGCACCGCATCGAGAAAACTGAAATCATATTTGTCTACCGGCGTGCCGATGCTAATCAAAGTGCGAACCCGGTCGTCGGAAATTCCCACTTCCAAACCTACGCGAGCGCCGAATGAAAAGCCGCATAGCGTAATTGGCTGGTTCTGAAACTCGGCTTCGAGAAAATCCAATCCGGCACGAACGTCCTCAAGTTCACCTCGACCTTCATCGTGCTCCCCGGTGCTCTGGCCGACGCCGCGAAAGTTTATCCGCAGCGTTGCCAGCCCCGCATCGTTTAAGGCGCTGGCCGCGCGAAAGATAACTTTATTATGCATTGTGCCACCACCCAACGGGTGCGGATGGAGCACGAGGGCAACGCCCTTCGCGGCGGTACGCGGTTGTTTGAGGATGGCCTCGAGTTGACCGTGCCTTACTGGGACAAAAAGATTTCCCGCCGGATACATGATTGAACCGCCCGTGTTGGAATGAACTGGATTGCTCGACCGTAACAAAACGGATGCGCCGCGTCCAATGGGTTAATACCTCACGAATGCCCCGTCCTCCCCATAATTAGCAGGACTATTCATTCTCATACTACAATCGCGCCATCTCGCATTAGCGAATAAGCGGAATCAGGGGATGGCATAAGGTTGGCAACCAATCGTTCAAGCACGCAAGCTCCCAGCTCCAGCGCTTCAATGCAGTCGATAGTCGAAAGCTCGCGCATCATCGCCGAGACGGCGTCCGATGCCATCATCACCATTAACGAAGAGAGCACGATTCTCTTTGTTAATCGCGCTACCTCAAAAATTTTCGGTTACACCGCAGAAGAATTAATCGGATCACCGTTGACGATGCTGATGCCCGAATATCTCAGGCATCTTCACAGCGCCGGCCTGCGCGATTACATAGCTACCGGACAAAAACACATATCCTGGGAAGCAGTTGAACTTCCCGGGCTACATAAAAGCGGCAAAGAACTCATTCTGGAACTTTCATTTGGCGAATTTCAAAAAGATGGTCATCGCTTTTTTACCGGCATCGCGCGAGATATAGGACGGAGAAAACAAGATGAGCAACGTCTAAAACTGCAACATTCAACGACAGAAATTTTGGCGGGAGCTTCAACGCTGGACGAGGCAGCGCCCAAACTTCTCTCGGCTATTGGGAACCATTTGGGTTGGCAATTCGCCGCGTTTTATTCAGTCCAATCTCAGAACGAGTTGCACTCCATAGCCAAATGGCGCGATGAATCATTTCCTGGAACAATCGAGTTCGCCGATGCAAGCAGTCAGTTTGGCGTGGGCGGCGACCCGAGCCTTCCGGGCAGAATATGGGCTAACAAAAAGCCGCTGTGGATCGCTGACTTCGCAGGTGACGAAAGTTTTCCACGCGCTGCCGTAGCCGCCCGCGGAAATCTGCATAGCGCATTTGGCTTTCCTGTGATCGCAGCTGACAACGTGGCCGGCGTGATTGAACTGTTTAGCGAGAAGAACGAAGAACCCGATGCCGCCCTGCTCACAACGCTCGTTTCGATCGGCAGTCAAGTGGGCCAGTTTATCGAACGGGTGAACGCGGAAAGTGAGCGCCGCGAGGTTTTGGGGCGGGCGCAGGAAGCACGACGCGAAGCAGAAGCGCTCACAGCCCAGTTGGCGGCTCTTCAGAAGGTGACGGATGCCGCCCTGGGTAATCTTTCACTTAATGATTTGTTGGCGGAATCGCTTAAGCGGATCCGCGAAGTATTGCACGTCGACACTGTCGCTATTTTGTTGCTGGAAAGGGAAGAAAAGGAGTTGGTGGCATGGGCCGCACAGGGATTGGAAGAAGAGGTCGAGTTAGGCGTTCGTATTCCCGTCGGGCGCGGCTTTGCGGGCAATATAGTTGCTAAAGCTAAACCCATAATAATTTCAGAAGTCGAAAATGCAGATCTCTTCAACCCACTGCTGCGAGAGAAAGGTATTAAGTCGCTGCTGGGCGTGCCGATGATGATTGAGGGGCGGCCCATCGGCGTATTACACGTTGGCGCATTCAAACACACTAACTTTACGGAAGAACAAGTACGCTTGCTGCAGTCAGCGGCCGACCGGATCGCGCTGGCCGTCGAGAATGCGCGACTTTATCAGGTTGAACAAAATGCGCGCGCGGAAGCGGAAGCTGCTAACCGCGCTAAGGACGAGTTTCTGACGATTTTGTCGCATGAGCTGCGCACGCCGTTGACGCCTATCATTGGCTGGGTGCACATGATGGAAAACGGAATTCTTCCCAACAGTGACTTTCAAAAGGCGCTGGGAGTCATTAATAAGAATGCCTACAACCTTAAACGCCTGATCAGTGATCTGCTCGATATGTCTGCCATCCTGAGCGGAAAAATGCGGATCGAAGAAAACTCCGTAGCTATCGCGCCGGTGCTCGAGGAATCTGTGGAAACGATGCAAGCCTTCGCCAACGAGGCAAAGGTCAAACTAAAACTCGAGATGTCACCGGAAATCTCATTAGTGACTATCAAAGGTGACCGAAACCGTCTGAATCAAATCTTTTGTAACGTGCTTCATAACGCTATTAAGTTTTCGCCTGCCGGAGGTTTAGTGAAAGCATCTTTAACAGCTTCCGAATCTGACGCCGTAGTAACGATCAGTGATCAAGGCGAAGGAATTCCCGCTGAATTTCTGCCTCATGTTTTTGAACGGTTTCGCCAGGCCGATGGATCGCGCACACGCTCGTATGGCGGCCTTGGTTTAGGACTCTCGCTCGTCAAAAGTTTTGTGAGCGTGCACGGAGGAACGATTGAAGTTGATAGCGAGGGGCCGGGGCAGGGCAGCACGTTCATTATCACCTTGCCGCGAGAAGGCGCAGCCAAACATTCCTCGATTAAAACTTCGAAACGGTCGAAAGCCTATACCGCTTCAGCCCTTCGCATTCTGATTGTCGAAGATCAGCCTGACACGTTGGAAATGTTGGCCGCAACTTTTCGTACTCGTGGATTTGAAACCATCGCCTGCGAATCGGCAAGCGAGGCCCTTGAATGCGTCGACCGCCAACAATTCGACATACTAATTTCAGATATTGCGATGCCCGAAATGGATGGGCTGCAACTGATTCGCGATTTGCGCTCGCGGCCCGGGTTGGCGACCGTCCCAGCCATCGCTTTAACGGGTTATGCCTCGCAAACAGAGGCAAAATCTGCGATTTCAGCAGGCTTTGATTTGCATCTCTCAAAACCAATCGATCCGGGTGATTTAATGGCCGCCGTCAACAATCTGATCGCTTTGCGACACAGAGGAAAAGCCTAGACAGAAAATATCGTTTCGGCTACATTAAGCTTCCCTCTTTGTTGTAGCGTCGACACCGGACAACTGGTGAGTGAATTCATGATCGAACTTCATGTAAGCAACGCCCTATTGAAACCGGCACAACTCTTCAGCCAGTTCCTGCCCTCGCAAGAGAGATCAAAACCAAGTTATCAGGCACGTTGTAAAAGCGATTCTGTCGAACAGTTTCATGAACCTCGCTCCGCATTGGTCGTAGACGACGTTACAGACGTAACCGAGATGTTGTCGGTGCTGTTGACACATGCGGGCTACGACGTAAGCTGCGCATCAACTGCTCCTGAGGCCCTGACGCTCGCGCGCGAGCAGCATTTCGACGTAGTCATTTCAGATATTGGCATGCCTGAAATGAACGGCTATGAACTGGCTAAGGCCTTGCGATCGTTACCCGGTTACGAGGGGGTGCCCCTGGTTGCTGTCACCGGCTATTCAATGTTTGACGATCGTTCGCGTTCAATTACTGCCGGATTTAATGCGCACGTAACTAAGCCAATCGATCCCCGCGCCTTCCTCGATCTTATCGAACAACTGTGAGATAAAGCTTTGCTTATCGCGAACACAGTTGGCCGGTAGATGAAAAATTCGCTACATCTTCCTGTTTTTCTGAAATCTGAGTCGGCATTGCGCGTAGTTCAACTATGCGCCGGCGCAATTGCTATCGGCTTGATTTTCTGGCGCCTGCAATTCTCGACGGACGCAATTTGCTGTGGTGATTTTGACGGGTATTACCACATTAAGTGGAGTGAAATGCTTTGGCAGTCGCTGCGCAATCACACCTTTCCGCCGCCGTTCACATGGCTGCCACTGACTACGCTTGACGCCAGGCACTACGTCGATCATCACCTGCTGTTTCATTTCTTTCAGATTCCGTTTACCTGGTCAGGTAATCTGCGTTTAGGCGCAAAAATTTCGGCAACAATCTTTGCGAGTGCCGCCGTATTTTCATGTTATTGGTTGCTAATTCGTTATCGCATTCGTTACCCGCTGGTATGGTTGCTGGCGCTGCTGGCGTGCTCGGCGCCCTTCCTTTATCGCCTGAACATGGCAAAGGCGCCGCCGTTCGCGATCATCTACCTGGTCCTGGCCATCCATTTACTGTTCCGGAAAAAGCACTGGCCGCTGGTTTTGTTGGCATTGGTCTTTGCGTGGACGTACGACATGTTTGTGCTGCTCATTCTCGCGACCATCTTATGGACCATCGTCATAGGCTGGACTGAACGACGGCTGGAATGGCGCCCGTTGATTTTGGTACTGGCAGGCTCGGCGGCCGGGTTGATAGTTAATCCATACTTTCCGCGCAACCTTCATCTTCTCTACGAACACCTCAAGATAAAGCTGACCGTTTCAGACTTCTCCACCAGCGTCGGTAAAGAATGGTATCCCTACGATTCCTGGGAATTTCTTGGTAACTCCATCATCGCGTGTGTCGCAATGGTGGTGGGTTACATCAGTTTCGATCCGGCAGACCGCAAACGTTCGGCTCATTCTTTGTTCTTCCTGCTATTTTCGACGGCGCTGATGATAATGACCATGCGCTGGAAGCGAATTGCGGAATATTGGCCGCCTTTTGCCGTAATGTTTGCGGCCTTCGCGCTACAGCCGTGGTTGGAAGGGACACGCTCTGCAGTTACCCGCCTTTCAAATGACATGCTGGCGGAGCTCCAACCTTTTTTAGATCGACCGGGTACTACTGGAGCAACCGACACTGAGCGGCGTGAACTTTGGCGCACGATTGGTGTTTCGGTAGTCGCTTTAGTGCTGGCAATTGCGTTGTTCCTCAATGTCCGCGTCACTATGCACGACATCGCTGCGAGCGACCCGGATAGCTTTTACAGAGCGGGCACAGAGTGGATGAGAAATAATGTGCCGGCAAATGAGATCGTTTTTAACACGGATTGGGACGACTTTCCGCGACTGTTTTATTTCGACCCATCACACCGTTTCGTTACGGGTCTCGATCCAACTTATCTTTTCGATCGCGATGCAGCGCTATCAAGACTATATGATCGCATCACGCTGGGCCAGCAGGAAGATCCGGGCCCGTTAATTCGCGACCGGTTTGGCGCGCGTTACGTGTTCAGCGATAATTCTCACGACGACTTCTTTGATAACGCCAATGCCAGTGGCTGGTTTGATATTGTCTATGAAGACAGCGATTGCACGATCATGCGTATCCGCGATCAAAGAGCGGACCAATTGCCTGAAGACTCGGAATTGGATACCGGCGGAGGTGAAGCACCGCAAGATAACAAACCGCCTAATTAACATTCAGGCAAACTTTGCAGTAGGATTCAGAAAATATGCTTCGTAAATTTGGGCTTGAGCGATTTGCCTTCCTGATAGCGGTCGTGCTTTGCCTTGTTGCATGCAACGGGGAAAGCACAAACACCGCGCCGCCCCCAAATGAATCTCCAACCGCATCCTCCTCTCCAGCGCCCGCAAAAACCGGCTTTGAAGGAGACCTCGATTACATCCGCAAAGGTGGGTACACCTACATCTGGGTTTTCTCGCGCAAAGATGAACGGCCAATTGACAAGCATGACGCCGCCTTTCTAAGGAGCAACGCGCCCCAGGTAGTCGATTGGGTTACGACTGACGAAGGTAGGAAAGTAATTGGGGGTACTAACTTTAATCTGGCGGAAGGAAATCTTGGGTTGATAATGAAAAGGTTTGTAGCGGAGGACTACACTGGGCAATGAAGCAGGCCTCACCAGGTAAAAGCAAGATTTCCCATTTCTCATTTGCCATTTCTCATTTGCCATTAAGCACAAGGGACAGGGTCGTATGTGGTTTATCTACACAGTTGTCGTATACCCAATTAATGAACAGCGTGCGGCTCAAGCTTGAGGTTTTACGGTTTGAAATGAGAAATGAGAAATGGAAAATGACAAATGGGAAATCTTAGATTTTCTCACGGTATCAGCACCAGCTTGCCAAACTGTGCCCGATCTTCCATCAACTCATGTGCGCGACGCGCTTCAGCCAGCGGTAACTCCTGATCCACAACCGCGCGAATCTTTCCGTTCTCGACGAACTTCATTGCCTCAAGCAATTCTGATTTTGCACCCATAAAAGATCCGAGAACCGTCAGGTGACGATAAAAAATCTGGCGCAAATCTGTTTGCGCTGCAAAACCGCTGGTGGCGCCGCAGGTCACCACGCGACCATTGGGTTTCAGCGAAGCGATTGAACCGGGCCAGGTAGCAGCGCCCGTGTGTTCAAAGACAACGTCCACACCGCGACGGTTTGTTAATCGCTTGACCTCTTTGGGCCAATCATCATTCGTATAATTAACTATTTCATCGGCGCCCAAATCTTTGGCTTTTGTTAATTTGTCGTCGGAACCCGCGGTAGCAATCACACGCGCGCCACGAAGTTTTGCAACTTGAATTCCGATTGAACCAACGCCACTGCCGGCGGCATGCACCAGCACGTCTTCGCCGGGTTGCACCTTTGCTCGCGTAATCAGCATGTGCCAGGCCGTCACAGTGACCAGCGGCAACGCAGCCGCTTCTCCCCAACTCAGATTCTTTGGTTTCGGAATTACGTTTACACCGGGCGCCGAGACCAGCTCAGCATAACCACCAGGGCGTCGATAACCGAAGATGTCGTAATCACGACAAAGATTGTCGCGTCCGGACAGGCACTCAATGCAGTGGCCGCATGACACGCCGGGCTGAAGCATCACCTCGTCGCCGGAGTTGACCCAGGTGACTAACGCGCCTGCTTCGCGCACCACACCGGCGATGTCGTTGCCAAGTATGTGCGGCAGCGGGATTTCGATTCCCGGCAAACCGCCCCGCGCCCAGACGTCGAGATGATTCAAAGCGCAGGCTTTGACCTCGACTAAAACTTCGTTCGCCTTAACGGTTGGATCGGGGGCCTCTGAATATTGAAGCACCTCGGGCCCACCGTGTTGATTGAAGATGACAGCTTTCATAAGGGATTGGCCGGGGTTAACGCGGATAGGACAAAACTTCAAAACTAGACCGGTTGTGGCGGTCTTTTATCCGTGTGCATCCGCGAAAATCTGCGGCTGCTCTTGCTGCGGGCGCGGTTCGCTTTCAGCTTGTTGCCGCGCGTGATATGAGGATCGTGTCAGCGGGCTCGACTCAACGTGCTTGAATCCCATTTGCATGCCGGCTTCCCGCCAGCGCTTGAATTCTTCCGGAGTCACGTAGCGCTCCACCGGCAAGCGACGCGCGTGCGGTTGCAAATACTGGCCGATGGTCATGATGTCGCACGAAGAATCGCGCAAGTCCGTCATCAACTCGATAACTTCTTCGAACGTTTCGCCGAGGCCAACCATGATGCCGCTCTTGGTCAACATGCCCCTACCCTCGCAATCGCGACGCTCCGCCGCGCGACGCAAGAGAGTCAGCGACTGCTGGTAGTCTGCATCCGGTCTAACCCGGCGATAGAGTCGCGCAATCGTTTCCGTATTGTGGTTAAGTACGTCGGGCTGCGCATCGAGCACTGTGTTCAGCGCCGCTTCGTCACCATTAAAATCCGGAATCAGGACTTCAATGCGGCAGGATGGATTCAATGCGCGCACTTCACGAACAGTCGCGGCCCAGTGTGCAGCGCCACCATCCGGCAGGTCGTCGCGGTTCACCGACGTGATTACTGTATGGGCCAGATTCAAATGCTGGACTGCTTCCGCCACGTGGCGCGGCTCTTCAGCATCAAGTGAACCGGGCGCACCTTTGGCGACCGCGCAGAAGCCGCAGTGACGCGTGCAGATGTCGCCGCCGAGCATGAAGGTTGCGGTGCGATCCGACCAGCATTCGAAGATGTTTGGGCAACGCGCTTCCTGACAAACAGTATGCAGGTTGAGCCCTTCGATCAGCTTCAACACATGATTTTGATTAGTGGGATCGCCGAGACGGATTTTCAGCCAGTCGGGTTTAGGCTGACGCGGTTTAGGGATGTTACTGATGACGCGTAGTTCGCGGGCCAAGGGTTTTCCTCAATTAGTTGATTGATCGGATTCTAACATTGCGCGCCGAATTCGGCATTTGTGTAGTTCAGCCATTCCTGTCTGTCCATCCCTGGTCATCCGTTTTAGTCCCTAGCCGCCAGGAGTTTGGAAAGAAACTCTGCATCGATGTTGCCGCCGGATAGAACGACGCCGACTCGCTTCACGTTCTGTGGCAGCTTGTGCATGAGGACCGCCGCGGCGGCGGCAGCTCCGGAAGGTTCAACCAACACTTTCATGCGAATCAGCAGGAACCTCAGCGCCTCGATTATCTCCTGGTCGGAGACTGTTAAAACATCTTCTGCCGTTTGTTGCAAAAGCGGAAAGGTTAACGTTCCCGGCGACTGTACGCGCAAGCCGTCTGCGATTGTGGGTGGTGGTCCAATAGAAACTCGTTCGCCTTTGCGAAACGATTGTTGCGTGTCGTCTGCGGTGTCTGGTTCCACTGCAAAACAGCGGATGCGCGGATTGAGCGCCTTCGCGGCCGTGCTAACGCCGGCAAAAAGTCCGCCGCCGCTGCAAGGCGTCAACAAACAATCAAGCTCAGGCACTTCTTCAAGAAACTCCAGGCCGCATGTTCCCTGTCCGGCGAGAATAAAATAGTCGTCATACGGCGGAACCATTACACGCCCGTCGCGCTGTGAGATTTCAATGGCCACAGCCTCGCGGTCCTGATTCAGTCGATCGTAAAAAATGATTTCCGCGCCATACTCGCGCGTCGCTGATACCTTGGCCTTTGGCGCATCGTCAGGCATCGCGATGACTGCGCTGACGCCTGCCTCGCGCGACGCCAGGGCCACCGCCTGCGCATGATTGCCCGAAGAGAATGCAGCCACGCCGCGACGCTTTTCTGCTTCGGTTAACGAAAGGATTTTGTTGGTTGCGCCGCGAATCTTAAAGGCGCCGGCACGCTGCAGGTTTTCGCATTTGAAGAACACTTCACAGCCGGCTCGTTTGTTGAAGGAACGCGAGGTAACCACCGGCGTGCGATGGACCCGGCCTTTTATCCGGCCCGCGGCTTCTTTGATTTTTTCCAGATTCAGCATTAAGGAAATTGAAATCACTCGTCGTAGTTGGATAACTGGTTTAGGCTAGATTTTGCACAAAACTCGTAAGACCTGCGTCGTGGGTCGACGAATACAGAACCGGGAGTGGTAGCGACCGGGTCGCACTTGCCATACACAAAGTCTCAAAGTCGAATGCGATCAACCACACTCCTTGCTTTTGATGGCCTTGACCCAACGCTACGCATACCCGGTCGCTACCGCTCCCGGTTCTGTATTCGTCGATCCACGACGGGTACTTTTACCACCCTATCAGGTCACATCTCGTCGCTGCGCGATTAGTTTTTGTGCAAGGCTGTCAGGCGGTCACCGTTTGCTGCGGTATCCCGACCAGGGACGGCGTCATCTCAAACACCCCGCCAAAATGACCGACAATGTGATTCTCAACCTCGCCCATATCAATCTCGTGGCCCAACAAATCTTGCATTGAAGTGACCTGTTCGCCGTCGCAGGCAATAATCAGATTGAAGAAACTGAGATCGGTGTTCACATTCAAGGCAAAGCCATGCGTCGTGATCCAGCGGGCGATGTGGACACCAATCGCCGCCACCTTTCCGCGGGCGGTATGTACGCCGGTGAGTCCCTCAATGCGAAACGCGTCGATGCTGTAATCGGCGAGTGTCCGGATCAGTACTTCTTCCAGGTCACGCACAAAGGCATGAACATCCTCCCGATCGGGACTAAGGTTAATGATTGGATAACCAACAACCTGGCCCACCCCGTGATAGGTAATTTTCCCACCTCGATTTGTTTCAAAGATGCTGACGCCGCGCGCCGCAAGCAGTTCGGACGATATAAGAATTGCGGAACTATCGCCCCGACGGCCCACGGTCAACGTGTGCGGATGCTCGAGCAATAGCAGCGTGTCCGGTTCGCGTCCTTCCTTAATTGCAACCTCAGTGGCTTTTTGGATCGCCAGCGCGTCGCCGTATTCAACGCGACCAAGGTGTTTGACTAGTAGCTTGCGTGTCTCTTTCACAGTGCAACCAGATTTTTAAATTTTCGCGTCATTCTAACAGGCCAGACTCGCTCGCACCCAATGGGTCTTCTCCTTTGTGATGGCTTTGTAGAAATCCTAGATTGTTGATAACCGGAGCGAAATTGCGGCTTGCCGCCGCACAGTGCGAAAGGCTCGGCCTTTCCGGAAACGATCTCTCACAGCCTCTCCTGAGGCTGAGCCCCAGGAAAAAGTCATTAACGGCAGTAAGCGGAAAGCCACAGGCATTCCGCACTGTGCGGCGGCAAGCCGCAACCCAACCGCTCGTGCCCTCCCTACTGCAATAGGGTTTAGACGTGTTTCTCAAAGCTCTGCTGTCTGATCCGGTTATCGGATATTGCGTCCTACGGCTTGACTCAATGGCTAGCCCCAGAATAGTTTGGTTATCAATTGTTTCAACAGGAGAATTCCAGTGCAACGAATCGCAACTGTTTTATTAATCGCAATTGTGCTCTTTCCCCTAACCAGCTCCGCGCAAACACGAAAACGAACCACCAGCAGGGCCAGTCGTTCCAGTGCGGCGCCGAAAACTTCTATTGCTGCACAGGCCGGTGCGCAACGAGTTGCCGACCAGATCAAGATCCTGACACGATTTATTTACTTGCTCGGTGGTGTGGCAAAAGGGTTGGAAGGCGTCGATGATGCGGCGCGGCGTAATGAAGCGTCACCCGCCATTCTGGAACAGGCAGAGCGAAACAAAAACACGGTCCGCAACAGCATTAAGAGCGTGCGCGAAGGGCTGGACAAGCTGGAAATTGATTTTCGTACCACGCCTGACTTACAACGCTATTACATCAAGCTCGCGGGCGTTGCTGCCGGCGCCGCCAACGCAGAAGACCAGGCCGCCTCTAATCAGTTTGACAAGGCTGGACGGACGCTGCTGGATGTAGTGAATCACCTTACCGATGTGTTGTTAGAAATGCGGTGAGTAGGAGTGAAGAGTTAAGAAGCAGATTTCCCATTTATCATTTACCGTTTCTCATTTGCCATTTGGCGACCCGTCTGAGCGAGAGTTGACGCAGACAGACGCTCTTTTTTCTTTAAATGAAAAATGAGCAATGGTAAATGATAAATGAAAGTTCTTTTGTTTGCTTAGATAATGGGGGCGCTCACTTGCCCTTGGGATAGTACCCCTGCCGCGCGCGCACGCGCAGATCTGCGCGAACCGGTATCGCGACCGCGATACGCCGAAATTGCATGCCCGCCGCTTGTGAGTTCGAATAGTATTGCAGCAGGTATTGAGCGCGCAGCTCGGCGGCAACTTCCCCAAACACTCTTTCCAAATCCTTGTCTGAATCAGGCACGAAAGCAGTACCGCCAGTCGACTGCGCAATCGACATCATGTCGTTTTGCGCGCGAGTACTAATCATATTCAAGTGCACTGATCGACCACCGGGATTGATCGAATAAAACGCAACGTCCGCTTGTTGCACAGCCCGTTGCACTTCCAAAACCGCGCGCCGCCTGCGGGCTAATAGATTCTGCCGCGCCGCTGCTGGCGTGGTTTCGCCCTTTTGCTCAGCTCGCGCTTCAGCAACAGTCAGGTCCTTGATGAGGCTACTAAAGTTGTCGTCGCCGTCAGAGATTACGACTATCACCCGGCGATGCCGTTCGGCAGATTTCTCGTTCAGATATTTTGCAGCGGCCACGACCGTGTCATAAAACGCCGTAGGCACTGGCGTCGTCGCGGCTGGAATAGTCAACAACCTCGCTGCTGCAATTTCTGCGGAAGCCAACGGCTCAACCAGGCGGGGTTGGTCCGTGATAGTAAAAACTGCAGCCCGATCCGTGGGCTTTAAGACTTGTTTGAGAAAGGCGGCGGCCGCTTTTTGTTGAAATGAAAAAAATCCTTTATTACTAACGCTGCTCGATACGTCAAACAAAATCGCGATATCCAGCGGGACTTGATCCGGATTTCCTATCTCCACGATTTGTTGCGAGCGGCCTTCTTCATCGAGACGAAAATCGTTTACTTGCAGGCCGTGCACCGGCTGGCCCGTCGCATCTACCACCGAAACCGGGACCATCACCAGGTTTGAGCTTACTTTGATGACTTCGAAGTCTTCATCCTTGGGCGGAGCCGGCGTCGGTGTAGGCTTTGGTGTCGGCGCAGGTGGCGGCGGCGGCAAATCATGGATAGTTTGCGCTGCCGCTGAGCCATAACAGAAACAAAGAGCCAGCACCGCGATAAGCAGCGCTGGCCCAAAATGTTTTCCCCAATTTCCTTGCTTCATCAAACCATTCCTCATGCCGCCCGTTGTTATCACCCCTGGCGAAGTTGCCGCACTCGGCATCCGCGTCGCTGGCCTACTCTTTATACTACAACTTTTGGGGCGGCATGATTCATGGGCTTAGGTGCCGCGGAACGACCAACTGGTTGCAACCGCGGCAATCTCAACCGGTTAAGTTTCTCTCTTACTCTCCTGAACTCGTGGTCATCGTCGGCGCCTGCTGAATCAGACCCTTGTTCACCAACAGCTTTACTTCAACGCGACGGTTTTGCGCGCGACCAGTACGCGAGGTGTTCTCGGCAACCGGATTCGACTCGCCGAAGCCATACGGAGTAACAATGCGCCGCAGCGGTATCCTGTGATTCTCAACCAGATACCGAATTACGTTGTCCGCCCGACGCTGGCTCAACGCACGATTTCTTTCAACGCTGCCGGTCGTATCGGCAAAACCAGACACCTCGAGCACATAACCCTTTGCGTTCAGTGCCTTAGTAGCTACTTCGTCGAGTTTCGCTTTCGAATCAGCAGATAAGGTCGCACTGCCGACTCTGAAATTCACAGCCAACACAGCCTGTGGTGCATAGTCGTCGAGCGCCGAGATGCGGTCATTGGTAGCATTTACTCCTGCAACTGCCGAATCGGCCGTTTCCTGTGCAGCCTTTGCGCCACCTTTCGCGGTGTTTGCGACCGCAGCGAGTTCATCCATCTGGCCCGATAGACGCTGGGCATTCTGTTCAACTTGGCTGAGTTTGGTTTCAGTGCTGCTGGCGCGCTCCTCGAGCGGCGCTGCGCGAGATTCTACAGCGCGGGCCACGCGCAGGTCGGATTCGTTGAACCTGATTTTCTCGGCCGCTAATTCGCCCGAGGCATTACCACGACCTTCAACTTGCAGGTTCAGGCCGCGCAGAATTTGCGTTTGCGCATAATTGGATCCGCTGCGCAAAAAGCCTCCGCTGGCTTTCACGCTGGTGCGGTCCTCGAGGCGCACCGTAGTGTCAACGCCATTAGCGTCGCGAACAATAAAAGTGTCGGCATCGCGTCGCACCACCACACCTTTAACCTTCATTTTCTGGCCGCTCACGACCGTCCGCGCGCCGACAGTTGCGGTTGTATCCTGGGCTACGACAGCGATTGCTGAACAAGCCAACAGGGAGATAACGAGGGTCAGGGAATAAAACAACTTAAACTTCGGGATTGGCATAAATAACTCTCTCCTTATTTTTTGAAAGGTTGAACAGCTCGCCTGGGGCAGCCATCGTTGAACTTCTGACCAACATTTGCAGTCATTTGTTGTCCGCCGCAAGAAATGATCCGGCATTTCTTATCGCCATCTGTATTTCAAGTCAAGCTGTTAATCAGCAATCGTTGCATTCATCATCTAAATGCCACTCGATCGCAATCAAACGTTCTTAAACAACTCGCGAGTGACAAACCACAAAATGGTCCATCACCGCGATTAGTTGCTCGTATGCGCAAATTTTAAAGTGAAAATTCTCCTGCTTCGAGTTCTTCTTTAACGAAAGCGAGAAAACGCTCCGCATCAGCGCCATCTATAACGCGATGGTCAAAACTCAATGCGAAATACGCAAGCCAACGTATAGCGATGTAGTCCTCTCCTTCAGGGGTCGTTAACACCTTCGTGCGTTTCTCAATCTTGCCGACGCCCAGAATCGCGAGCTGCGGTTGATTGATAATGGGTGTTCCAAACAATCCACCAAAGACCCCGGGGTTCGTAATCGTAAATGTGCCGCCGCCAACTTCATCCGGTTTCAACTGTTTCGTGCGCGCGCGCTCTGCCAGATCGTTTGCGGCGCGAGCCAATCCGGAAATGCTAAGGTCGTCCGCACGTTTTATGACGGGAACGATCAAGCCCCAATCGAGTGCTACGGCCATGCCCAGATTGATGTCGCGCTTGTAAATGATCTGATCGCCGCTTACCTGCGCGTTGAAAATGGGAAACTTGCGCAAGGCGTTATTGACAGCTTGGAAGATAAACGGCATGAACGTCAGCTTGGTTCCGGTTCGTTCCGCGAACGAGTCCTTGTGTTGTTCGCGCAGTTTGGCAATGCGCGTCATGTCAATCTCATAAACAGTGGTCACGTGCGCCGAAGTGCGGCGTGAGACAACCATGTGCTCCGCAATCTTTTTGCGCATCACGGTCATTTGTTCAACGCGATCGCCTTCGCCAGGTTTCACTGATGGCGCGGCGGCTGGCGCTTGAATGGCCGGACTGGCTTGAGTTGTGCGCGCCGGGGCGGCAGCGGGCGCGCTCGATTCAATGAAACTAAGAATGTCGTTCTTCGTTACGCGGCCGCTCATGCCGGTGCCTTCGAGTCTGGCGATGTCAACCCCATGTTCCTGAGCGATCTTGCGAACGAGCGGACTCGACTTAGTGCGGCGTAGCTCTTCCGCGGTTGCAGCGGCGCTGCCGCCATTGCCGGTTGGTTGCGGGGGCTGTGGTGCACTTTCTTTGCGCGGTGCAGCAGCTTTCGCGGGCGCAGCGGCCTCCTGTGCTGGAGGCGGGCTTACAGTGGCAGCGGCCTTTGGTTGAGCGGGTTCTGTTTTGGCGGCTGGCGCCGGTTGTGCAGGCGCGGCTTCAGTTTCCGCAGATTGGGCTTTGGCGGCGGTAGCTTCGCTTTGTTGCTGTTCCGGTTTGGCTTGGGTAGCAGCGGTCTCAGTCGACGCTGGTGCCGCTGGGGTAGTCGCGGCCGCGGCGCCACCGTCGAGTACCGCGACCGTAGTATTTATTTCTACCGTCTCGCCTTCCTTGAAACGGATCTCAGTCAACGTGCCTGCGGCCGGCGAGGGGATTTCCGCATCGACTTTGTCGGTTGAGATTTCAAACAGCGGCTCATCGCGTTCGACGCGGTCGCCCACCTGCTTCAACCATTTTGTGATTGTTCCTTCCGCGATGGACTCGCCCATCTGCGGCATTACCACTTCTGTACTCATAAGTTCTCCAAAATTGCTGCCGGGCTGGTCAGCTCTTTGTCTGGCCAATCAACTGCTGGCTGACTGCTGCTGAGCCGATTGCTCCGCCGTTGTCGGATCGATAACCGACTTGATTTCCGAAATTCGATTCGCGGGAAAGCCGCCCTGCTGCGCGTGCTGGCGAATCATTTCTTCATTGGGCGAAATATAGACACAGTAGACTTTGTCGCCTGTCACGTAGCTTTGAATCCACTGAATCTCAGGGCCCATTTTTTGCAATACGCCGCAGGATGTTTGCGAGATTCCCTGCAAATCTGCTTTGGACAAATTTCCGGCACCGGGAATTTCGCGTTCAATTAGGTATTTGGGCATAAATTATTCTCCTCATTATTTTCGAATTGTAGGTTGAAAACTCTGACCTCTGACTCTGACCCCTGATCTCCAATCTCTGATCTCAGTACGCCGCCAGCTTGCGTGCTGCCTCGAGCACATCCTTCGTTTGCGGCAAATAATAATCTTCAAGCGGCGGCGAATACGGCACCGGCGTGTCGATTGAAGCAAGGCGCAACACCGGCGCATCCAGCCATTCAAAAGCCTCTTCGGCAATTATCGCCGCTATTTCTCCGCCGATACCGCCGGTGCGTGAAGCTTCGTGTAAAACGATTGCGCGGTTTGTATTCTTTACACTCGCCAGAATCGCAGCTTTGTCGAGCGGAGCGAGCGTGCGCAGATCGATCACCTCAACGTCCATCCCTTCTTTCTCCAGCTCTTCCGCCGCATCGAGCGCTGTTAACACCATTGCGCCAAAGGTTATGATCGAAAGGTCGCGTCCCTCACGCGCCGTACGCGCCTTGCCAATCTCAACTATGTAATCGTCAGCCGGCAATTCCTCGCGCAAACGCGGTAGGCGATAAAGCTTCTTATGTTCAAAATACAAGACCGGATCAGGATCGCGAATGGCGGCCTTAATTAAGCCTTTGGCATCGTAAGCGGTGGAAGGTTCCACGATCTTTAGTCCCGCTGTGTTCAGAAAAAACGATTCCGCATTCAACGAATGAAATGGGCCGGAACGTACGCCTGAGCCACATGGACCACGAAACACCGCCGGAATGTTTGCGCCCCAGCGATAGCGGCACTTGGCAGCGTAATTGGTCAGCAGATCAAAGCCGGCTGAAATAAAATCAATAAACTGAAACTCCGCGACAGCCCGCATGCCCATCAACCCTGCGCCACAGGCAGCGCCAACGATCGCGGCTTCGGAAATCGGCGTGTCAATGACGCGATCTTTGCCAAACTGATCGATCAAGCCATCGGTAACTTTGAACGCGCCTCCGTACAAGCCAACGTCTTCACCAATGACGAACACCGTTGGATCGCGTTCCATCTCTTCCCAGATGCCCTGGCGGATAGCTTCAACAAGCGTAGCCTGACCGCCACGCTCGGGGCGTGCTGATTTGTGTTCTTTCTTAGTCGCAGTAGACATTCAACTATCTCAAACTGGTTTCGACACGGAAGGCTGTATAGTTTCAATATCGGCGATAAATCCTAATCGAATAGATTGGAAACTGCGTTCGACCTCGTGCTTATGATTCGGCTGGACAATTGGATAACTGAAATTAATTAGAACGTACTCGCCTGCCCAATCCGTGACTACGTAGTCGTTTATCAATGACTCGTCTTGAAATGACATGCGGAGCCACTCCGACCATTAATATTAATAAGTTCACGCTTCAGCTCCTTATAGGCACCCTGTTTTTCTGCGCCGGCGCGAATGTCGTCCCCAACTTTGGTTAACCCTTTTCGATTCGCGCCGCTGCCGAAAGTGTTGATAACGGCAAGCAAGTTGTTCTTGTCGTCATTGAAAACATACTTAGCCGCGATCCCTCTCTCACGAACGAGAGCCATCTTCTTTTCAGAAAATGGCTGAAGCGTTGTGGGCATCAACAAGCTGATTTCAACTGCGCCGACTGCGAGGTCGACTCGCTTGTCTTGTCCGTAAGCGGGGCTCCCACTCAATGCAATAATGAGAGCAAGAATCGAAGTTTTCACTAAACTCATTTCGGAGCCCAACTATTCGATTTGAATTCCGCGCTCCTTAGCAATCCCACGCGCTTTCATCACCACGTCGTCATCGACTGGCTCTGCCCCGCCCATCCATCCTTGTATTTCTTCGATAGGCCGTCCCAATGCAACAGCCAACTTTTCGTCGTTGCCCTCAAACCCTGAGTCACGCAAGCGTTTCAGCAGTGCGAGTCCTTCAGTTTCAGTTGTGCCCTGGTCATCCACGGCGTTGGTTGAAATCTTGCGCTCATCATCTCCCATTGTTTGTTCCCCTCAGCGTGTTGACTGACTCCTGTCTTCCGGCTCCTGTCTACTGTTTTAAAAACTCAGGCCGCAGTGCAGGCGGCACAATGTTGTTGTCGAAAACTCCGTAAGCCGCCTGTTCGGGATCGGGCATGGGTGAAGACTCGGCCCAGGCGCAATCTTCTTCAATCTCGCGCAGCACGTCTGCGGTAATTTCGTCTAACTTATCTTTCGTCGCAATCTTCTGCGCCAACAAATGACGCTCAAAACGATCAAGCGGATCGTTGTTCTTTTCCCACCATTCAATTTCGCCCGAGGGAACATAACGCTGGTCATCGTGTTCAGCGTGGCCTTTGCGCCGGTAGGTCTTTGCTTCAATCAGGACGGCGCCGCCTCCGCGTCGCGCAAAGTCCGCCGCCCGTCTGGTTACTTCATAGCAGGCAATCACGTCGTTGCCATCAACGATGTGCGCGGGAATGTTGTAACTCGCGGCCTTCTCTGCCAGATCGCGCACGGCGGTTTGCAGACTGGTCGGCGTGGAATAAGCGTAGTGATTGTATTCGGCAATCACGATGAGCGGCAGCCGCTGCACAGCCGCGAAGTTAAGGCCTTCATGAAACGCGCCCGTGCTCATGCCGCCGTCGCCGATGTAAGCGACCGCCACGGTGCGTTTCTTTTCCATGCGCGCTGCGAGCAATACGCCGGTCATCACCGGAATCATGTCGCCGAGATGCGAAATTGGGCCAATAAAACCCTTTTCCATGTCGCCGAAGTGAATGTTCAGGTCGCGGCCGCCGGATGGTCCCCAGGCCTTGGCCATGTATTGCGCAAAAATTTCCCGCGGCCGAATTCCTTTAACCAGCACGGCGCCAAGATCGCGTATCAACGGGGTCACGAAATCCTGCGGCGCGAGCGCATACGCGCTGCCAACGGCAGTCGCTTCCTGACCCAGGGAACGAAAGACACCGCCTACAACTTTCGTCTGGCGATATAAATTGACCAGCCGTTCTTCAACCAGGCGCGTCAACTTCAGATAGCGATAAAGGTCGAGCGTCTGCTCGGGCTTGAGCGACGTTTCGGTTGTACATCCTAATGGTTTCCCGTCGGTTGGACGGCGCGGCGCAAACTTTGTGCTGACCCGCATTTGAAAGGGAGCGGGTCGCGGACGATGACGCCGCCGTGGGTTCTTGTCACCCGCAGGACGCGGCCCAGTTTTGGTTGGTGGATCTTCCATTTTTGCGAAACGGGAATAGACAGGACTGTCTGTCCTACTTAAATATGCACTGCTAAATCGTGCACGCCCTCGGCAGCTTCCATAACGGCTTCGGAAACTGTTGGGTGCGCGTGCATCGTCTTGCCTAATTCTTCGGCAGTCGATTCCAGTTGCATAGCAACGCACGCCTCAGCGATCAATTCAGTCGCGTGTGGGCCAATGATGTGTACACCCAAAATCTCGTCATACTTCTTGTCGGCGACGATCTTCACAAAGCCTTCTTCCTCGCCAAGAATGCGCGCCTTGCCGGAAGCGGAGAATGGAAACTTGCCAACCTTGACGTCGTAGCCTTGTTCCTTCGCCTTTGCTTCCGTCAATCCAACCGACGCGACTTCCGGATCACAATAAGTACAGTTAGGTACTAAACGAAGATTGATTGGCCGGACGCCTTTGTCACCGGCCATGTGTTCGACAGCCACGATGCCTTCCTTCGACGCAAGGTGCGCGAGCAATGGAGTCGGCACGACATCGCCGATCGCGTAGACACCTTTCTCAGCGGTTTGCTGAAACTCATCAACCTGGATGAATCCTTTTTCGACCTTGATCTTGCTGCCTTCAAGTCCGAGGCCTTCTGTGTAAGGCATACGGCCCACCGCGACCAGCAACATTTCGGCTTCCAGACTGATGGCCTCGCCTTTTGAGGTTTTGCCGGTGACGCGCACTCCGCTCTCAGTCTTTTCCAGTTTCTCGAGTTTCGTGTCCACCTGCGATTTGATTCCGCGCTTGCGAAAAGCGCGTTCAAGATCCTTGGAAACCTCTTCATCTTCCAGCGGCACGATCCTCGCCATCAATTCAACTATCGTAGTCTCTGTTCCAAATCGCGAATAAACTGACGCGAATTCAACACCCACCGCGCCGCAGCCCATCACAATCAGCGACTTGGGAACGTCCTTCAACTCCAGAATGTGATCGCTGTTGACGACATGTTTGCCCTCAGTTTCAAAACCAGGTATCGGACGGACCACTGAACCCGTGGCGATAATGATGTTCTTCGTTTGAATGGTCTGCTTCTGGCCATCGGCGCCGGTTACATCGAGCTTGCCGGGCAACGCCAGCTTGCCGGTTCCTTTAAACACCGTTACCTTGTTTTTCTTCATCAGGTATTCGATGCCCTTGGAATTCTTCAGCACGACTTTGTCTTTGCGTTTTTGCACGTCGGCAAAAGCGAGTTGAATTCCCGTCGTCTGCACGCCGAAATCCGCCGCGTGTTGCATTTGTTCATAAATGTGCGCCGACATCAGCATCTGTTTGGTGGGGATACATCCACGCAAGGTGCAGGTGCCACCGAGACGCGTGTCTTTTTCGATGATGGCGACTTTTAGTCCCAACTGCCCGGCGCGAACTGCGGCTACGTAGCCGCCTGGTCCACTGCCAATGATGGTGACGTCAAACTGTTCGTTTGCCAATGAAATCAGGGCCTCCCGTGGTGGGTGACAAGTAACGAGCTTGCAAATGCCGGATTGAACCCGTCACTTGTGATCGTTCTTTTCATGCTTAATATTTAGAGAGGGGCATTATAATCATTCGACGCAATTTCATCCAATGCACCGGAGTCGCGGGTGTTTTTGTTATCCGCAGATTACGCCGATTACAGAGATAGGCTAAAACAATTCATTTTGCTTAGTATGAACCGTTTGCTTTCTGAATCGGTGTAATCTGCGGATAGCTCTTCCTAAAGGTGAAATCATGAAACATTCTGAAGGTTTTTTGAAAGTTGTTAACGACGCGAAGGGTCGCATTCGCGAGGTTTCTGTCGAGGAAACTAAGCAACGGATGAAAGAGAATGCGAACGCAAAGCTCATTGACGTTCGCGAGGACAATGAATGGCAAGACAGTCACGCTGCCGGCGCGGGGCATCTCGGCAAAGGCATCATCGAACGCGACATTGAGGCCACCGTGCCTGACAAATCAACCGAGCTGATTCTTTATTGCGGCGGCGGCTTTCGTTCTGCGCTTGCGGCCGACGTACTGCAAACCATGGGCTACACAAATGTCTTCTCAATGGCCGGTGGTTGGAAAGCGTGGAAAGATTCCGGCGGTGAGGTTGTTTAGTTATTTACCCGGCGTGGTTTTTCCGTCAGTAAGGCGGCGCACAATCTGCAGCAGCTGATCGAGGTCAAGTGGTTTTGTCAGGTGTTCGGCAAAGCCTTCGGCGAGCGCGCGCTCAATGTCGGCGCCGCGTCCATATCCAGTCAATGCCACCGCGGGCACGTTCGCCATTGACGGCAACTCGCGCAGCTTTTGCAGCAGTTGATAACCATCCATCTCCGGCATCGAAATATCCGAAACCACCAGATCGAAATTCTTGCGCCGCGCAATCTCGAGCGCTTCGGCGCCGCTGCGAGCTGATTCGACAAAAGCGCCTTCAAATTGCAGCAGCCTGCCAAGCATGTCCGTCGTTTCAGCCGAGTCGTCTACCACCAGAATAAATTTCCGTTCCAACGCTCCGGTGGCACCCGTTGGCTCCGACGCGATTCCAGCTACTCCGGCCTTATACAAAGGAATCCAAACCGAGAAGCGCGCGCCCGCGCCCACACCCTGAGATTCCGCGCTAACACGGCCGCCGTGCAGCTCGGCAAGTTGTTTGACCAGGGCGAGCCCGATGCCCATGCCACCCTGCCGCCGAGCGCTACTCGCATCCGCCTGACGAAAAATCTCGAAGACGTGCGGCAGAAACTCCGGCGAGATTCCCTGGCCGTTGTCTTCAATAGTCAGCAGCGCATCTTCCCCGTCTCTCGTGAGCGCAATCTTCACATTGCCGTCCACGGGCGTAAACTTTACTGCGTTGTTCAGCAGGTTCCAGGCGACCTGACCCAAACGAACAGGATCGCCTTCAATTACAAGAATCTCCGGATCCAAATCGATGTTCAGTGTGATTCGCTTGGCCTTCGCTTCAGTTCTTACGGTTTCCACGGCATCGGTGATGATGGTCGAAAGCGAAACCGGTTGCTGGTTCAGGGCAAGCTTGCCCATCTGCAAACGCGAAAGATCCAACAAGTCGGAAACGAGCTGCGCCTGGGCCAGGGCATTGCGCCTGATGGTATCGGCGGCTTTCACTACAAACGAGTGGGGCTGGCTTTCGTCGCTGCGCCGGAGAATTTCCGCGTAGCCGATTACCACGTTCAGCGGGTTGCGCAACTCATGTGATAGGGTCGCCAGGAACTCGTCCTTCAAACGATTCGCGTCTTCAGCCTCTGCACGGGCCTGTTGCTCGCGCGCCAGCAATTTCTCTCGCTCTTCTTCGGTGCGACGGCGGCTAGTGTTGTCGACCGAGACGCCGACCATACCGATCAGATGTCCTCGATCATCCAGGATCGGCGAGTCAGTAACCATTACCGGAAACTCAACCCCATCCCGCCGCTTTACCAGAAACTCTCCGGACCAACTTTTCCCTTGCTTGAGAATAGAGAAAATCTCCGCTGCCTGTTCGCGCAAAGACACAGCGGGCGTGATGTCCATTATGTTGGCACCGACCGCCTCCGTCGCGGTCCATCCATAAAGCTGATCCGCGAATGAATTCCAATAAATAATGTTGCCTTCGAGGTCGGTGGCAATGACGGCTTGTTCTACAGCATCCAGCAGGTGGGCCTGAAAACGTATTTCCTCCTCGGCTTCTTTGCGCTCGCTAATATCGCGCAAATAAACGGACAAGCCTTCTTCCATAGGGTAAGCGTGCGCTTCAAACCACCTGCCCGGCACAATTCGCGATTCCAGTTCGAAGTGTTGGGGCGTTTGGTCTGCTGTTGCTTTGTGAAAGCGAGGATAAAGCTCGGAATCGATTGTATCTGGAAACACTTCCCAGAACACTTTGCCGATTAACTCCTCGCGGGTTTTGCCAAAGCGCAGCTGCGTTTGCCGGTTGATATCCGTGAAACGCCATTCCCGATCCAGTGAGTAAAACAGGTCCGTAATACTCTCGAGGATAGTAACTATTTTCTGCTTCGACTCGCGCAAGGCCTCAACGGTTTCATCTCGCTCGCGTGTGGCCTCAGCCAATTCCATTTCGTAGAGTCGGGCATTGCGCAACGCTATCGCTGCCTGGTCAGCCAGCGCCGACAACTGCCACTGTTCGTCGGCATCCAGCGGTCGCTGTCGCGCGATTACCAGCAGTCCGTTGAGTGATTGCTTGGCAATCACAGGCACTGAAACCAGCACTTCTTCGGCAGTAAGCGGTAGCGCAGTGCGAAGTTGTCTGACTACGTCTTCCTCCATGCGACCGGTAAATTCTTTGGCCAGATCCGAATCGATCCCATGCGCGGCGCGGATGCGCAATTGACCGTGCTGGTCGACAAGCAGCAGCACACTTACGTTGGCATCAACGAGCTGGGCCGCGTTCCGGACAATCAGATTCAAAACTTCGTCAAAGTTTAGTGAGGTGGTGATAGCGCGGTTGATCTCTGCCAACCGGCGGGACGGTTCCTTTTTCACAAACCCTGGCTCGGCCATAACAATATTACTTACTTCAAGCCTTCTTTATGATTACGCCCTTGTTTGTAATTTGCAGTTCATGTTCGCGGTTATCGTGCGCACTGCCGCGCGTTTTGATAATTCTCAGCGTGCGCTGCATCTCAGGTCCAGTCCTGAAGCGCAGCAGGATTACATTGTCTGCCATGTTCGAGACTTCCTGCTCGTTGATGCTATGCACCTCGAACAAATGAGCGAGTTCATGCGTCATCAGGCAGGTCACGTTTTCCGCCGCGAACCACTGCGTCAGAGCGTAGATAAAGTCTGAGAAGCGTTGCTTATCAATACTGCCGTGTTGCAGGTCGCCCAGAGCATCGATGACTACGCGCTTCACTTTGTTAGCACGCACGCGCCGGAATATCTCGCTGGTGACAGTGTCGAGCTGCAATTCGACGGGAGACTTGTACATAAGATCAAAGCCACCGCCGTTCAAGAGTTTTTCGGGCTTCCAACCCAGGTTCTTCATGACACGCGTGAGTTGCATCGGGTTTTCCTGGAAGCCGACATACAAACCCGGCTCGCCTTTTAGTGCGCCCTGTGTGATGAAGTGCAGACCGATAATGGTTTTACCCGATCCGGTCGGCCCGGCGATCAGTGTTGTGCTGCCGCGCCAGAAACCCTCCGCGATCATGCCGTCCAAATTTGCGATGCCGGTCTCGACACGTTCCTGGCTCGGCGAATAGGTTGGACTAATCTTTGGTGTCAGGAGCCGCGGATAAACTTCAACGCCATCGCCATCAATTGAAAACGCATGCATGCCCGGTATCGAATTGGAGCCGCGCAACTTTTCTACTCGCAGGAAGCGCTGCTCCCTGACGTTGGTTGAAAGCTTCATCAATTGCAGCACTACGTCTGCAATCGCAAATTCAGGCAGCTCTGTCATGGTTTCCTGCGCATACTCGCCCACCAGGAAACTAGTGCATTTATAAGAAGACAGGACGCTCGCCAGATCGTAAATAACGGTGCGACGCTCATGCAGCGTGATTAATAGTTCAGTAAGCGCTTTGAATGAGTCGATGAAAACAAAGCGCGGCCGGCGCTCCAACAAAAGATTCGTAACCAGCTCGGGCAGTTGATCAACACCTGACTGTCGCAGCATGAGGCCCAGGTCTTCATAAAAGACAGAGACGCCAACCTTGGCGGTATCGAAGAATTGCTGCGTTTGACCATGAACAATGAATTTCTCGAGCGGCTCAGATAATGTTGTCAGATACAACACCGGCGTTTCCGGCGTGGCATTGGCAAAAGCCAATTGCTCGGCAAGCAGCGTCTTACCGGTACCTGGCGCCCCCATAATCACACTGATCGTGTTTGCCGGAATTCCACCGCCGAGCACTTCATCGAGTCCGGCACAACCAGTAAGTATCCTGTCGCCCATTAAGTTCCTTCCCCTGCTGAGTGCTTTCGCAGAGCCAACAGCTTTTCCAAAGTTTCAATCAACAACTCTTCGTCGAGTGGCTTGGCAAGGAAAGCGTCAGCGCCAGCCTCGCGAGCGCGGTCAGCGGCTTGCAGATGACTGAAGATCATCACCAGAATGTCCCTCGTGTCCGGGCTCGACTTTATGCGGCGGCAAAGACTGAGGCCGTCAAGCTTGGGCACCAGGATCTCTGTTACCACAATTCTGGGCTTCAATTCCTGAGTTCGCGCCAGGGCCGTCAGGCCGTCTTCGGTAAACTCGATGCTAAAGTCGGCTTGTTCAAGAAAAAAGCGCTCAAGTCGCTGCACAATAGGGTTGCGCTCGACAACCAGAATGAGAGCCCGTTGCTCAGGCTTATGGGGGCCAGGGGAATTTGGGGCGGGAGACACCTTGGTTAAGAATTCTGTAACAGGTTGATAGCGAAACTCTATAGCATGACAATGAACGTTGACAAGCGTTAAGTTGATTGCTGTCAGGTTACATCAACGGTGTACAATGGGACCGCGTACGGTCTAAAGTTTTAGACTTCCCCTATGCCTCAGGAACAACCAAAAAAGCAAAGCGGCACTCGGATCGAGACCGACTCGATGGGCCAGATTGAAGTGCCCGCCGACAAGTATTGGGGCGCGCAAACCCAGCGCAGCCTGATCCATTTCGCTATCGGCGACGATCGCATGCCGCGTGAAATGATTCGCGCGTTCGGCATCCTGAAAAAGGCCGCGGCGTTCGTCAATCACGAGCTGGGGAGACTTTCCAGCGACAAGCTGAAACTTATTGAGCAGGCTGGCGATGAAGTAATCGCCGGCAAGCTTGACGATCATTTTCCGTTGCGCGTCTGGCAGACCGGTAGCGGTACCCAGACAAACATGAATGCCAACGAAGTGATTTCGAACCGGGCGATTGAGTTCGCCGGCGGCGTTTTGGGAAGCAAAACGCCAGTCCATCCGAACGACGACGTCAATATGTCGCAGTCGTCAAACGACACTTTTCCTACGGCGATGTACATCGCAGCCGCGGAACGATTGACCGGATTGATAGCTGAAATTCAGAAGGTGGAAGACGCAATCAATGCGAAAGCTGACGAGTTTAAGGACGTCGTCAAAATTGGCCGCACGCACCTTCAGGACGCAACTCCTTTGACTGTGGGCCAGGAGATGTCGGGCTGGGCCAGCCTGCTCAAAAGAGACCTCGAGCGTTTGCAAATGGCTTTACCCGGTGTGTTGGAACTGGCCATTGGTGGTACCGCTGTCGGCACCGGGCTGAATTCGCATCCGGAATTCGGCGAGCGTGCTGCGCGGAAGATTGCGGAGCTAACGGGGCTGCCTTTCAGATCCCATCCCAACAAATTTGCGGCGCTTTCCGCCCACGACGAAATCATTTTTGCGAGCGGCGCGCTTAAAACACTGGCTGCCTCGTTGATGAAGATCGCGAATGATATTCGCTGGCTCGCGTCAGGCCCGCGCTGTGGTTTGGGTGAATTGACACTGCCTGAAAATGAACCGGGCTCGTCGATCATGCCTGGCAAGGTAAATCCCACTCAAAGCGAAGCGATGACAATGGTGGCGGTGCAGGTTTTCGGCAACGACACCGCCATCACTATCGCCGGCTCACAGGGTAATTTCGAGTTGAATGTTTACAAGCCCGTGATGATTCACAACTTCCTGCATTCGATTCGTTTGCTGCACGATGCGTGTCATGGGTTTGTTGAATATTGCATCAATGGAATTGAACTGAATCGCGCACAGATTGACGATTACTTGAAAAACTCGCTGATGCTGGTAACTGCGCTAAATCCGCACATCGGTTATGACAAGGCTGCGCAGGTGGCTAAGAACGCGCACAAGAAAGGGATTAGCTTGCGTGAGTCAGCGGTGGAATTGGGCTTCTTGAGCGGCGAAGACTTTGACAAGTACGTCAAACCTGAAGAAATGACACATCCTTAGTCAGAGGTCAGAAGTCAGAGGTCAGAGATCAGAGGTCAGAGATCAGAGGTCGGAAGTCAGAGACAGAGATCAGCAAACCGAACTCTGACCTCTGACTTCCGACCTCTGATCTCTGACCTCTGACCTCTGACCTCTGACCTCTGATATCTGATATCTGCTTTATGCCTGATCGAAACGATCGCGTTAAAGAGAATATTTCCGGCGCATACTACGTCGATTCCACCTGTATCGACTGTGATGTTTGCCGCGATACTGCGCCCGAGAATTTCATGCGTTCAGACAAGAACAACTATTCTTTTGTATTCAAACAACCAGAGACGGAAGAAGAAAAGACGTTGTGTGAAGAAGCGGTGTTGTGCTGTCCGGTGGAAGCTATCGGAAGCGATGGCGAACAGTAAAATCTCTTTCCCCAGAACAGTCACTCATGAACCGGGCCGATGAGGTCAGTACCACCACGCGGTAGCGGGTGGGTCGATCCGTTGGCACTCAATCCTTACGGGAGCGCGCCCAATATACAGTGTTATGTTCGGGAGGCAGGTAATTGCCACTGCAAGACTGAAGGCTAACGCGCCAACCCAACCCTCTACCGCGAGGTGGTACTGAACTCATCGGCCCGCCTCGTGACTGACTGGGCGAGCTGATTTCGCTAATCGTAAATGGAAAATGATCAGACCAGCATGAGATCTGCCTCGCTCTAAATGAGTATCTTCATCACCCCGTCTTCACAACAACCGCCTGGTAAGTCGAAATCTTCTCCGTAACGGTAAGGCATTCGCCGGTGCGCAAATCAAATTGCCAGCCGTGCCAATCGCATTCGATCACTCGATCGCAGATTATTCCTTCTGACAATGGCGCGCCTTTGTGTGGGCAGGAATTCTCGGTGCCGGGGTCCCCGCGCGGGCAGCCCGCGTTGGGTGGTGGTGGCATAGAATTCGCCACCAATGTTGTATAGAACAATCTCGCGTTCGTTCGGTAATTCGATCGTTTTGCGGCTTCCGACCGGCAATTCTTCCACGCGACCAATAATCACCGTGAGCGGCAAATTCGCATCGGGCCGAGAATCAATATCGTTAGTATCGAATGATTGCATTTGCATGAATCGTAACAAAACACTATTAAAGGACCAACGTGCAAGAATACAGCGGCATGCGCGTTCTCCAGGGGAGCGGCAAGGTTAACATTTGGCGCCTAGAGGCTGAGATGTAAAGCTAACTGTTAGTTTGCGGTGGCTCGTGGCCCCTCAAACTCGAAGGCCGCGCAACCGCCGCAAACTAACAGTTTGCTTTACAACGAACGCCTAATCCGAAGGTTAGCAGAGGAAATATTATGCATAGAAAAATTTTAACGATGTTCGGCCTTTTAGCGCTGCTGACAGTTTTTGCAAGTCAGGCATTCGCCAAAGAAATAACGGTACGGGGGCGGCTGAAAAAAACAGTTGAGGCCGGAGGTTGGGTGATCGTTGCCAGTAATCAAAGCTACTTACTGCTCAACGCTCAGCGGTACAAGTCTGAGAGATGGTTTAAGGAAACGTCGGAAGTGGAAGCTACCGGCGAGGTCAAAACGGATGTGATGACGATCTATATGGAGGGCACTCCGTTTGAGCTGCGAACCCTGCGCCCTTTAGCCGAAAGCGCCTCCGTCGCCATGCAAGGCGATTCAAGGGCGCTAACAAAAGTATTGGTCAGTGGCGACTCGATCATTTCGGTGCAGCCCGACACCGCGATTCTAACAATAGCCGTGGTGACCCAAGCGCGCGCTGCGCTTGATGCGCAACAGCAGAATGCCAACAAGAGTGATGCCGTAGTCCGCGCTCTTAAGTCAGCCGCCGGCGCCGGCGCTGAAATTAAGACCAGCGGCTATAGTTTGCAACCGCAGCGGGTTTACAAAGAGAACCAGCCGCCAACGATCGTTGGCTATGAAGCGCGCAACAGTGTCACGGTAACGCTGGCCGATCTGACAAAAGTCGGCGCGGTGATTGATGCCGCTTCCCAATCAGGAGCCAACGATGTTGCCGGCATCTCCTTTACGCTAAGAAAAGATCGGCCCGCGCGCGATCAGGCATTGGCCGAAGCAACGCGCGAAGCGATGAGTAAAGCGCAGGTCATTGCCGGCGCGCTGGGTGGTCGCGTGGTGCGAATAATAGAAGTACAGGAAGAAGGATTCGAACGACCGCGGCCAATCTATATGGATCAAGGGCAGACGATGCGAGCTCAGGCCTCAGCGCCTACGCCGATTGAAGTGGGCACCCTGGATATAACATCGCGAGTGCAACTGGTTGCCGAAGTTGAAGTTGGCGGAAGATAAAACGTCCGCGCGGTTGTTTGTTACAACTCTACTAACCCTGTTGAAGGGTGAAATTTTTTGATTTGAATGATTTGTACTATGTCTTCCAGCGCAAAAGGCGCGAAATGCAAAAGTTTGGGCATCGCCCCAGGAAATGCAGGCAATCGTGCCAGCGCTGTAGGCGCGGAATTTGAATGGCCACAAATCTGTCTTTGAAATTCAAAGCAGCTGCAATGTATGTCGCGCCTTCAGCGCTTTCTAACGTAGCTGACCTGTCCTGGGGCGTTGCCCCAGGCTCTTGCATTTTGCGCCCTTGGCGCTTTGTTGAGTCCTCCTGATCCAAACTAGGACTCTACGCGTGAGTGACGGCTAGCCGCCAAGTTGTTTTAGAGCTAATATCTTTGCTGTTCCCCTCTTAAATAGGCCCCCAGGAAATTCAAACATGCTCGCCTCGTCTTCAAGCGGGGCTTTACTTTCTTTTGTGAACACGAGGAGGAGAACAATGGCAAGATACCGAAACGATGATGACCGCGAACTTTATCCGCGTAATGACCGCTTTGAACGAGAACGACCCTGGAACTACAACGATCCCTATGAAAACCAGGGACGCTCTTTGAATGACTATGGACGGCGTGAGTTTGCTGGGGGCAGGTTTGGCGAGCGCGCCGACTATGAAAACGACGAACCGCGTTACGACGCCTACTCCAGAAACTCTCCGCAACAAAACCTGCGGCGCCCTTACGAAGGCCGCGACTATCAAACTGAACCTCGCTACGATCGCGCTACGCGCTCGCGGCTTCGTTGTCGCGACATCATGACGCGCGAACTGGCGGTAGCCACTCGCGATACCACCTTGCGCGAAGTAGCCATAATGATGCGGGAAGAAGATACAGGGGTGATTCCCGTAGTCGATTATGGCGTTGGCAATGGCGAGGGGCGTGCCGCCGCAGCCGACAACCGGTTGAGCGGAACAAACTATGGACGCGGCAAGCTGCTTGGCTTAATTACGGATCGCGACATCGTGATGCGGGCAGACGCGGAAGGTAAGGACTGCAGCACTACGCGCGCCGAAGAGGTGATGACTACTGACGTGTCTACAGCGCGCCCGCATGATCGCGTAGTTGATGTGATCAGGAAGATGGGCGACAAGCAGGTGCGACGCATTCCCGTGGTAAGCGAGAACGGCAATCTCCGTGGCATTATCTCAATGGCGGACATTGCTGTGGAAACTGAAGCTGATCGTGAACTTGCCGAGGCCTTGGAAGATATTTCGAAGGAATCGTCCTTCTGGGGCAAGATCTTCGGTTAACACACCGCCAGACCGGGCAGCTTAAGGGAAAGCAATCCGTAGTGTCTTAGTTTGAGCAAAACTCTGTGCGTCCTCCGTGTTCTCTGTGTCTCCGTGGTGAGCAAGCGGTAATAAGATTCACCACAAAGGCACAGAGAACACGGAGGACGCACAAAGAAAACAGAAATCAAGACACTACCCCACGCCCGCCTTATTTTTGCACGTTGCATAGTTCCCGTATTCTGTAACTTATGACAAATCCCAATCGCGAGTTTTCTTTGCTGGCCGTGTCTCATCGTGTCAGGCCCGCGGGGCGTCTGTGGAGCCCGGCCGCCGATGTATATCGCACCGGGGAGGGATGGATGGTAAAGCTCGACGTGGCGGGAATCTGCCCCGACGAACTCGAAATCGATTTGGACCAGGCTAGCTTGAGAGTGAGAGGTTGCAGGCGTGATACGGTCTATAGAGAAGGCTTTAGTTACCAGCAGATGGAAATTACGTATAGTCGATTCGAAAAGACAATTCAGTTTCCCTGTCCTATCGAAGAAGCGTCAGTTGCGCACGACTATCGCGACGGGCTGCTTATCATCAACTTGCATTGTAAGTAGAAGGCGCTGGTAATCGTCTTGAAGGCGAAAGAGTCACAGGTTCAATAACGATGGCTGAAAATCCTGACAAAAAAGAAGCCGGAGCCGAAACAGAAGAAGTAGCAACCACGGAGGTCGCAAGCCCAACGGCAAAGCCGGGCGAACCGTTTGAGGTTGCGGTGCTGGCTTTGCAAAACACAACGCTCTTCCCGGAAACGGTTGTTCCTTTGTCGGTTGGGCGTCCGCGATCAATGGCGGCAGTTGAAGCGGCTTTAAGCACAGAAGAAAAACTGCTGGGCTGTATTACCGTGCGAGGGGACGTTAGTCTCGGCACTCAGGACGCGAAGCCGGCTGACCTTTACGAGGTCGGCACGCTGGCCATGATCAAGCGCATGGAGCGGCTCGACGATACGTTGCATATCATTGCGCAAGGAACCGAACGCATGAAGGTCATCTCTTGGAAACATGAGGAGCCCTACCTGCGCGCCGTGGTCCAGATTCTCCCTCCGGTGCAAACGAAGGAAACGGAAGAAGTCGAAGCAACCAAGCGGAATGTACAGTCGATGGTGCAGCAGGCACTGGCGTTGTTGCCGGGCATTCCGCCGGAAGTTCGGGTTGCAGTTCTCGGTTCGGTTGAACCGGTTCGGCTCGCTTATTTCCTTGGCTCGATCCTGAATCTTGGTGTCGAGCAGGAACAAAGGATGCTCGAAGCAGAAACTGCTGACGAGTTGTTACGACTAGCGCATGGTTACCTCGCCCGCGAGCTGGAAATAATTCAACTGCGTTCGAAGATTGCCACTGAAGCACAAACTGAAATGGACAAGGCGCAGCGCGATTATGTTTTGCGCCAGCAGATGAAGGCCATCCAGAAGGAACTGGGCGAAGATGAAAGTGGCGAACAAGCAGAAGCGGAGATGCTGCGTGAGCGCCTAAACAAGGCTGATTTGCCTGATGAAGTACGAACCGAAGCGGAACGAGAGCTGAAGCGTTTGGAGAAACTTCCCGCTGCAGCTCCTGACTATCACGTCATTCGCACCTATCTTGATTATGTTCTCGAGCTGCCCTGGCACAAGTCGTCGGAAGACAAACTGGATCTGATCGAAGCGCGCAAAATTCTCGACGAAGATCACTACGGCTTGGAAGACGTTAAGGAACGGATCCTGGAGTTCCTGGCAGTCATCAAACTCAGGCCTGACACCAAGAGCCCGATCCTTTGTTTTGTTGGCCCACCGGGAGTGGGAAAAACATCGCTGGGCCGTTCCATTGCACGCGCGCTGGGCAGGCAGTTTGAGCGGATGTCGCTGGGCGGCATGCGCGACGAGGCGGAGTTGCGCGGCCATCGTCGCACTTATATTGGCTCGATGCCTGGGCGAATCATTCAGTCCCTGCGTCGCGCAGGTGTGAACAATCCAGTGTTGATGCTCGATGAAATAGACAAGTTGGGCAACGATTATCGCGGCGATCCGTCATCGGCGCTGTTGGAAATCCTCGATCCGCAACAGAACAATTCTTTTCGCGATCACTATCTCGACCTTCCCTTTGATCTGTCGCGCGTCTTCTTCATTGCCACCGCAAATCAGCTTGGGCCGATTCCCGCGCCGCTGCGAGACCGTATGGAAGTTATTGCCATTCCCGGTTACAGCGATATGGAGAAGCTACAGATTGCGAAACGTTATTTGGTTCCGCGCCAGACGGAGGAGAATGGTTTAAAGCCCGGCCAACTGACCCTTACCGACGCCGCTATCGAGTTGATTGCCGCGCGCTACACGCGCGAGGCCGGTGTTCGCCAAATCGAACGGACCATCGGCAGCATTTCCCGCAAGGTAGCGTTAAAGATTGCACAAGGCGAAGCCGAAGCAATCAGCGTTGATGCAGGCGACCTTCACGATTATTTGGGCGCGCCAAGATTTTATCCTGAGCAGGCACGCAAGGAACTACCGGCTGGCGTCGCAACCGGCATGGCGTGGACAGAGATGGGTGGCGAAGTCTTGTTTATTGAAGCGACGCTTCTGCCCGGCGGTCGAGGACTAACTATTACCGGACAGCTTGGCGAAGTGATGCAGGAGTCAGCGCGTGCGGCCCAGTCGTATCTCTGGTCACACGCAAATGAGTTTGGGATCAATGCGGAAATGTTTAAGGACTATGGAGTTCACCTGCATGTGCCTGCAGGCGCGATTCCTAAGGATGGGCCAAGCGCGGGTGTCACGATCACTGCTTCTCTGGCTTCCTTGTATACCGGCCGGCGCGTTCGTCCGGATACAGCTATGACTGGCGAGATCACGCTATCTGGTTTGGTCTTTCCGGTGGGTGGCTTGAAGGAAAAGATACTTGCAGCACATCGCGCAGGCATTCGCCGCATCATGCTGCCCGCGCGCAACGAAGCTGACATTGAAGACCTGCCGGAAGACACACGCAAGGAATTGCAGATCGTTTTTGTCTCAAGAATTAGTGAAGTCATCGACGCGGCGCTCGAAGTCTTGGTGGCAAATCCACCGCCGCCACTTCCTGCCGGCGCCCAGCGGGATTTGTCTGGCCCGAAAGCAGAGTCACCGCTGGAACCGATCGCGGTGCGTCAACCTTGAGTGAAAGTTTGAGTGGCATAGACTTTAGTCTGTGGTAGATGACGAAGACACAGACTAAAGTCTATGCCACTCAGGTCTGCAGCGAAATAAAAAGGGCGGGTGCCTCCCGCCCTTTTTCGTAATTAACCGAGCTATTGCTTTGGTCCAATGATAGGTCCATCGCCGATTACGAAGTAACCTGCCGGTGGTGCGCCGTTATTAGCCTGGGCAAAAGATACTGCCGCGGCAGCCTGGGCATTGACCGAATTGATATTCCCCTGCTTATTGTTCTTCGGTACAACCACCGTATGGTAATTGCGGCTGACGCCGCCCGAAGAGTCAGTGGCCGTGACGACTATCAGGTAAACACGCCCGTCGTTTGCCTCGACGCGCTCGCCACGCAGGCGAAGGGTTCCCGATACAAACGGTGCAAAGTCTTTGGCGTCAGGTGAGTGGGTCACACCCGGCAATGTGGCAGTTTGGTCATCCTCATCACCGAACACAGCCACCTGTATCGTGACTGTTTCACCCTCCTGATCCGTCGCGCTAGCCGTCAACCCAACGTTGAAGAGATTACTATTGGTTGATGATATAGAGCTCATGGCTACCGACGAGGTCAGCACCGGAGCGTCGTTGACATTGGTGACTGTGATATTAACGGTCGCCGTATCGCTGCCAGTGTTCCCATCACTCACTGTATAAGTGAATGAATCGTTACCGAAGAAGTTAGCGTTCGGCGTGTAGCTGACATCGGCGCCGCTATTCGTAATGGCTACGGAACCGTTGGAGCCTTGCGTTACGTGCGTAACCGTCAGCGTGTCGCCGTCGACATCCACGTCATTGCTGCGAACGTTGATGGTGTTCGCACCGCTGTCTTCCGCAACTGTTGCTTCATCGTTAACGGCGTCAGGATTATCATTCAAAGAATTCACCGTGATCGTAACCGTGCTGGTGTTTGAATTCTGGGTTCCGTCGTTAACCTTGAAAGTAAAGCTGTCAGATCCGTTGTAGTCCGAACCTGGCGTGTATGTAACGGTAGCGGTGCAAGCGAATTGTGTACAGGACGGTGCACCGATGCTGCCTAGCGCGCCGTTTGTTGGACCACTCACAATCGAGAAAGTAAGCGGGTCGGTGTCGGGCCTGGCAGCCTGCAGCGTAATTTCCACCGGAGTGTCTTCCGGCGTCGAGGCAGATTGATTTGCAGTAGCCGGTGGGTTTGTCCCGTTGTTGCCGGCCTCAACGCAGTTTTCGACAGCGTCGGGCAGGTTTGAGAAAAAGTCATAGCCGGTGAGCTGTTCAATCGAGTCTATCGTTGTCAGATAGTTCTCCCAGGGATCGTTCCTGATGCCCTGGACGTTGGGCATGTTGACGGCGATAGTTCTCGAGCTGCAGGTAACTCGCGATAAGTCGTCGCCGCTGTCCTTTGGAATTACCAGCGCCACCTTCCATGTTCGTGCCGGAACCGCGACATTGCCATTCGCTAGAGTGAAAGTCGTTGCGGCAGGCATGTTACTTCCGATTCCGCCGTCACCCGCGGGACCAGCGACAATATAGATCTCGTTGGCCGGTAACAGTAAGCGGAGATCGTTCTCCAACTCTGCCCACGGTCCCTGATTATTGTCAGGAGCCTGCGGGAGCATATTCGACATCAGGAAGGTTGCCTGGTTGATCGGAATTGAAGTCTCTTTGTCGCGATCGGCGTTAGGGACCATATGGCCCCGATCGAAACCGCTGCCTGAGAAGTCAAAAGCCTGGACGCGATACCAGTCTGGTGGCACTCCTGGATCGGGCCGGAAGGTATCTACGCGAGTTAGCGTGCCGACCCATTCGTCGGATAGATGCCAGCTAACCCAATTTGGCCCGCCGCGATCGCGATTGTAAGAGATCGAGAACTCGGGCTTGTCCATTAGGAAGTTGGCAGGCTGGCCGGTGCTGGCGATCGCGCAACCGTGTACGGTGCCGCAACCGGGATCGCCCATCGTCAGGTGCACGCTGGAAGGATATGGTGGTGCGGTGCCGTTCGAAACTGTAAATGACCAGATGTAGTTCGCCGGCAAAGTATCAGTATTCACGCCGCCGTCATCGCTATCCGTATCGTGGATCTGGTCTTTGAAGATCGTGAGCGTACACTGCTCGCCGGCCACGAAGTTTACATTTGGAGTGATAACGTGCGTCCTGCCGCCGTCCGTAGTGGCAAACGTCGCGCTGTTATGTTGTCCACTCGGACAAGTAATGTCGAACCACGAATCAACTACGTCCACGGACTCGGTGAAAGTAACATTGATGCTGGCATCACGCGGGGCATTAGTGCCGTTCTTGCGGGGATCGGTCCTTAGAACCAAGGGCCTCAGTTCAACAATCACCGCCGTCTGACGCGGAGTCGGTGCGCCGGTCACGAAGTCGTTTCCATTGTGGTTCGTATCGGTGCTGCCACCACCCAGACGGAAGATCGCCGTTGAATTGTTTGGTGGCGACGGTGCCGGAGCAGCACCTTCCCTGCAATCAGCTGTTCCGTAGCCGACAAAATCCATCAGCGAGGGATCGCTGAGGGGACAGTTGCCGATCAGCCCATCGAAGCTATTCACGAGTGCGATCTTTCCACCCGTTCCGCTTATGTTTATTTGGCCGTTTATTTGAGCCGGCGGTAGCGGGGCTCCAGTGTTTCCACCTGATCCCAAAGCGATCAGATAATATTCACCAGGGCCAATCGTTCCTCCCAGCGGTTGCGTACCAAAGTCCCAACTGCTCCCGTCCGCCGATGCGTATTGAATCGACCAGCCAGCAGTATCGACCGGCGCGCCACTGCGATTGAACAACTCAACATAATCGTTCTGATAAGTTGCTCCGCTGTTGCCACCGCCGGCATATATTTGACTAATCAAGATGGGGCTGATACTCGGTGGTTGCGGAGGCGGACAGTTACTTGCAGCGTCAGGACTGGGGATTCCCTGGAAATAAGTAGATGTATTTCGTGCTCCGCCGGTACCGTTAGGACAACGCCCAATAGAATTATTTGGACCTCCCTCGTTGACCTGCGGTTCGTTTGGGTTCAGCAAGACCAGGAGTCCGAGATCATCAGCCTGTCCGTTGTCATAGACGATAGCGTCCTGAAGGTTGGTAGTCGTAACAGCCGTGCCATTCGGAAAATCTGTTGCGCTCGCGGCATAGAGTGCTACTGCGTCCTGCCCGTTTTGTAGAAGGCCCGCCGGGCCAGGAAGGAAAGTCAAATCCACCCCAGGCACTCCGGGATTGCCGAGGATGAAGTAACCACTCGCGTCAGTACTGAAGCCATCAAGGTCAAACGCAGCATAAGACACGTCGCCATTGCCGTTAAAGAAAACTACAACCAAACCATTCAGCGACGTATTGCCGACGCCCCCGTCATATAGCTCAACGAATTCGGCGGTGTCACTGCCGGGCGTGTCCGAATCGATCTCGTTGATGATCACGTTTGTTGCCACTGGTGACGGTGTTGGCGTCGGAGTTGGCGTCGGAGTCGGCGTTGGCGTAGGCGTGGGAGTCGGCGTCGGTGTCGGCGTCGGAGTGGGGGTCGGCGAGGGCGTCACGCCGGCGGTACCGCTGACGCTAAAGTTATCGACCCGGCCCGTACCTCCACTCGCGACTGCGGTTCCATTAATGTTCGTCGTTGAGGTGTCAACCAGCCGGATATAGACCGTGGTTTGATCATCCAGCGCTGGAACGCTGCTGAGATCAAGTGTCCTTCTTGATGCAAGGCTCGTGCTCCCGGACGACCAGGCAATAGCAGGTGTAGCGAGCGAATAAGTACTATTTGCTCCGGTTGCGTCGGTAAACGTAGTTCCGTTCGTGCTGTATTGGACTTTGAAGTCTCTGGGTCCTGTACCACTGCCCGTTTGATCCCAGGTGATGCTGATCGCGCTATAACCGGCCGTGCTGAATGAAAACTGAAAGTAATCTCCGACACTCCAGGTGTTCGCTGAAAGCGATTTCACCGAACCGTTCCCGGCAGGATTACTCCAGGTTGTGGCTACATTGGTGTGGAATGCAGTAAAAGCCGAACCCGCAGTCAAAGCTCCCGAATCAGCAGTGGCAGAACCGGCGCTGACAGTTGGCGTCTGACCGGTATTCGTCGTGGTTACCCCTTCGAAACCCCATCCAGCAAGCACGACGCTGGCGGCGCTCGCACTCCGCAGATTGGGGCCAAATATCAACACGGCGCCCAAGGCGAACAATAGTAGTAATGTCATGAATAAAGGCAGACGAGTGCGCGCAGGGGGTCGCAGGGCGTTAGGCATAAATCGGTCCTTTCAAAAACAATTAAAAAATTTCCGCACGTTGATCCGGGGATTACCAGAAGACAAGCCCTAGGAATGTGGTCAGATTTTTACCAGCATTCTTGCTAGCGGTCAAGGATAGAGCCACATTTCTTGCATTGGGTCGTTTTCGGTTAAGGAGTTGAGCAACATAATTTCAGTTAGTGGCGCGGGTATCGGCTTTGCACAAAAAGTCTTGAAGTATTGAATCAAAGAGTCAGGAGCGATTTGGTTGCGGCTTGCCGCAATTGGCGTTGCTCAGGGAGCAACCAGTCACCTTTGTGCAAAGGCGCGGGTATCAATAATAAAAGGCGGAAGAGCGCTACCTCACCTCCGCTTGCGGACTTCATTCGTTCCGTCTAGATCCGCGCTTAGTGGGGGAAACCGGTAACGCGCACCACCCCTATTTGGCCTTCCGCATAATTGACGATGGGCGGGCAAGGAACCAGATGAAAGGGAGAAGAGAAAAACCAGGCGTTTTCTTAGAAGGGGCACCTACTAGGAAGGCAACTGCTCGCTGCAAACGATTCTCGCTCACTGCCACAAAAAATGGGCGTCACTTATCTAAGGTGACGCCCTGCTCTTACCGCAATCCGTTAGGAATGCGACGCGCAGCCGCTACTCACTCTCCGTGAAGGGAACAAGCGCAAACTGCGCGACGAGTACGTTCAGCACTCGCCAATTACGGGGCTTATACTATTTTGACAATTGACTATTCAAGAAAGATGAAAGAGTTCTTACATCTGCGTTTTCGCCGACCGTGCATTTAGTGATTACTCTTACCAAGTTGACGGGACCTCGGCGCAGATAATGAATACTAGCGACTCGAGTCAAGTTTATAGCTCGAATCAAGGCGTTAGCAGCTGGTTTTGAAAACTTCAATGAGGGCGGGGGCAGCTTTGATTGGATGCGGGAGTTGCTTCGTTTTGTTTTCGCACGTGTAGCGTCACGATAGCGTTCGCTGGCGGCGTTACCAAGAAGGTCGTTTATTACAACCGTGCCCAGACCGCGGCCACGAAACAAGGGCAGCAACGTTATAACGACAAGGCAGTAGTTACTGGGCTGCCGGTTTATGAATGTCCGGCCGACCGGCTGGCCTTCAACCATAAGTATACTGTGGTCTGCTTCGGGAAATGCGAACGCATATTGCTGACGTTGCGCGTTGAACTGTAGCTTTAGCAGCACAGCTTTCTTTTCCTGGGGCAAACCGACAGCGTCGAGATCCTCTCGCGTGGCTGCGTACAAGCGAAACAAAAAAGCTTCATCATCGGCAATGACCGCGCGACTCTGAAATTCGATAATAGCGCTATCCAAGGGCGAGTTTCTTCCTTACATTCTGTAACAATAAGCACCGACCTTGATTAATTGCGGGAACTAAGCTTTTTTTTCCCCAAACGAGAATAACCCTTCGACGTCTAGGGCCATCATTAGTGTTTGCTGCGCCCGGTTTTGAGCAGCATTTATTTTTTGATCTGTTCCTTCAAATCAAGATTGCGAATCAACCGATGCAGGTAATTCGGATGTACTCCTAATTTTTTTGCCGCTTCCGTAAAGCTGCCATTCACCTGGGCCATCGTGGTCAAAATGAGCTGCTTCTTGGTTTGCCTTACCGCTTCGTGATATTTAGTCGGCTCCTCAGCAGCGATACTCGCCGCTTCAAGCACCGATTCAGGCAAATCTTCGGGCAAAATTCTTTCAGTAGTTCCCAACACTACCGCTCGTTCGATGGCATTTTCCAGCTCGCGCACATTGCCGGGCCATTGATACGCCACCAGGCGGGCAATTGCTTGCGGCGACGTCCCCATGACTCGCCGGTTGCATCGCTTGCCATATTTCGCGGCAAAGTAGTTTGCCAGCAGTGGAATGTCCTCAAGACGATTTCTTAGCGGCGGCATCTCTAAACTCACAACATTCAGCCGGTAATACAAATCCTGTCGAAATGCTCCCGTGCTCACCGCCTCTTCAAGGTTTTTATTGGTCGCCGCAATCACTCTGATGTCCAGCTTGATTGGTCTAGTTCCGCCGACGCGCTCGAATTCACGTTCCTGAAGCACGCGTAGCAGCTTCACTTGAAGGGCTGGGGCCAAATCGCCGATTTCGTCCAGGAATACGGTGCCCCCCTCTGCCACTTCCAGACGGCCCTTCTTCTGTACCAGCGCCCCGGTGAATGAACCCTTTTCATGTCCGAACAGTTCGCTTTCAAGCAGAGATTCGGCAAGCGCAGCGCAGTTAACTGCCATGAAGGGTTTGTTTGCACGCTTACTGTTTTGATGAATGGCGCGCGCCGCCAGCTCCTTGCCGGTGCCACTCTCGCCTGAGATGAGTACTGTCGAATCCGTGGGCGCGACTTTGGAAATAAACTGCAGGACATCCCGGACCGCGGAGCTTTCACCGACGATGTTGTGCTCGATATCAAAATCAGCAATCAGTCTTTGGTTTTCACTCACAAGCCACTCGATATGCCGAGCATTTTCAATTGCTACGGCGCTGATTGCTGCGATGGCGGTAACCAGTTGCAAGTGATCCTTGTCGAAGTCGGCATCGGGTTCGCGGGTGTCAAGGTAAATTACGCCGATGGGATGATCGAGCATTATCAGGGGCACGCAAAGGATGGAGTGTGGCCGATCGCGAACCAGGCTTTCAGATCGGAGACTCGGCGCTTCAGGTTGGTTCGAGATTAAAATAGCCTCGCGTGCTTCAAGGACAGATCTGGTTATGGTTCTGCTTATCTTAAGGGACTTATCCGGGCCGCGGTGCCGGTGCAATGCAAAGACGGAATCAAATTCCATGTCCTCATCTTTTCCGTGCTCCGCCGTAAGCAGGACCGCACCCCTCTCAGCGGGCACTACCTCAAACAGCAACTCCAACAATGTCTTTCTTAGTTCTTCAACACCGCGAATCGCGTTGATCGTAGTGCTAATCTTCATCAGCGCGCTCAGGTCACGCGCCATCAGATAGAGCGCGTCATTAAATTTGATCTGCAAGGTTGAGCCACTGACGCTCGAAGTGTCGTCAAACTGAACGCTGGTGGCCAACGCAGCCGTATCACTCTCTTGCAGCAGGAACAAGAATTGCGAATCTCCAATTCGAACGCGGTCGCCGTGCTGCAGGGTTCGCCGCTTGATCGGGACGTCGTTAATGAAGGTCCCGTTGAGACTTTCCAGATCCAAAATTACAAACTGATCGTTCTCCTTTTCTATCTGGGAATGCCGCCGCGACACAGACGCGTCGGCGAGACAGAGCGTGGCCGCCGTCTCTCGGCCGATTACCACCGGAAATTCTTCAATTGAAAAGACGGCCCCTTTAAGTCGGCCGGCAATTGCTGTAAGTCGAGGGTTCATTGAATCGTTGAGTCGTGTGAGCTTTGCAGTCTGGCGTGGGCAGTTTACTTGCACCTCACTGTTTGGAGCAATAGTTTCGCCCGCTCACTCCTATCCAAACGGCACGCTCGCTATCTCATTGGATAGAAAGCATCCATCCCTGAGTCGCTTCCGCCCGATACCCGCGATCAATTAACCGCAATGGCGCTGGGGTTACAACTCAAACACATCGCGCCATCGTAGACCGAGTCATGGCACGGAATTGGCATTAAGGGAACGCACACGACGGAAGAAGTGATGGCGAGGTTGGCAACATGAAGAAAGAAATCTTGAAAGGATTCTCCCTGCTGGCGGTAATAATCGTTTTGGCGCTGATGACGGCAGTGGCGTCCACGAATGCTCTATCGATGACGAAGGCAGAGGCTAACGTCAGAGACGTAACCGCATCTGACACGCGCGCGCAAGTGTCTCAGTATTAGGTTCTGACTGGATTCCCCACGCAACGGCCGGCTCCCCACTCTCCGGCTGATTGTCGCAAACCAAAACGGCGACCCAATGCCCCCGGGTTGCCGTTTTGGTTTTCTGAACAAGTCCAAAGTTCAATGGACTATTACGGCACAATCTTCCAATTGTTATCAGGTTCCGTGGGGATAGTGTTGTGGCGCTCTACCCAATCAATAATTAGTTCCCGAATTTCCTCGCTTGATCGATAAACAACCGGGGCGCCTTTGTACATCACGTAGCCGCCTCCGCCATTAACTCGATAGTTGTTTGTTGCCAGCCGCAGTTTTTGAGTAGGAGCAAGGGGCTGGCCGCGGAATTGAAGGTTTTCGATTCGCTGTCCGAAAGGTTTTGAAAGATTCAGGTCATACGTAACGCCGGCCGCAATATCAAAGTTGTAAGTCGGAATCTTTTCGTCCACCAGGTCGCGCGCAGTTTTTCCTGGTTCATACGGTCGAAAGTATTTGGCCGAGTGCTCCAGCGCCTCCTTTAGTTGTCGCCCGGTGACTTCCAATACCACCAGCGTGTTCTCATAGATGTAGAGTCCGGCAATGTCGCGCACCGTCACAGGCCCTTTTGCGATCCGCGCCCTCTGATTGAAACTTGCGACCATCGAAACGTCTGCCTTACCCGCTTCCATTTGCACGCGCTGAACCAAATCCAAAATTGCAGTGTCACGGAACGTCGCTTCGGTTGCAGTCAACTCCGCAGCGGACTCACCAATAGTATGCGACAACCAGGCCTGCGTTTCGCGATCATACGGCTCTCCGATTTTCAATAGCTCCGCATCGGCCGCAACCTTGTCATCCACCGCAATCGTGCGGGTTGACCGGGCATAAACTGCCCATCGACTACCGTCGTTTTGCAGGTAAAGATCAGCGCGAGCCAAATGCCGTCCCCAATAATTGGCCTGCAATAACTGCACACCATTGATAACAACCGACGGCACGTCCCGATGCGTATGGCCCATGAATATCAAATCGACGCCAGGCACTTGCCTAGCTATTGCAACGGCAGCATTTTCATTTTGCACTTGTCCGGGATTGAGTTCGCCGGTGCGCAAGTCTTCTTCGATGCCCATGTGCATGGCAATGACGACCACGTTGGCGCGCTCTTGCGCCCGCAGTAACGGAACCCACTTCTTCGCTTCGACTAACGGGTCGTGGAACTCCAGACCTTCATAATTCTGGACGTTTTCCCACGTTGGAACTCCCGGGGTCGTCAATCCCAAAACCGCAACTCTCACTCCGGCGACTTCTTTGACGATGTAGGGTTGATAGTGCGCACGCGCCGTACCTTTGTTGTGAGTGTTAGCCGACAACCACGGAAACTTGGCTTCGCTGCGCGCCTTTTCAAGCACCTTCAAGCCAAAGTTGTATTCATGATTACCGACTGCCATCGCGTCATAGCGCAGCTCGTTCATAGCCAGCATGATCGGATCTGGCGGCGTATTGTTTTTCTTGTTGTGGAAATATTCCATTGGCGATCCCTGAATCGTGTCGCCGGAATCGATCAGCATCACGTTGGGGTTTTCTTTGCGAATCTGGCGAACCAGCGTCCCTATTTTGGCGAGGCCGCGATTGTCGGGCTTGTTGGTGTAGTAATCCGTCGGGTAAAGATTTCCATGCAGGTCGGTCGTGCCCAGGATTACGATATGGATTCGCTTGCTGGAAACTACATAACCGGAAAGCGGAAAGCTCGCGACGATCAGCGCCACGAACAGCAGGAACAAAGGCGGCACGGCTTTTCTAACTGACTTCATAGTTACTCACCCTTATTGGTTTTGATTCGTAAACACTTCGGCCGCCACGATTCCGTTCACCTTCACTTCATATAGCCTGGTAAAGGTGCGACGTACTAACGCAAGCTCGTCGCGATTTTCGAAATACGTGCGGCCGCGCTGAACAATAATGTAAGCAGGGCCGGATATGTTTGCCACTTGAAACTCCGGCGCCGAGATCGCCTGGGAAACCAGATCCGTGCGGCCAAATCGTTCGAGGTAATAATGCGTAGCAGCCGGGGTTTCATGCGCGATGATTGCACCTCGTGGCGCTCTTTCGCACACAAACTGGATCGCTTCGCGCAGGCCATCGTCATAAAACTCGTCGTGCGGAAAATAGTAGCCAATCTTATCCGCAGCCAGCGCATTCGTGTACAAGGCATAATGCGGAGCTGCCTTGTAAGCGGTCCACCCCGGCAGTGCCACAAATATAATCAAGACCGTTGCGCGGGCGACCAACGTTGCTCGCTGTGAATTACCCAGCCTCCCGCTAACGAATTCTCCAAGGGCGACTGCGCCTGCTGCTGCCAGCATATAAACGAATGGCATAAGCGATAGGGTATAACGCAACCATTTCGCTCCCACCAACGAATACGGAACAATCCAGAAGAGGAACATAAACAGCGCAAACGCATAGCCCGGGTGCCACCGGCGCTTGATCGAAACCGCCACGCCGGCAACGAAAGCGGCCAGCACTGTCAGCGGTATCTTGATCGCCATGAACAGCAGATAGAAGTAGATTGGTGTTCCCCAGAACGGCGTGCTCGACATGTTGTTTTTGTAAAGGTGATCCGCAAACAGATAACCCGAATGGACCAACAAACGCTCGCTCATATAGGCGTCGAGATAACTCCAAACCTGTGGTAACAAAACCGGCGGATTGGCCAACAAGAACGCAACCGCCATGGCTATGTAAAACGAGACAAACACTTTGCCGGGCGGGTCGCCAGGTTCACTTTTTCGCACCCGAAAGTAGTGATGATAAAGAGCGTTCAAGCCGAAATAGTGCGGGAAGTATTTCGACGCCATCATCAAGCCGAAAGAGATTCCGCTAAGGATGTAATTCCGTCGGCGAACCTTGATGTTGCGTGGGCTCGTTTGCTTGGCGCGCAAATAAAAATAGAAAGCGAAGAGCATGAAGAAGACCAGCAGCGTGTCTTCCTTGCCAATGCGATTAAAAGTTATGGCATTGACGCCCACGCTCCAGAAAGCTGCGGCCAATAATCCCGTCCACGAATCGAAGAACGCAGCCGTCAACAGAAACAGAGGGATAACGGTGAGGGCGCCGAAAAGTGCATTGGGAACACGGAAGGCCACTTCGTCGCTGATTGCATGTCCCTGGCCCGCCAGAGCGCGCGCCGCTTTCACGGACACAAACATTAACGCTTTCATCAGCATAGGATGTTCGCCCATTGGCGGTGATGTCGCCGCGCTCGTAGGCCCTAACGGCATCAACTTTGTTAACTTCGTTCTCCGCAAATCCGATAGCTCCAAGGTGGGCCACGCGAAAGGCAGCGCCGACAGCAATAAGGACGACCAAAGCTGCGATGATTAGACTTCGATCTCTTCGCCGCCACGTGTCCGCAGTATTCGGTGCACCTGGTCCATCTATAGCTGTGTCCTGGGAAGCTAAATGCATGTCGGGTCTCACTGTTGTCAACAAGAGCCGGCCCTTTTAATCGTCATACTAGCCTAAACCTGTCACAACAGTTTCACTCGTACGATTGGTCTGGCTTTTGGCAGCGAGACCAAAATGTCTTATTGTTTGTCGCGAAACATTTTGCGCCAGCATAACTGCAGCCTGAACAATTCTGCATGGACAATCTTGTCACTTCAAACATTCGACAGCGTCCCATTCGCACGCTGGTAAGCGTCGCCGGGGTCGCCCTGGGTGTTTGTTTGATAATGCTCTTTACCGGCCTGGCGCGCGGCATGTCCAACGATCTGCAACGCCGTGCTTCGAACGTACGCGCAGAAATAATCTTTACCAGGCCAGGTTCGATACAGCTAACAGCTTCGACCGCCAACCTCAGCACGAAGTATGTAGACAGCTTGAAACAGATCGAAGGCGTTGAAGAAGTGTTGCCGGTTATTCGTTATGTATCTCAAGGCGGGCGCGGGTTTGGTTTTGAACAGATTGAAGGCGTCGAGTGGGAACCATGGGCGCGGGTCAATCAGATCCATCTGGAAAGCGGCAAAGCGCCGCAAGCCGCGGACGAGGTCGTGATCGACGAAACAAAGGCCAGGAACAATAAGTTTTCCGTGGGAAGCACTATCAAACTTTTTGGCGACAAGCCCTATCGAATTGTTGGGATTTACGCGCCGGAGTCAGGCGCGCGGGTGAAGATGACACTGGCGGCGCTGCAGGAAACACTCGAGTCGCCCGGCCGCTGCACCTATATTCTCGTAAAAGTGCGCAATCCCAACGATCAGGTAGCGGTAGCCCAACGTATCGACGCGCAGTTGCCAGGCAACAAGATTCAGTTCACCCGCGAGCTGTTTACCAATCTGGAAAAAAGCATTCCTTATCTCGGGGTTTTTCTGCGAATCCTGGTAGGACTCGCCGCATTCGTGAGCGCGCTGGTGGTGATGCTCGCAATGTATACAACCATCACCGAGCGCACGCGCGAGATTGGTATCTTGAAAGCCATGGGCGCATCGCGACGTTATATCGTGATGATTATTGAATCCGAAGCAATCTTGATCAGCGCGGTTGGATTGGTTGCAGGATTCATTTTGTCATTCCTCGCCGGCTTTGCAATTCATCGCATCTATGGGCTCCCCTTCGAGTACAGTTGGGGTTGGGCCATCACAGCTGCCACGATTGGTATCCTGGGAGGAGCGATAGGCGCACTCTATCCTGCTCTGCGCGCTTCAAATCTCGACGCCGTCAGCGCTCTGGCTTACGAGTGATAAACCACACGTCTTCAACCGAACTCCTTCCGCGCCTTGCAGTTCGTTAACCCGCAGCCTCTTCAACAATAGGTTCTTCTTCAGTTAATGCAGTCGCTGGAGACAATCCGCGCCGAATCATCAATACCACCCCAACAGCAGTCCAAAACAGGTCGCGCGCCTTACGTACGATGGCCAACGTCACGCCGACTGGTCTGGTAAGGCCTAATATTTTAGAAACGAGGCCGCTCCCACCTTCGTCAACGCCGAGACGAAACGGGATAAACTTAAAGACAACGTTAATGATTCGGTTAACTGATTCGAGGATGAACGCAGCCAATATGGTGGGCGCAATTACATCGCTAATGAAAGACAGTGTGGTATAAATCTCCAGAACGCCCGCCAGATGAAAACACAGCTCAAGACCAAAGATTGGAATTAAGAGACGCCGGTTGCGTTGGTAAAAACCGTAGACGCGATCTTCCAATATTCGAGCGCGCGGTAAGGTTTTCTCAACCCGGCTTTTGGCAAACTCACGCGCGCCAAAGAAAGCCAGAGCGCCACTTAAGAATCGCCACTGCTTATTAATAATCAAGTAGACCACGGGCACAAAAGCCGCGGTGATAACCAGCGCGCCAATGCTCAAGTAGCGCAAGGCTGGAGGTAACGGAAAACTAAGCATCAGCGTCATGGTACCGGAAAAAATGAACAGCACAACCGAGAAACTATAGAAGATATTCTCGAGGGCTATGGCGGACAGTCCAACTATTAATGGAACACGATGTCGCACAAACATCGCTTTTGATGGCTCAGCCACAGCCATGCTGACGAATGGAATGATATTGCCGAGGGCGTCGCCCATTAACCTTGCGGCGAAGGCATCTCGAAACCTAAGTCGATACGGCTCCTCAAAACATTTGGTCCAGGCGAATGCGCGAACCACATGACGGACTGCTGAGATAGCAAGTATCAATAGGAATCCTGCCCCGAGACGTTTGATACCGTCGAGGATTTTGGAGACGCCGGCATTCCTGACGAAATATGCAAAGAGCAACAGGCCGAGGAGAGCGAACAGGATTCCGAGCGGAGCCAGTTTCCTCGTGTTGCGCTTTCGTTGTTTCGAATCGTTTTCCAGAACGTCTCCGGGTGTAGTTCGCGTAGTCATTCGAAAAACTTACGTTACCACAGCGTCGGTGATTCCTACAGAAGCAAGGCTCGCTGGCATTTAACGATTTAAAGATAAAACTCATAATGGTCTGGGCGGCTCAGTTCAGCTTTTGCCTTTTTAGTTTTGCCTTGATTATGATGCAGCAGTAAAGCAGCACATTCCGGCGAATCAGGTGAAGATGAGTCAATCTCAAGCAGCCATCGATGAATATGGTCAGGGCGGCGGTCGCGTTCTGACTACCCTCTCTGAAGACGAGCAGATGTTTCGCTCGAGCGTGCGCGAATTTGCAGAAGGTGAACTGCGACCACGCGTCGAGGAAATGGATGCGCACGGCAAACTCGATCCGGCGCTCATCAAGCAATGTTTTAATCTCGGGCTAATGGGCATTGAAACGCCCGAAGAGTTTGGCGGCGCAGGCTCGTCATTCTTCACCGCGATCATCGCAGTCGAGGAACTCTCGCGCATAGATGCATCGGTCGGCGTCTTCGTTGACGTGCAGAATACGCTGGTTAACAACGCCCTGATTCGCTGGGGCACCCAGGAACAAAAAGAAAAATATCTAACGCAACTGGCAAGCGAAAAAGTCGGAGCCTATGCGCTGAGCGAGGCAGGTTCGGGCTCTGATGCTTTTGCGATGCAAACTCGCGCCGTCGACAAGGGCGACCACTTTCTTCTCAACGGACAGAAGTTGTGGATCACTAACGGAAACGAGGCCGAGATCTTTGTTTTGTTTGCAAACGCAAATCCCGAGGCTGGCTATCGCGGCATTACCGCTCTCATTATTGAAAAGAGTTTCGCCGGCTTCACCGTGGGGAAGAAGGAAGACAAACTGGGCATCCGCGCGTCCTCGACGACCGAATTGATTCTCGAAGACTGCATCGTCCCGAAAGAAAATGTGCTGGGCGAAGTTGGCAAGGGTTACAAGACTTCCATTGAAACGCTGAACGAAGGCCGCATCGGTATCGGGGCCCAAATGATCGGAATCGCGCGCGGCGCTTTGGAGTCAGCGCTGGCCTACACCGGCGAGCGCCAGCAGTTTGGCAAATCAATCAATCAATTCCAGGGCGTGCAGTTTCAATTGGCCGAAATGGCTACCGACCTGGAAGCCGCGCGCTTGATGGTATACAACGCGGCGCGCATGAAAGACGCCGGCATGAATTTCGTGAAGGAAGCAGCGATGGCGAAACTTTATTCATCGCGCGCGGCTGAACGAATTGCCTCGAAAGCGATCGAACTTTACGGCGGTTACGGTTACGTCAAAGACTATCCGGTGGAAAAATACTGGCGCGACTCGAAGATTGGCGCAATTTACGAGGGCACTTCGAATATGCAATTGCAAACGATCGCGAAACTGCTGATTGGAGGTAAGCAGTGAGCGGTAAGCCGTAAGCAGTTTTTTTTCTGCTCACCGCTCACTGCTTACTGCTCACCAAGAGCATGGCCGCCACACGCATAGACATCTTCAAGCAAATGCTGGTGAATGATCCGATCAACAGCAGCATCCTGTTTGGCCTGGCAAAAGAGTATGAGAAAGCCGGCCAGACCGAGGAGATGATTGAAACATTGGAACGCTACCTGGCAATTTCAGATGACGAAGGCAACGCTCACGGAATGCTGGCCCGAGCGTATGAGAAATCCGGTCGAGCTGATAAGGCCCGAGAAACCTATCAACGCGGAATTGCAGCCGCAACGCAGCATGGTCATCCATCGATGGCAGAAGAGTATCGAACGATTTTGGAAAGCCGGTTGTAGTAGACCGCGGCGTCCGTTGCACAGACCTCAGTCTGTGTTTACTTGCGGAACCACAGACTAAAGTCTGTGCCACTAATACAAATCATGCCTGATACCAAAGTATTAAAACTTGTCCCCAAGACCAATGCCGAAGCAGCGAAACGCGTTGGCGCAGCTGCTGAGCAAAAGCCAGCGGAACAAAAGGCGGCCACCGCAGCCAAGCCTGCTCCCGCAAGGCTGGAGCCGCCTTCGTCTAAGCCGGATCGAGTCCCTCAACAAGAGGGGGGCGCTAGGCTGTCGCCGGAAGAAATGGTGAAGATATATCGCACGATGTATCTCTCGCGCCGCCTCGATGACAAAGAGATACAGCTCAAGAACCAGAACAAGATCTTCTTTCAGATTAGCGGCGCCGGTCACGAAGCGGTGCTGGTTGCCGCCGGCATGGCGCTCAAGCCGGCTTACGACTGGTTCTATCCCTACTATCGCGATCGCGCTCTTTGTTTGCAGCTGGGTATGACGCCGTTGGAACAATTGTTGTCCGCGGTTGGTGCTGAAAAAGATCCCAACTCACACGGGCGCCAGATGCCTTCGCACTGGGGCCATAAAAAACTAAACATCGTTTCGCAGTCGTCGCCAACGGGAACGCAATTACTTCAGGCAGTCGGTTGCGCCGAAGCAAGCTATCGCTTCAAGCTGATCAAGGAACTAAACAAACGCGCTTCAAACTTTCAAAAAGACGAAGTGGTTTACGTTTCGCTCGGCGACGGCACCAGCAGCGAAGGCGAGTTTTGGGAGGCACTTAATACTGCCTGCAATTTGAAATTACCGGTGCTGTTTCTGTTGGAAGACAACGGCTACGCGATCAGCGTCCCGGTTGAAGTCCAAACTGCCGGCGGCGACGTCTCGCGTCTGGTGGAAAATTTTCCAAACTTGTTTTTGCAGCGGTGCGACGGCACGGATCCGATCGAGTCTCTGCAAACGATGCAGCGCGCGGTTGAGTATTGCCGGCAGCGAAAAGGCCCGGCTTTCGTCCACGCCAAAGTAATCAGGCCCTATTCGCATTCGCTTTCAGACGATGAACGCCTCTATCGACCGGATGAGGAACGCACAGCTGACGCGGAACGGGATCCGGTTAAGCGTTTTGGCGCGCTCTTGATCGACGAAGGTGTCATCGATCAGGAAGGCCTGCAAAAAATCAAGGACGAGATTGACGCCGCCGTTAATGAAGCCGCCGACGCCGCGCTCGCCAGTGCGCAACCAGCTCCCGAAACTGCAAAGCTGTATGTGTACTCACCGACAGTCGACCCGACTTCAAAAGCTTTTGATACTGAAGTTAGCGCCCACTTAACAGGTAATCCGGGAACAATGGTTGACTTGATCAACCGTTGCATGCACACCGAGATGGCTCGCGATCCGCGCATTATTGTCTTCGGCGAAGACGTCGCTGATTGCTCGCGCGAAGAATCATTGGACAAAGTTAAAGGCAAGGGCGGTGTGTTTAAGGTCACCGCCAATCTGCAGCGAAAGTTTGGTAGTGCGCGCGTCTTTAATTCCCCACTGGCCGAAGCCAACATCGTCGGTCGCGCAATCGGTATGGCCACGCGGGGGTTGAAACCGGTGGTTGAGATCCAGTTCTTCGATTACATCTGGCCGGCGATGCATCAGATTCGTAACGAACTTGCTTTGATGCGTTGGCGTTCAGGCGGCGACTGGAGTGCGCCGGTGGTTATGCGCGTTCCGGTCGGCGGTTATCTCAAAGGGGGGGCCGTCTACCATTCGCAGTCTGGCGTTTCGACCTTCACGCAGATTCCCGGTTTGCGCGTTGTCTATCCCTCGAACGCGCTGGATGCGAACGGTTTGCTGCGCACTTCGATTCGTTGTGACGATCCGGTCCTGTTTCTCGAACACAAACATCTGTATCGTCAGGCTTACAACAAATCCCAGTATCCGGGTGAAGATTTTATGATCCCGTTCGGCAAGGCAAAAACGGTGCGCGAAGGAAAAGATCTTTCGATTATTACTTACGGAGCGCTGGTGCAACGCTCAGTGGTCGCAGCCAAGCAAGCCGAGCAGCAGGGGATCAGTGTTGAGATTGTTGATTTGCGCAGCCTCGCGCCTTACGACTGGGATGCGATTTCAGCCTCAGTGAAAAAGACCAGCAAAGTGATCGTCGCGCATGAAGACTCACTCTCATTCGGTTACGGCGCGGAGATCGCTGCGCGCATTTCCAGCGAACTCTTCGAATATCTTGACGCGCCCGTCGGTCGGGTCGCCGCCCTGGACACATTCGTCGGATACGCTCCGCAATTGGAAGATACCATCCTGCCGCAAGCGAATGATGTTTTGACAGCGATCACTGAACTTAAGAGCTACTAACGTAGTCGTCAGCGTGAACCACCGCCCCTCTTCACCCCCTCAATTCAAGCCAATTCCCAGCAATAAAGCCGTTAACATCGGCCGAAGAGATGCCATACACACGTGTATTGATGTGCGTCGCCTCACCCCCCTGATTCCCACAAAAAACCGGACGAATCGGCAATATTTCGGTCGGGAGTCTCGGGCACAATGCTTGCGACTCTTAATTGAGCATTTACCGAATCTTCCCCCAACGCCCGACTTAATCGCGATTAAGTTCTAACCTAAGGAGCAAGACTAACTATGAATAAATGTATTTCTCTACTGGCGAGCGCGGTGCTTATCTTTTCAATTGCGGCGCTGGCCGCTGCGCAAACAGGAACCACAACAACCACCACAGTCACAACCCCAACCACCGTTACCAAGACCACTCAGCATCCTGACGGCACCTACACCGTGGTGGAATATCCGGTAGGTAAGGAAACTATCGTCAACCTGAATCCGGTCACAATCACCGGCGCCAAGGGTGTCGCTACGATTTTGCGTGACGACAACGGCACCAGGATCAAACTGAACCTCACCGGTGTACCAACCGACGTAACAGGGCTGAGTCTTTACGCGGTTGA
>JBPCLZ010000192.1:0-32561 GCA_051002775.1 Pyrinomonadaceae bacterium | reverse complement strand
TACACGCTGACCGCCGGAGTGATCATAAGTTTGCTTATGTTTGGCTTAGCGCATTTGGAGACGCGCGCGCGCGCGGCAGTTGAAACTTCCTCCCTTAAGCTTCAGGTATCTGAAAAAGCGCTGAAAGAAAGTGAAGAGCGCTATCGCGACCTGGTGGAAAACGCAAACGACATCGTCTACACAATGGATCTGGATGGCAATCTCACCTCGATTAACAAAGCTGCAGAACTTATCATTGGTTACAAGCGATCGGACTTGCTGACCAAGAGCCTGACAGAGTTCATCACTCCTGAATCAATGGAGACTACGCGCCATATGCTGGAGCGAAAGCTACTTGGTGAGGAGCGAACGAACTATGAAATGGAAATGCGATCGATCGATGGCCGCGCGCTAACTCTTGAGATCAGCAGCAAGCTCATACTAAAAGACGGAAAGCCAGTAGGTGTTCAGGGAATTGCGCGTGACATCACTATGCGCCGTCGCGCCGAAGAGACCTTGCGGCAGGCAGACCAGCGCGCGCTCTCAACCTATGAACGACTGCTCGAACGAGTTTCCGGCCTGGCCCAGACTTTCGGCACCGCGCGCGACCTGGCGGCAATCTTCCGCGTGCTAAAAGACTTCTCATTTGTTTCCGTTCCCTGTCAGGGACTGTTCGTTTCTCTTTACGATCCGATTCGCGACGTGCGTACCGCCGTTTATGGGTGGGCGGATGGGGTCGAACTTGATACTTCGCAACTGCCGCCGATGCCGGTGACATCAAGCGGACCCAACAGCCGCGCCGTGCGAACGAACCAGATTGTTATTACCAACGACTACATGAATACAACTCGCGGGCACCCGGCGGTATTGGTGGGCCCGGACAATGGCTTGCGGCCTCAATCTTCGCTGTCTGTGCCGATGTCTGTGATGGGTCGCGTCATCGGCACCATTGAAGTGCAGACCTATGATCCTGCTGCTTACCGAGAAGAGCACGCGACGGCCATGCGCATGGCGGCAAACCTGGCGGCGGTTGCGATCGAAAATGTGCGACTGCTCGAACGCGAAAGCACGGCACGCGCTGCTGCGGAAGAATCCAACCGCTTGAAAGATGAATTTCTGGCGACAGTTTCGCACGAACTCCGCACGCCCTTGACGGCGATCCTCGGCTGGTCGCGAATGCTTGAAGGTGGTCTGGAAACTGAGATGGCCGAGCGGGCAATTGAGACAATCAAGCGCAACGCAAAAGCCCAGGCCCAGATCATCGACGATATACTCGACGTCTCGCGCATCATCACCGGCAATCTTTATCTTGAGCTGCATCCGATTGAGCTCGCGTCGGTTTTGGAAGCGGCAGTGAATGTCGTGCGCCCGACGGCGGAAGCGAAAGGCATCAAGATCGAGGTTGATTTCGAGCGCGAGCCGACCGTCGTTTCCGGCGATGCGAATCGTCTGCAACAGGTCTTGTGGAATCTATTGTCCAACGCGGTGAAGTTCACGCCGCCCGGCGGCCAGGTGCGGCTTTCGCTGCGACAGCTCGAATCCGAAGTAGAGATCGAAATAGCCGATAATGGGCAGGGTATTCGTCCGGAGTTCCTGCCATTTGTTTTCGACAGATTTCGCCAGGCCGACAGCACTTCTACACGCCAACACGGCGGGTTGGGTTTAGGACTGGCAATCGCGCGCCATCTGGTAGAAATCCACGGCGGACGAATCAGCGCGGCCAGCGATGGCGACGGCAAAGGCGCGACTTTTCGCTTGCGCCTGCCGCTGATCGGTTCGCTTGCTAAGTTGAACCCGCCACCGGATGGCGCACAGCAGAATGATCAGGCCCCGCGTGCAGATAACGTTTTGGCCGGGATACAGGTGTTGGTTGTGGATGATGACAAAGATACGCTCGAGCTGCTAACGGCGGCGCTAAAGCAGCGTAGCGCCACCGTAAGGGCCGTCTCTTCTGCGGCGGCAGCGATGGATTCAATAATGATTTCCCAGCCACATGTGCTGATTTCTGATATTGCGATGCCTGGCGAAGATGGCTACGACCTGATTAAGAAAGTCATGGCGCTTGACCTCGCGCCAAAAATATCCGCCATTGCTATTACGGCCTATGCTAAGGAAGAAGACCGCGAACGGGCGCTTTCGGCAGGCTACCAGCGCTATCTCTCGAAGCCGGTAGAATTGAGAGAATTTATTTTAGCGGTAGCTGAGGCGGCACAAACAAATCATCTGAAACTTAGTAAATCGTAAATCGTGAATCGTAAATGGAGATCCAATCCTAAGCACGATGACGATTTCCGGGCGCTAAGGACCCTAAAGCGTGACAACAACAAAGGGTCTTTCCATTCACGATTCACGATTCACGATTTTTTGATTTGACTGAGCACAAAAAATATACGATTGAGGAACGCGTGCGGTGGGGCGACGTAGACGCGGCGCGCATTATTTTTTACGGCGCCTACATTCGCTTCTTCGAGTTTGCCGAGACGGAACTCTTCCGCGCCGTTAACCTGCCATACAGCGTGATGTTCGACGAGCTGGACGTTTGGCTGCCGCGCGTGCACATCGAATGCGATTTTCATCATGCCGCACAGTTGGACGATCTGTTGGAAGTCTCAGTTTATGTTGGCCGGTTTGGCAACAAGTCGATGCGCCTGGACTTTGAGGTGAGACGAAAGGGCGAGCCCAAACTGGTCGCGACGGCGCATTTCGTGCTTGCGTCAGTGCGTCGCGATACGTTTGAAACGGTGCCGATTCCCGAGGAACTTCGAACTCGATTGGCCGAATACACAAAAACCTCTAGCGCATGAAATTGTAGGACTTAAGGGACCGCTGGTTCGATAAGCGTGCAATACTGCAGGAAACATTCGAGCGACGAAACCTCAGGTCGGGAAGGGTGGTTTACCCCCGCTGATTGAGTGTCTCTCAAGCTGAGCGGGGGCAAGCCGCCCTTCCCGACCTTGAGGTTATTATTCTTGAGTAATCCATTCGAGAGTTTCGAGAGTCGGTCCACAAATTTGATGAGTCAAACTGACGAAAAGGAATCCTCCACAGTACTCGACGAAACAACAGTGGATCGCGATCCGATAAACCTGTTTCGCAATTGGTTTAATGCTGCGATAAGGTCCGGCTCACGCCTGCCCGAGTCGATGACATTGGCAACGGCAACAAAAGACGGTCGGCCTTCCGCGCGAGTGGTATTGCTCAAGCAGGTCGATGAAGCGGGGTTAGTTTTCTATACGAACTACCGTAGCGCGAAGGCGAAAGAGCTTGAAGCGAATCCGCAGGCAGCACTCGTTTTTTACTGGGTTGGCCTTGATCGGCAGGTGCGTGTTGAGGGCCGCGTAGAGCGGGTTTCAGACGCTGAGTCGGATGAATATTTCAAGACGCGGCCGCGCGAAAGTCAGCTCGGCGCGCTTGCTTCGCCGCAAAGCGAAGTGATTGCAAGTCGTAAAGTCCTGGAAGACCGGCTGCGCGAGCTAGATGAGCATTATCGCGATCGTGAAGTTGAGCGCCCGTCGCATTGGGGTGGCTATAGATTGAAGCCAGAGCGAATCGAGTTCTGGGAAAACCGTCCCGGCCGCCTACACGACCGCATCGTTTACGACCTGCAAGCCGACGGCTCATGGTCCATCGCGCGCCTAGCTCCGTAATAACTCGGCCTTGATTGGGCGCGGCTTTGCCGCCTTCCGTGCGGAAAGGCTCTGCCTTTCCGAGTGATGAAACTGATTTGGAGGCTACGCCTCCGATAATTGAGGCGAAGCCTCAAGAAAAGTGTTGAGTCGCCGGAAAGCCACAGGCTTTTCGCACGGAGAGCGGCAAAGCCGAAGGACGTTATTCCAATCAGATCGGTCTTAACGCTTTCCGCGCGAGTTTCTTTTTCAAACCAACATAACCCTGCTCCCCCGCGACGAGATCGCCCAACACCTTCTTGATGCCGCGATGCCCACGGGCAAACTCAATCATTCGTTCAGTAAATGGTGCGCCCCAGAAGTTTCCATAGAAGCGGCGGCGCATTTGTGAAGCGCGGCGCAGCTCGCCACCGAAATCCGTACGCCAACGCGCTTCATATTCTTCCGGACGGCCTTCGAGAAACGCGTCGGCGAAAAGTTCCGCCGAGCGCAGAGCATAGTAGATTCCCTCGCCGGTTACCGGATCAGCGAAGCCCGCGGCATCACCGAGCAGGGCCCAGTCCTCTCCTGAGGCGCTGCGTTTGTCCCACGTCTTATCAGCCAGGCCCGGGATTCGCGCCGCATAGCGTTCGGCAGTCGATCGCAAATTCGTCTCAATGGTTCGCGCCAATTCACCATCAACCTTGGCCCAGATCTTTGCTTTTGCATTCTCGCGTTGCTGGTAATAGCCAATCATGAACTGCCACAACAGCTCGTCAAGCGCTCTATGTTCAAAGGCCTCTTGCGTTGTGGCAATACCGAAGGAGATGTGGTCCAGTCGCGGAAAAGCCCAGGCGTAACCAACCCATTTCGGGAGAAAAGCAACCACCGTCGGCGCTGCTGCTTTTTCCGGTAAGGGTGCGCGGTAACCAAACGCGACTTCCATATCGGCAGCGGCGAGCGGGCCTGCCAGTTTCTTGGCCAGGCCACTGTTTGCTCCATCAGCGGCAACTAAAAACCTGGTGGTCAATTGAGCGCCGCCGGCATCACGGATCGACCATCCGCCCGTTGTTCGGGTCGCGGCCCGCCCTGAAATTTTTTGCGCGACAACCTTGGCGCCTGCTGCTTGCGCGCGATCTCGCAGGTACGAATCAAACGCCACACGCGAATAGATCGCGAATGGTTCGTCCAGTTTCAAATGCAGGCGCTGACCCGAGGGCGAATACAAATCCAGCTCCTTTACAGTACGGCCCACCGCGCCAAGCAAATGCGGCCACGCCTTCAGCGCCTTGGCCGTGACGCCGCCGCCACACGCTTTCGGCTCGCCTTCGGGCCGGCCATCGAATAACGCTACGCGCGCGCCCCCGGCGGCCAAACGCTCAGCGGCAAATGAACCCGCAGGTCCAGCTCCTACGATCAAGACGTCAAATTGTTCTTTCATTGGCTGCACGTAGTTTAGAGTACAGGCTTTAGCCTGCTTACGGACTAAAGCGGCAACCTAAAGGCTGTACTCTAAACTTCTAGATCGTGATGATAGTGGCCTTCTAATGTTCAGAGCAATTGGTGTGATAAAATCCGAGCTGTTCCCTGACAGCAAAACGAGTACACGGACCAACTCTTTGTGCCCGCGTGACTTGGTGTTCTTGACAGGATTTACAGAATTTACAAGAGAGGCGAAAGGCGTACTCGACTCTTGTAAATCCTGTAAATCTTGTCTAAGGCTTTTTGTTTCTGAAAGGATCTATGGGAAACGCAAGCGCAATAGTTTTCTCGGGAATTGCTCCTCACCCGCCGATTATGGTGCCCGAAGTCGGACGCGAAGCAATTGCGGAAGTGCGCGGTTCGATCGATGCGATGGCGGAACTCACCCGGCGCATCATCCGCAGCGGTGCGGAAACGGTGGTGCTAATCTCACCTCACGCGCCTCTTAGCCCTGACGCTTTTGTTGCTTATCACTCGCAACCTCTCCAGGGAAATTTTGCAAACTTTCGCGCGCCGGCAACATCGATCGAGTTTACGCTGGATGAAGAATTGTTATCAGCAATTGTTAACGCCGCGGCTGGCGCGAATTATGAAGTGCCCACGCTCGATGATTATGACCTGGACCATGGCACGGCTGTGCCGCTCTATTTCCTCGATCGCAATGGCTGGCAAGGACGTGTGGTGGCGCTCGGCTATAGCTTTCTTGGAAACGAGGAACATCTGAAGTTTGGTGAATGCATTCGCACCGCCGCAGAAAGCACCGGCCGCGCTATCGCCTTTGTCGCCAGCGGGGATCTAAGTCATCGACTAAAGCCGGAAGCGCCGGCCGGCTACAATTCTTCCGCTCATCTTTTTGACGAACAAGTGGTGGACGCGTTGACGCGCAACACGCCTGCGGAAATCGCCGCTATCGATCCGGATCTGAGACGGGCGGCGGGTGAATGTGGCTATCGCTCAATGCTGGTCGCACTTGGCCTTTCACAAGCTCTACCCGCGGCTTGCGAGGTGCTTCATTACGAAGCGCCCTTTGGCGTCGGCTATCTCGTGGCCCAAATGACGAATGCCAAGACAAGCGAACGACACTCAGTAAGGGTTGATGATTCGATCGCGCTTGAAGAAAACTTGCCCGCACTGGCCCGCCGCGCGGTGGAGACTTTCACGCGCACTGGAAAACAAATTTCAGTTCCGAAAAACCCTCCTGCGGAAATCCTGGGCGCACGCGCGGCTTGTTTCGTATCCATCAAAACGCGCGCAGGCGACTTGCGCGGCTGCATCGGCACTATCGAGCCAGTAAAAGAAACGCTCGGGGAGGAGTTAGTTGTGAACGCAATCAGCGCTGCTACGCGCGACCCACGCTTTGTTCCCGTGACCGAAGACGAGTTAGCTAACCTGAAGTACTCGGTGGATATTCTGGCAGCACCCGAGCCTGCTACTTTTGCGGATCTCGATCCGGCAGTATATGGAGTGATCGTTGAAGACGAGTCGGGCAAGTTTCGCGGTTTGTTATTGCCCGACATCGCGGGGGTGGATTCGGCTGAGCAACAGGTAAACATTGCAGCGCGCAAAGCGGGGATTCCGCCGGGAGCGCCGCTTAAGCTTTCACGTTTTCGCGTGGATCGTTTTCGTGAAGAGCAGTAGGACAGGAATTCCTGCCTGTCCTTCGGCTTATTGCGATCCTGGTCAGGCAAGTTGAAAGCAAAAAGAAGACTTTCCATTTATCATTTGCCTTCTGCCATTTTTCATTAACCGATTGACAGAAAACTGTGCATGGTTTTGCTTCTAACTTCTTCCTACTCCATCTTCAATGAAAAACGGTAAATGGAAAATCTTCCTCTTTCTGGATCTTACAAAGCGCTCGTTGGAGCGGACAGACAGGAATGTCTGTCCTACACATCGAGGTTGCGCACGTCGAGCGCGTTGTCTTCGATGAACTTGCGGCGCGGCTCCACCGCGTCGCCCATTAGAATTGAAAAAATGTCGTCGGTTTCAACTGCGTCATCGATTCTCACTTGTAACAACGTGCGCTTTTCCGGGTCCATAGTTGTTTCCCAAAGCTGCTCCGGGTTCATCTCGCCCAAACCTTTGTAGCGCTGAATCGACAAATCCTTCTTTGCCGCGCCGAGCACTTTCTCCAGCAGCTCTTCACGGGTGGCGATCTCTTCGCTGGTTCCGTTTGTGCCGGTCATAAACGGAGGCGCCAGTTTATCTTCCAAAGCCATGAATAGCTCGATTGCTTTTTGAAACTCTACAAAGCTGGCGAAGTTCCAATCGATGGCCACGTTTAGGCCTGCCGTGGTTGTCGTTTCAATTTCCCAGAGACCATGCTCTTCATCGGACGAGAGCTCTGTCTTGAAGCCGGCCTTCGCGAGCACACCTTCTACTTTCGCCATCAGATCACTGCTCTGAAAAACCTTCCGCAAAGTAGCGCCTTCTTTGCGCAGCACGCCTTTCTTTCCGGCGAAGGCCTCCAACAACTTATCCAACATGTGGGCATCACCACCGAGACGGCGCGCTGCACGTTCACAGAAGTGTTTCAGGTCGACAAGTTTTTCCAGCGAGCGGGCCAACTCTTTACCTTCGATGTCCTGGTTGGCTCCGACTGACTTGACGGTCATGTCCGCAGTCGCCATCCGCATCAAGTAGCGGACCATCAGGCTTTCGTCTTTGATGTACTCTTCCTTCTTGCCACGCTTCACTTTGAACAAAGGTGGTTGGGCAATGTAAACGTAACCGCGCTCAACCAGCTCAACCATCTGACGATAGAAGAATGTTAACAGCAGCGTTCTAATGTGGGAGCCGTCAACGTCAGCGTCGGTCATCAGAATGATTTTGTGATAGCGAAGCTTGCTGGCATCAAAATCCTCTTTGCCGATACCGGTTCCCAACGCAGTGATCAGGGCTTTGATTTCGCTGTGGCCCAGCATCTTGTCAAAGCGGGCTTTCTCAACGTTGAGGATCTTGCCCTTGAGCGGCAGGATCGCCTGGTTCTTTCGATCCCGGCCCTGCTTTGCTGAACCGCCTGCGGAATCGCCTTCGACAATGTAGATTTCAGAAAGCGCCGGATCCTTTTCCTGGCAATCTGCAAGTTTCCCCGGCAGCATCGATCCGCCCAGAGCGCCTTTGCGTACAATCTCGCGGGCTTTCCTGGCCGCTTCGCGGGCCCGGGCGGCGTCTACAGACTTGCCCACGATCCTCCGCGCCACAGTCGGGTTCTGCTCGAGATATTCAGTTAGCCGCTCATTTAGAAATGATTCAACCGCGCCCTTCACATCTGAGTTCAGCTTGCCCTTCGTTTGGCCCTCGAACTGGGGCTGCGGCAATTTCACTGAAATCACCGCTACCAGTCCTTCGCGCACGTCGTCGCCGGTGAGCGAGGTTTTGAAGTTTTTTGCCAGTCCCGACGATTGAGCATAAGCGTTGATCGTTCTGGTAAACGCCGAACGAAAGCCTGAGAGATGTGTGCCGCCATCTACCGTGTTGATATTATTCGCGAACGAATAGACCTTCTCGTCATAGCCGTCGTTGTATTGAATGGCCACTTCGATTGAAAGCGCGTCGCCTTCTTTCTCGAAATAGAGTGGCTTGTCGTGCAGCGTCGTCTTGTTCTTGTTGAGATGTTTGACGAACTCAGCAATGCCGCCCTTGTAGTAAAACTCGTGCGACCGCTCGGGCTCTTCGCGTTCATCCTTGATGGTGATGCGAATGCCTTTGTTTAGAAACGCTTTTTCCCGCAGCCGTTCTGATAATTTGTCGAAACTAAAAACCGTGTGATCGAAAATCTGCGAGTCCGGTTTGAAGGTGATCTTGGTGCCGCGTTTCTTCGTCTTTCCTGTTTGCCGCAACGGCGCCACTGAGATGCCCCGAACGTATTCCTGCTCGTAAGTCTTGCTGTCCCTCCAAATCTCAAGGCGCAACGTCTCTGAAAGGAAATTGACGCAAGAGACACCTACACCGTGCAGGCCGCCGGAAACTTTGTACGCGTTTGAGTCGAACTTGCCGCCGGCGTGAAGTTTAGTCATGACCACTTCCGCCGCTGACTTCTTCTCTTTTTTCATCAAGTCGACCGGAATCCCGCGACCGTTGTCGATGACTGTGATGGAGTCGTCGAGATGGATAGTGACTTCGACCGTATCGCAATAGCCGGCCAGCGCCTCGTCAATCGAGTTGTCGACAACTTCGTAAACAAGGTGGTGCAAACCCAACTCGCCGGTGGATCCGATATACATTGCGGGACGTTTGCGTACCGCTTCGCGTCCTTCCAAAACTGCGATGGAAGACGAATCGTAAGCCTGGGTTTTCTTACCGGTAATAGTTCCTGCTGTCGGCAATTCCTTCTCCTTCTTACTCTTCAACAAGTCGTCTTGGGCGCCTTCATCCATGGCAAACTGTGCGTCCTGATTTTGGTCGCGGAGCTTAACTCAGTCTTTGGCCGCAACTGCCGAGAAAGTGCTTTGTTTCAACTCTGCCGGCACTGCCTCGCCTGCAACAATCTCGTGAACGTGGGCTCTGGAAATGAACCTCTCAACGTGGCTTCGTTTCGAGGTGGTGATGAATGTCTGCGTGCGACCTTCAAGGTATTCCAAAAGACGTCTTATCCGATTTTCGTCCAGCTCAGCATCGACATCGTCGACCAAAAAAAGCGGGCGATCATTATGCCATAAATTATACACCGAAATTGCCGCTAAGTCTAAGAGCAGCAATGCGCTACGCTGTTGTCCGGAACTGCCAAAAACGCGCAATTCCCGGCCCCCCAAATGCACCGCCAAATCGTCTCGATGGGGACCCAGCAAAGCACGCCCGGCAGCCGCTTCCGCCGCCATTCTGAGTTGGAGTCGCTCGGTCAAGAGAGTCTCGTAGTTACTCAAATCACCCTTGCCGTCGAGCGAAGACGAATAACGAATGTGGAGTTCAGCCGGCTCGAACAACGAGTGTTCGAGTTCGTTGTTTAAACGTTCCGTGTAATCAACTCTTGCTTCATGAATTTCCGCCGCCAGGCTGGTGAGTTGCTGGTTCCAGGGTGCTAACAGATCTTGTAATTGGGCCAAGCCACGATCGTGCTCGAGGTTATCTTGGAGGATGCGGTTCTTTTGTTTGATAACACGGTTGTAGTCAGAGACGGTGCGCACGAAAGCTGGCCGCAACGACGCAACTCCGCGATCGATAAAATGCCGGCGTGCTTCCGGCATTCCTCGCACAACCTCAAGCTGGTCCGCGGTAAATGAAAATACCTGCAACTGGCTGAGATATCTTGTTAGTTGTTCACGCTTGCCGTTGACCGCGATCGACTTGGTGTTTTCTTTCAGAGTTACGCGCAGATATCGCTGGAGGTTGTCACCGCTGGAAACACGACCTTCCACAAACGCGCTGTCCTGACCAAACTTGATCGTTTCCTGAAGGCGTTGCGTGCGAAAGGATTTCGTTCTTGAGAGAAGGTGAATGGCCTCGAGCCAGTTTGTCTTACCCTGGCCGTTGTTGCCGTGGATGATGTTTAGACCGGGTCCCCAAAAGATCTTTCCGCTGAGGTTGCGAAAATTTTCTACTTCAACGGAGTCGAGGATCATCGAGGGATTTTAGCATGAGGCTGCGGCAATCTCTCTTCGCCATGGTGCGAAAAGCGAAAGCGCCCTTGTTCGAAAACAAGAGCGCTTCATGAAATTTGAGGTTTACAACCCGATCACAGTCGCATCGGCATGACGACGTATTTGTAGTCATAGTCGCCGCCTTCGGCTGGGCGAAGTTGAGCTTGTGAGTTTCCATCCTTGAATTCAAACGCTACCGCACCGTCACCGATTACGTTCAAAAAGTCCTGGAGATACTGCGCGTTGAAACCGATGTCAGTTTCTTCGCCGCTGTATTCGGCTTGAATCGTTTCGCTTGCTTCCCCTTCTTCGGCGTTCTGCGAGCTGATTACTAATTGATTCGGCTCGAGATGGAAGCGAATTGCATGCGAGCGCTCATCGGACATGAGGGCAACGCGCCTGACTGCCGCATTCAACAAGCCACAGTCGAACTGGACCGACTTATCGTTATTCTTCGGCATAACCATGTCGTAATTCGGAAACTGACCGTAGAGCATGCGCGAGACCAGCAGCCTCGGTCCGACTTCGAAAAAAATATGATTATTGTCGAGACCCAGACTTATTTCACCTTCAAAGCCGGTGGCGAGTTTTGTCAATTCTGCTAAGGTTTTTCGCGGAATCAGCGTATCAATAGCGTCGTTGCCGTTCTTTGAAACTCCTTTTCGCTCCACGTACGCCAGGCGATGGCCGTCGGTCGTAACCATCTTTGCGCCGGTTTCGTCGAGAATAAACTTTGCTCCGGAGAGGGTGTAACGCGACTCCTCCTGCGTGATTGCAAAGATTGTCTTATCGATAAACGACTTGATGATCTCGGCCGACAATTTGGTGGGCGCCGATTTGAACGAAGGCACTTCCGGAAACGCATCGCGCGCGACGCCCACCATCTTGAATCTCGTCTTGTCGCAGGTAACGGTCACCCAGTCGTTGTCTTCTTTTTTAAAAGTTACGGGCGCGTCAGGCAGCAATCTAGCGATTTCAAAAAGCTTTCTCGCCTGCACACAGATTGAGCCGGTGGTCGAAACTTCAGCGTCCATATCGCAACGAATGGTGACGTCAAGATCCGTCCCCGTAAGTCGAACATTGTTTTCGCCAACAGACTCAATGAGAATGTTCGACAGCACAGGGATCGTGTTTTTCTTCTCCACCACACCCTGCACGTATGCCAATTCTCGTTGCAGATTCTGTTTGCTCACCACAAATTGCATGTTCGACTCCTTACGCTTTGCGCCTTCACTCACAGCCATAAGATTCTCCTCGACATTTTCTGTCTCTAACTAACACAAACATTCGATATATTTCCAGTAGTAGCAGTAGGGCCTGTTGATTTGTGCAAATACCTTGCGAAACCAATTAACAATTGACCGAAACGAGTTGATAAAACCGTGGATGCATATTCAGGAATTGCCCGAGTTGTTAAAAAGTTTTCTTTCGAAAAAGTTATTCTAGTCTTTCACAAGCCCGTTCTCAAACAACCTGAGGAATGCAAGATGTTTTGTAAAATCTCAGCGCGTTTTACGCGCAAACTAATCAATCGGTCTTGTGGAAAACTACTTCTGTAAACTTTCAGCCAGGTCGAGTAACAATCTTTGAAAGCTTGAATCACTCGCGGCCATTGACTGAATCTTTTCGAACGAATGGATCACCGTGGTGTGGTGCTTTCCACCAAAAGCGCGGCCAATTTCCGGATAGCTCCGGTTCGTCAATCGCTTGCAAAGATACATGGCTATCTGACGAGGAAACGCGAACTGGCGCGCATTGTTTTTAGAAACCAACTGCTCGACCGAGAGCTTGTAAGCTGCCGCAACTGATTTTTGAATCTGCGGAATTGTAACCAGCCCTGGCTCTTCGTCGCTGGCGATATTTCGTATTGCATCACGGGCTAAACCTTCGGATATCGCGGTTCCTCGTAATGAAGAGATGGCCATCAGCCTGATTAGCGAGCCCTCCAATTCACGGACATTGTTCTTAACGCGACTCGCGATAAAAAGCGCTACCCCGTCGGGAATGGCCATACCCATTGTTTCAGCTTTTCGCTTGAGAATCGCAACTTTGGTCTCTAAATCAGGCGGCTCGAGATCGGCTATTAAGCCCCACTCAAAACGCGAATGCAGTCTTTCCTCCAGCGTCGGAATCTCACGCGGCGGACAATCTGAGCTAATCACAATCTGTTTCTGTTGTTCATACAAAGCATTGAACGTATGAAAAAACTCTTCCTGGGTACGCTCCTTGCCGGCCATAAACTGAATGTCGTCGATTAGCAAAACATCCACGGAGCGATACTTCTCCCTAAAGCTGGGAGTTTTGTCGTACCGGATGGCGTTTATCAGTTCATTCATGAAGCGCTCTGAGGAGAGGTAACAAAGTGTCAGATGAGGGTTTCGCTGCTTGATGGCATGGCCGCACGCATGCATCAGGTGCGTCTTACCCAGTCCCACCCCACCATACAAGTAAAGCGGATTGTAAGTTTTGCCTGGCGCCTGTGCTACAGCCAAAGAAGCAGCGTGCGCGAACTGATTGCATGAGCCAACAACATAGCTTTCGAACGTATATTTCGCATTCAAAGCCGGGTCGAGCGCTACTCGCGGAGCATCGGGAAATCTATCTTGCACGCTCACCGTCGCCGGCGAGGTCTCTACTGCTCGAAGTACAGCGGCAGCGGTGCCCTCTGCACCTTGAGCCGAGAGGTGTGAATGGACGGTCTCTTCCGGCAAAACCCAATCAACTGAGTAACCGCGCAAATTCAACTCACCGAACGATTGGTCCATCAGGCTCGCATAGTGGACGTTGACCCAATCGCGCACAGCGGGATTGGGAACGCGCAGGCGGATGACGCGACGCTTGTTGTCGATGCCCTCAAAGCGGATCGGATTAAACCACGTCTCAAAACTTTCGCCTTGCAGTTTGGTTTTGATGGAACCGAGGATATCGTCCCAGAGATCGGCTTCCTGGAGGTCAAGCATGAGCGCACTAAAGAACCGCAGAACTACAAAATATTTGAGTTGCTTCGAAGCGTAAGAACCTTGCCATCAATAATAGGAGTCGAACCTCGTTTTTTGACGGCGACCCCAAGTCTTCGCCGATTGGTTATCCACAGGGTTTTCCTCACTTTGTGGAAAACACCAAGCCATTAAAGTAAAGCTTTAAGCTTATATGTATCAATGACTTACGGGGCCAATCTAGGGCACGGCGGAGACTAACATAGAGGGTCGCTGAGAGGCAAGAAAGCGGAAATTATAAAACAGGACACTAAATACCAAATGCCAGATGTGTTCTCCCTTGGCGGCGACTTGGAAGTACCACCTGGTTGAATGGCTTCGCTAAATCGAACCATTTCCAAGCCATCGTCTACGGTTCATTTTTAGGGCTGCTTTCTTGACAGAGTGTGTTTCCGGAAGCTAGTCTTACCCTTTTCTTTAGGCGGGAGAATTTGTAACTATGTCGAAGCGAACGTTTCAACCGAACAATAGGCGCCGCGCAAAAACGCATGGGTTCAGGGCGAGAATGGCGACCAAGGCCGGCCGGCTAGTCTTAAAACGCCGGCGCTCAAAAGGGCGTCGTCGTCTGACTCCTTCACATTACTAAGACCGTTCATGACCGAGTACCTGCGGGGAAGCCGCGATTACCAAAAGGTTTATCGCAACGGACGACGTTTCGACGGCACCCTGATGACAACGTTTGTCTTACCAAACAAACTGGCTCAAAACAGGTTTGGAATCACTGCTTCGCGTAAAGCCGTAGGCAATGCGGTTTTGAGAAATCGGGCGCGGCGTTTGCTCAGAGAAACTTTTCGCTTGAACAAATCTTCGTTGTCCAGTTTACAAGAAAACTACGATTGGGTTGTGAACGCCAAACGAAAGTTACCAGCATTAAAGTTAAGCGCTGCGGTTGAGGAATTCGAAACTTTAGTGTCAAGAATCGCGCAACAGGAAAGCGATAAGTTGTAATTCCGGAAGCTTACGTGAAGTCGCTATTAATCGCATTACTTAGATCTTATAAGAACTTCGTTTCTCCTTTTCTTCCACCCGCTTGCAGATTCTTCCCTACATGTTCCGAATACGCGGCTGAAGCGATCGGCCGGTATGGAGCAGTGCGTGGGACCGCACTTGCGTTGCGCAGATTGTTGCGCTGTCACCCTTTCAGCGCCGGTGGCTATGATCCGGTTAAATAATTGACTCCGGGCGAGGATGCGGCCGGGGAATAATTGGTCTGCTAATTCAATGCAACAAAAACGACTAGTAATCGCGCTGCTGATTTCGACGGCAATACTTTTTTTGTGGAGCTATCTTGTTCCCGTAAAGCCACCGGAAACGCCACCCCCCGCTCAGCAGTCCGCGCCGTCTCAGCCTAGTACAGCACCGACTGCTTCGCCTTCCATTGCCGCGACGCCGGCGACAAGCCCAGTTGCTTCTACTAATACGCCAGCGCCAGTAAGCGCAGTGCCGCATAGAACGGTTTTGATAAAGACTCCGCTCTATGAAGCAAAGTTTGATAGCGAGGGCGCTGCCGCTGTCAGTTGGGTAATCAAAAAGAACAAAGATAGCGGCCTCGACATTTATTCGGTCGGTGCGGATTCAACGGCGAAGTTACCCCTCGAACTCATCTCTCCAAAGGGGTTAGAGCGGCAGCCGCGTGAAGCACCACTGCAATTGATTACCGGCGATTCTGCCCTCGATGCTGTTTTGAACGCCGCAAACTATTCGATTGCGAGTGAGAATTCCGCAATTCCTGAGGGCGATATCGTTTTGCAAGCAGGAGAAAAAAGACGGCTGGAGTTTGTCCTGACAGACGCGGCTACTGGATTGAATGTTTCGAAGGTAATGGTCTTCGATGGCGACGATTACAGCGTCGACTTACAGGTAACGCTCAAGCGTGGCGATCAGGTTATGCCGCAGGCCCGGCTGAGAGTGGGGCCAAGCATCGGAGATCAGGGAGTCAAAACCTATTCTTTTTATTCGGTGGCGCCGGAAGTGGTAATAGCCCAAGGCGAGAACGTGCAACGGCAGCTGGCCCAGGCGATTAACGAAAACAAGAACAGTCCCGATCGCATGTCGATTGCAGGTCCCGTAGATTGGGCGGCCGTTGGAGATACGTACTTTGCCATGGTCGCCGTTCCTTCGAAGCCGCTCGAAGGGCTCGAGCTGCACACTTCGCAATACGACTACACGGGAAATGGTACGCCCGAAAAGCGCTACCTAACGACGGCTTGGGTACCGGTGCCCACTGATGGTTCTCACACAATTGTTTATGCCGGTCCGAAAGATCATTATTTACTAACCCAGGCGAGCGCAAACCTCAGTCAAGCAGTCGGTCGCAATATCGATCTCGAAGGACTAATCGACTACGGCTGGTTTAGTTGGATGTCGAGACCTCTCGCCGTCCCGATTCTCAGCGCTATTAAATGGTTAAGACAGTTAACTAACAGCTATGGCATTGCAATCATTATCTTTACCATAGTGATTTATTCGCTCTTTTTCCCGCTGAAATGGCGCTCTTCGAAATCCATGAAGAAGGCGCAGAAGCTGGCGCCGCGGATGAAGGAGCTTCAGGAAAAGATCAAGGGGATGAAACAAAATGACCCGCGATTGAAAGAATTGCAGGTCGAGCAACTAAGGTTGATGAAAGAAGGCAATCCCCTCGGCGGCTGTCTGCCGTTGTTGATTCAAATGCCTTTTCTGTTTGCTCTTTATCGCGCTATCACCATCTCCCTCGATTTTCGCCAGGCCACATTCTTATGGTTGCCTGATCTTTCGGCCGGGGATCCGTACCACATCCTGGAAGTAATGATGGCTGGAACAATGATCGTGTTGCAGCTTATTACGCCTGCGCCTTCCGCGGATCCGCTGCAACGCAAGATGATGGCGATCGGTATGCCGCTATTCATGCTCTATGTACTTTGGGGTGCGCCTTCCGGCCTGCTACTGTATTGGCTGGTTGGCAACATCGTAGGGTTTGCTCAGCAATTCCTTATTAATCATCTAACAAAGTCGGAAGATGATGAGCAACCTCCTGGCGAGCTGCGCGCGAATAGCGCTGCAAAGAAAAGGGGCGCCCCGCCTAAGCCATCACCAGCGTAGTTAATGAAAATCGACATGGAAGAAAACTGCAGCAACGCCACGCGATTTCTTGAGTCACTCATTGAGAGTGCTGGTTTGCAGCTGCGCGTAGCGGCGCAGGAAACTCCGGCGGAGTGCTTAATAGACTTAAGTGGGCCAGACGCGGAGCTGCTTCAGGCCGAAGGCGGCGAACTGCTTTTGGCGCTTCAACATCTGCTGAATCAGGCGTTCGGTCGCACCGCGCCTGAGGGACAGCGAATCGTTTGCGATGTTGAAGGCTTTCGCGCAACCCGGGAGGCCGAGCTTCGCGCAATGGCGAATCTAGCCGCAGAACGCGTGCGAGAGAGCCACCTTCCTTTCGTTTTCGGTGAGATGAACGCCAGTGAACGCCGTGTCATACATCTTACGCTCGCGGAATGTGAAGACCTCTATACGGAATCAGTGGGCGAGGGCTCTGCTCGCAAACTGAAAGTTGCGCTAAAATCCTCTAAATAGATTCGACTCGAACTGCTCGGTTTCTTCGCTCCCTGTTGGAATCGCGATGGATACGATAGTCGCAGTGTCTACTCCGCCCGGTCGCAGCGCGATCGCCGTGGTCCGGTTAAGTGGTCCACAGGCGCTTGGAATTCTCCGTGCGCTCATCGGCGAGTCGGACTTTGATCCTGAACCCAATCGCGCAATCCTGAAGAGGGTGCTGACTAGTGAGGAGGTCTTGGACCAGTGTGTCATCACTTACTTCCATTCGCCGCACTCCTTCACAGGTGAAGATGTGGTTGAAATCAGTTGCCACGGTTCACCCGTCATCCTTCGACGCTTGATCGACCTGATCCAAAGTTATGAGGCACGCCTCGCTGAGCCAGGGGAGTTCAGCCTGCGCGCCTGCCGCAATGGAAAGATAAATCTCAGTCAGGCCGAAGGCATTCGCGATTTGATCAATGCGCAAACGATGGCGGCCGCTTCACAAGCGACGCGGCAGTTGCGAGGCGAACTCGCTGAGGCGCTGCAATCGAGCGAGCAGGCACTTATTCGCGTGATTGTGACACTCGAGTCGGCCCTGGAGTTTGTTGAAGATGATTTGCCCGCAGTGCAAGTTGAAGAAATGGAAACGGCGATGCAGAAAGTTGCCGCCGATCTGGCGAGACTTGCTGAGACTTATACGGTTGGACATCTTCTACGTGAAGGGTTACGAGTCGCGATTATAGGGCGGCCTAATGTTGGTAAGTCCAGTATATTCAATAGGTTACTGAGGACTGAACGAGCGATCGTAACCGACATCGCTGGCACTACACGGGACAGCTTGACGGAGACTATCAGTCTGCAAGGCGTACCCGTTTCTCTGACCGACACTGCGGGTTTCAGAGAGGCTGGCGACAAAATTGAGAGGATCGGAATTGAACGCACAAGACGAGCGATGGCGGATGCGGATCTGCTCATCGTAGTAGTCGATGGATCCTGTTCGTTGCAAGATGAGGATCTGGAAGTCTTGAATGAAGCCCTCAACCACTCGTTCGTCGTGGCAATAAATAAAGCGGACTTGCCCGCGCAAGCGGGCGTGGAAAACAATTTCAACGGATCGCGGGTGGTCCATCTCTCTGCTTTGACGGAAGAAGGGATTCCAGACTTAACGGCTGCTATACTGGAACCCTTTGGTCGATTGGACTCGGGGAGCGTTGGCTTTCTAATAACAGACAGCCGGCACCACGACTTGCTTGTACGTGCGAACAGTTCGTTGGACAGTGCCTTGACATCAATGGACCAAGGCGCTTCCGAAGAGTTAGTGCTTGCTGATCTTCACAATGCCTTGAGATTTCTCGGTGCTATCACGGGCGAGACGACCAGCGAAGATATTTTGAGTGAGATTTTCAGTACCTTCTGCATAGGTAAGTAATGATGGTTTTCGACGAAGCGTTTGACGTAATAGTTATCGGGGGCGGCCATGCTGGATGTGAGGCGGCGTCGGCTGCGGCGCGCTTGGGGGCAGCGACGGCTTTGGTTACGCTGAACTTGGATCTGATCGGGCAGATGTCGTGTAACCCTGCCATTGGAGGCATAGCCAAGGGCCATCTGGTGCGGGAAATCGATGCGTTGGGTGGAATCATGGGCCGGGTTATCGACCGCACGGGCATTCAGTTTCGCCTGTTAAATCGTTCTCGCGGTCCAGCCGTTCAATCACCGCGCGCTCAGGCTGACCGCGCGCTTTACCGTTTGGAGATGCGGAATACCCTTGAGAACACACCTAACTTGGCATTGCGTCAGGGGATGGTCGTAGATCTCCTGATATCCGGCAATAAAGTAAGTGGCGTGGTGATGCAGGATGGACGAAGGATCGCGGCGAATGCAGTTGTTATTGCCGCCGGCACGTTCCTGAACGGGTTGATACATACCGGCCGACGCACCTACACCGCCGGCCGCGCGGGCGAGCCCGCATCGATTGAATTAGCGGAGGCATTGAAGCTGCTTGGGTTTCCAGTGGGTCGGCTGAAAACGGGCACGCCGCCGAGGCTCGACGGCCGAACGATTAACTGGGACGCCTTTCAGCGTCAGCAGGCCGACGAACGGCCAGTCCCCTTCTCATTTGCAACCGATAAGGTGCAGCAACTGCAAATCGATTGTTACATCGGCTACACGACCTCCTCCGTACACGAAGCTATTAGAAAGAATCTTCATGAGTCTCCGCTGTATTCTGGCCAGATTAAAGGGGTCGGACCGCGTTATTGTCCCTCAATCGAAGACAAGGTAGTCAAGTTTGCGGACAAGGATCGCCATCAATTATTCCTGGAGCCTGAGGGGCGCGACACTAACGAAGTGTACCTAAACGGGTTTTCGACCTCTCTTCCGCCAGCGATGCAGCAGGACTTGGTGCGAATGATTCCCGGGTTGGAAACAGCGAATATCATCCGGCCAGGCTACGCAATCGAGTATGACTTCGTGGATCCACGCGAGTTAGGTCCGGATTTACAAGTGCGCCGATTCTCGGGCCTCTTTCATGCAGGGCAGATCAACGGCACGACCGGATACGAAGAGGCGGCCTGCCAGGGCTTGCTGGCGGGCATTAACGCGGCACTCATGACCCAGGGCCGAGCGCGTTTCTTGTTGCGGCGCGAAGAGTCGTACATCGGAGTTTTGGTTGACGATTTGATCAACCAGGGAGTGGATGAGCCGTATCGCATATTCACCTCAAGAGCCGAATATCGCCTGGCGCTCCGGCACGACAACGCCGATGAGAGGCTTTCAAAGTACGGCCGGGAGATCGGCTTGGTCGGTGATCCGGCATGGGAGCGATTCAATCAACGACGGGATCGGATCGCGTCAATAAAACAAGCATTGGAAACGACCCGGATCCGCAGAAGTGACCCAGCATTTCCGGCGATTGCCGGGAAAACAGCTCTAACCCCCTTAGAATCAATCAGTTTAGCAGACCTCGCGAAGCGACCTGGAATAAGATCCGATGTCATTTCTCAGCTACTTCCGGCAGAGGTCCGCTCGAGCGGACGCGTGGAAGAGTTGGAGTTTGCGCTCGCTGACAATTTGTATTTCGGCTACATCAAAGCGCAGGAGTCGACAATTCACCGTCTTCACGCCCACGACTCGCTTCCCATACCCGATAATTTTGATTTCGGACAGCTCAACGGCTTATCGCATGAGATGGCCGAACGGCTTGAGCGCGCAAGGCCCGTTACGTTCGGAGCAGCGCGTCGTATCCCAGGGTTGACGCCAGCAGCTCTTGCAACGTTACTCGTAAATGTTAGCGCTAACCTCTGATTGGCGGACGTTTCACGTGTCCCGCTGTCGATCGGTGGGACACGTGAAACATGGGAATAAAACCGCTCTACCGCCTACAAATAAATAAAAAACTTGCCGTTATGTGCTAGTTTACGCCTACCCTGACGGTTAATTAGCCCAAAATGGCCAAAATTATAGCGGTTGCGAATCAAAAGGGCGGTGTCGGAAAGACGACGACAGCGGTGAATCTGGCCGCCGTCCTGGCCGCGCAAGTCAAAGTGCTGCTTGTAGATGCCGACCCACAAGGTAACGCTACTTCGGGTGTCGGTATCCAGCGTGGAAGTTTCCGCAAAAGCATCTATCATTCAATTGTCCTTGGAGAACCAGTCGCCGGCGCCATTTTGCCAACCGCGACCGAGGGCCTGAAGATCTTACCCGCCAACAAAGACCTTGCAGGGGCTGAGGTCGAACTAGTCGATATGGAGAACCGCGAGTCCAGACTTCGCGACGCTCTCGCACCCGTCACCGAGGATTACGACTTCATTATCATCGACTGCCCTCCTTCTCTCGGGCTTTTGACGCTCAACGCTTTAACCGCGGCAAAGTCATTACTGGTTCCAATCCAATGCGAATACTACGCTCTCGAGGGCGTCACCGAGTTGTTTGACACGCTCGCGCGAATCAGGCGACTCCATAATCCAGGTTTAACCATCGAGGGTCTGCTGCTGACGATGTTCGACGAACGAACCAACCTCTCAGCTGCGGTTGCGTCCGACCTTCGCGATTTCTACGGACAGCAAGTTTTCGAAACGATGATTCCTCGTAATGTCCGTCTCGCCGAAGCGCCAAGCTACGGCAAGCCTATTACTCTCTACGACGGCCACTCAAAAGGCGCAGAAGCCTATTTTCAGCTCGGTAAGGAGATAATTGCCCATGGCACGAAAGGCATTGGGACGGGGGCTGGGGGCACTGCTCTCAGCTGAAGGAACGGCTACTGCCACTGAAGACCCCAACACCATCGCGATTGACTTGATTGATCCAAGTCCCCTCCAACCGCGCGGGGATTTTGACGAAGTCAAACTCGATGAGTTGGCGCGGTCAATAACCGCAAACGGAGTGGTCCAACCGTTGATTGTGCGGCCGAAAGAGGATCGCTTCGAGTTAATTGCGGGGGAGCGGCGCTGGCGCGCCGCGCAACGAGCCGGGCTCACGCGTGTTCCCGCTATAGTCCGACAGGTCTCGGACGACAAGGTGCTTGAGCTGGCGCTGATCGAAAACATTCAACGCGAAGATCTTAATCCGATCGAAGAAGCACGAGCTTACAAGAAGTTAATCGACACCGTTGGACTCACGCAGGAGTCCGTTGCTGAGCGAGTTGGCCGTGACCGTTCCTATGTGACTAACTTCCTTCGCCTACTGCGCCTGCCTGATGACGTCCAGGAACTGGTTCAGACAGGGCGACTGAGCACGGGTCATGCAAGAACACTCCTGGGGCTTGCGGATGTCGCTGCACAGCGGCGCCTCGCCAGAAAGATTATTGAAGGGGATTTATCGGTGCGCGCGACAGAGCAAGCTGTCCGACAACTTACGGAGCCCAAGAATGGACGAGCGAAACAAGCAAAGACACCTGTCGCGGTTGATCCCAACGTTCGCGCGGCTGAGACGAGACTGCGCCGGCACTTTGGCACTCAGGTTCGCATAGTGCAAGCAGCCGGTTCGGCGGCCGGTACGATTGAGCTCGAGTATTACAACCAAGGGGATCTAGACCGAATTTACGGCCTTCTTATTAGGCAGTGACCACTATACGAAGCACCGTAAGCACAGTAAGAGATACAACCGACGACAGCCGTCGGAACGAATCGGACGCTAGAAAAGGAATTTTATTAAAAGGGCTGTTGGGCTAACAGGGAATAGCGTGCCCCGTCAGAAGACCGGGGTCGTGTGGCCTGCTGTCGTGCTAAGTATACACGGTCGCCTTGCTTGACCCCTTTTCTGAGCGGGTGTTAGACTCCGACGCTTTTGTGGCAAGTGCAATTAAGGATGTTGTGTGATGGTATTCGCCTTGGCGGGAAACTCGATTCAGTTGGTGCCTGACGGCACCCTCCTGTTTCACCTGGTATTGATCGTGGCGATGGTTGCGCTGTTGAACGCAACTTTGTTGAAGCCGATCAACCGCATTCTGGAAGAACGGGAGCGACGAACCAAGGGAAGGCTAAGCGAGGCGAGCGAGACGGTAAGCTTGGTCGACGAAAAGATGCGCAACTATGAATCGCAGTTGAGGAATGCGCGCTCAGAAGGATATGCGGCAATCGAGCGCGAGCGGGGAACACTCTCGAAAGAACGTGAACGCAAGATTGGGGAAGTGAAGGGCGAAATTGGGACTTGGATATCTCAGGAGAAAGAACGAATAAAAGCGGAGTCGAGTCAGGTTAGAAATACTTTGGGCATCACAGCTCAGGAACGGGCACGTGACATCAGCCGACAAATCCTCCGGGCGTGAATGGTCGTATTGTTTCTTCATATTTTCAACTTGCTTATGTTGCTAGCGGGACCGGATGGCAATATTCCGTGGTGGAATTATCCGGGGCTTGAACTCTGGAAGTTCGCCAATCTTCTGCTGTTCATTCTTGCTGCCCTGTACTTGATTCGCAGACCGTTAAGAGAAGGATTGCGCTCGCGAAGTGAAGCAATCAAGACGGAACTGAAACGGGCCAAAGAGGAACGAGACCAGGCACTGGCAAAGCTTTCAGAGGTCGAAGCTCGTTTCGCGAATCTCGACGCGGAGCTGTCCAAAGTAAAGGCACGTACCGCGGCCGAGCTGGATGCGGAGAGGGAACGCATACAGGCCACGACGGAAGACGAGGTCGCACGGATGCGAGAGCAGGCGAAGCGTGAGATTGAAAGCGCCGGAAAGACAGCGCGGCAAGAACTGAGGCGGTTTGCCGCTCAGGAAAGCGTTCGCATGGCCGAGGATATTCTAAGAAAGGAAATCGGGCCGGAAGAGCACGCACGGCTGACGAACCGGAGCATTGAAGAATTAAGGGGGGCCGAGCGTTGAGTTCGCAAACTATTGCCCGTCGTTATGCAACCGCGCTTGCTGACGTGATTCTCGCTCAGAATGAGGCAGCCGAAGTTAGCGCGGAATTGAACCAATGGGGGCAGATGGTCGCTGCAAACCCGGCGCTGCTCGAGATTTTCAGCAATCCCACCGTCGGTTATGAACAGAAACAGAAAGTGCTTAGCGAGTTAATCGAGCGCGCCAGGCTGAGGCCGACGACTGCGAATTTTCTCCGCGTGCTGTTGAAGAACCAGAGGTTAGCGGATCTTCCGCAAGTGACTGCAAAGCTATCGCAAATTCTGGATGAACGCTCAGGCGTGATAAGCGCGGACGTCACTTCAGCGCAAACGCTGCCGGCGGCGACTGCGGCGGCATTGGCTGAAAGGCTCGGCAAGATAACAGGTAAAAAAGTTAATTTGAATTTTGACACCGACGAGTCCTTGCTTGGCGGCATCGTGACGCGAATCGGTTCGACGGTCTACGACGGTTCAGTTCGCAATCAACTCGAGCGGCTGCGCGAGGAACTCGCAGGATAGTATTAAAGGACAACATGGAACCAATTAGAGCAGATGAAATCAATGAAATCATTCGCCGGCAGATTGAGAATTTTCAATCCGGCGTGACGGTGATGGAAGTCGGCACAGTCATAAAAGTGGGTGACGGCATTGCTGAAATTCATGGTTTGGAAAAAGTCATGGCGGGCGAGCTGCTCGAGTTTCCGCACGACGTGCGCGGTCTCGCTCTGAATCTGGAAGAAGACAAAGTAGGCGCGGTGTTGTTTGGAGACTACCAGGCGATTAAAGAAGGTGATCTGGTAAAGCGCACGGGCCGCATCATGCAAGTCCCGGTGGGAGACGCGATGATTGGTCGCGTGGTTGATGCGTTGGGCAATGCGATTGACGATCGTGGTCCAATTATTACTGAAACCTACAATCCTATCGAGCGCATCGCACCGGGCGTCGTTGATCGACAGCCGGTGAAGGAACCTCTGCAAACCGGACTAAAAGCCATCGACGCGATGGTCCCTATCGGACGCGGCCAGCGCGAATTGATTATTGGCGATCGACAAACGGGCAAGACCGCGGTCGCAGTTGATACGATCATTAATCAAAAGGGCAAAGATGTAATTTGTATTTACGTCGCCATTGGCCAAAAGGCTTCGACCGTGGCGCAAGTAGTCAAGACGCTCCAAGACTTCGGCGCAATGGACTACACGATTGTTGTTAAGGCGACCGCGTCGGATCCGGCGGCGATGCAGTTTCTCGCTCCTTATTCCGGAGCGGCCATGGGCGAGTTTTTCCGCGACAGCGGACGCCACGCGCTAACCATCTACGATGATCTATCAAAGCAAGCGGCGGCGTATCGTGAAATATCGCTGCTACTGCGCCGGCCGCCCGGTCGTGAAGCTTATCCTGGCGACGTGTTTTATTTGCACTCACGTTTGCTCGAGCGCGCCGCCAAGTTGTCCGACTTAAAAGGGGGCGGTTCGTTAACCAGCCTTCCGATCATTGAGACTCAGGCTGGTGATATCTCTGCCTACATTCCGACCAACGTGATTTCCATCACGGACGGCCAGATATTTCTCGAAGCCGACCTTTTCAACAGCGGCATTCGACCGGCGATCAACGTCGGCAACAGCGTCTCGCGCGTGGGTGGTTCGGCCCAGATCAAAGCGATGAAGCAGGTCGCCGGCACACTGCGAATCGACCTGGCGCAGTTCCGTGAGTTGCAGGCGTTCGCCCAGTTTGGATCTGATTTGGACAAAGCAACCCAGGCACAGCTTGCTCGTGGACAGCGTTTGGTCGAGATTCTGAAACAGCCTCAGTACCAACCGATGAACGTCGAGAATCAGATCCTGGTGATTTGGGCGGCGAGTAATGGTTACGCCGACGATGTTGCGGTGGAAGATGTGCGCCGGTTTGAAGCAGAACTCTTAAAGTTTGTAGAGAACTCACACCCGGGATTGTTGGGAAGCATTCGTGAGAAGAAGAGTCTGACTGACGAGATTATTTCCGACTTGAAACAAGCGTTGTCAGATTTCCACGATCGCTGGGCGGCAGCAACCAACGAGACCGGAGCAGCGACGGCCTCAGCAAGCAGAGCGTCGGAAGCGTCGTCGATACAACCGGCGCCGGCTGGTACTTAACGGTCTATATTCATGCCGAACCTGTTAGATATCCGCCGGCGTATCAAGTCGGTCAAGAACACGCAGCAGATCACGAAGGCCATGAAGATGGTCTCGGCGGCCAAGCTGAAGCGCGCTCAGGATCGCGTTGTTACCGCGCGTCCCTTCGCAAACAAGATGACCGAGGTGCTGGGCGGGCTTGCCGACCGCACCGACGAAAATTTTCATCATACTTTGCTCGACGCTCGTGGTGATGAACGCTATCTGCTTCTCCTGATCACGGCTGACAAAGGACTCTGCGGTGCTTTCAACACGAATTTGATTAAAGCAGCGCAGGCGTTTGTCGTTTCCAATCCCGGCAAACAAATTGAGATTCTCGCCGTAGGGCGCAAAGGCCGCGACTTCTTTCGCCGGCGCGGCGCGACACTCGCCGGTGAATACATCGGCCTCACTGGCAAGGGACGGGTGGAGTTTTCAGAAGCACTCGAGGTAGCGCGCGACGTAATCAAGCGATTTACCGAAGACAAAGAAATCGACAAAGCATTTATTGTCTACAATGAATTCAAGTCAGTAATGCAACAGCGCGTGGTGATCGAGCAGCTCTTGCCCGTTGCACGGCATGCTGCCTCCGCCAGCGACGACCCGACCCCAGCGGAAGCAGTATCTTTAGTTGACTACATCTACGAACAACCGCCGGCCGAGATTTTTGCCAAGCTACTGCCGCAGCTAATCGAAACGCAGATTTTTCGAGCATTGCTGGAATCAATAGCCTCAGAACAGGGCGCGCGCATGACGGCGATGGATTCCGCGTCGAAGAACGCGCGGGAACTCATCGATTCGTTGACATTGAACATGAACCGCATCCGGCAGGCGGCTATCACAAACGAAATCATCGAAGTCGTGTCCGGCGCAGCCGCACTTTAGGACGTCTGAATGATCTATGCATGAGGGAAGCACGCGCTGCTTCCCTTTTTTGTTTTTCGCAAATGGTTGGAATCCGCAACGTGGCATGAGTCAATACAATTTGCGCAACCGGGTTTGGCGTTATGGACCACTGCTTCTTTGGATGGTTCTGATCTGGTTTGCGTCAACCAGACAATTCTCTGCGCTCAATACATCCCAGGTTCTGCGCCCCCTCATTCTCTGGATCTTTCCAAACCTCAGCGAGTCGCGCGTTGGCGCGATACATTTCGTGATCCGCAAAGCCGGCCACTTCTCTGAATACGCTGTGATGGGACTGCTCGCCGCCCGCGCTTTCAGCACGTCAGCAAAGGAATTCGTGCAACAAAACTGGTGGCTGGTGAGCTTCATAACGCTTTTTTCTTACGCCTTGCTCGACGAACTTCATCAGAGTTTTGTGCCTGAGCGAACTGCTTCGATTTACGACAGCGCTATCGATGTAATCGGCGGCATGACAGCCTTGTTTGTTTACAAGCTCTGGCGCCGGCGTTCTGCTAGAGTCACCGGACGCCTGCAGCGAGAATAAACGAAGAGCGTTATTTCACTTTCCTGTGCGGCCTCTTTTATGCAATATTTCTTCCGGCCGGTTTGAATGGCCGAACAACGCGCGCGTAAACCGCGTATTAGTCGCGGCAGTGCCGGCGAAGGAGAAACATTATGGGAATTTTTGATGCCATCCGTTCACAGTTTATCGAAGTCATTGAGTGGCTCGATGATTCGGGAAATACGATTCTTTACCGGTTTCCGGTCCAGGGCCAGGAGATTAAGAACGGCGCGCAGTTAACCGTGCGCGAGTCGCAAGCGGCCGTCTTCGTTTTTCAGGGACAGATTGCTGACGTGTTTGGACCGGGTCGCTATACGATCGACGGCGGCAACACCCCGATTCTGACAAAACTCGGCGCCTGGAAATTTGGATTTAATTCTCCATTCAAGGCCGAAGTCTATTTCGTCAACACCAAGCAGTTTACTGATTTGAAATGGGGAACTTCGAATCCGGTGATGATGCGCGACACAGATTTTGGCATGGTGCGACTACGCGCGTTTGGCATCTATTCGATTAGAGTTACTGAACCGCGCGCCTTGATTAAGGAAGTAGCAGGAACAAACGCCCACTTCGTAACCGAAGACATCGAAGGTCAGCTGAAACGGATGCTGGTCAGCGGATTCAGCGACGCGCTGGCGGAATCAAAAATCGCCGCTTTGGATCTCGCGTCGAACTACGACGAACTTAGCAGGTTTATCCGCGGCAAGCTCACCGACGATTTCACCAATTACGGTCTTGAACTTACCAAGTTTGTAATCGAAAACATTTCATTGCCGGCTGAAGTTGAAGCTGCGATGGACAAGCGCACTTCAATGGGAGTGATTGGCGATGTTGGTCGTTACGCACAATTCCAGGCTGCTGATGCAATGCGTGATGCTGCACAAAATACTGGCGGTGGCGCCGGCACCGGTGCCGGTCTCGGTGCCGGCTTCGCGATTGGCAATGCGATGGCAGGCGCGATGACGAATGCGATGAACCAACCGAAAAGCGAAAACCCGAGCGGCCAAAAGACTGCTTGTCCCAAATGCGGCGCAGCGAATTTAGCTAACGCGAAATTCTGTACTGAGTGTGGCGCTAAGATGGACACTAATGCACAAACTGTACCTTGCGTGAAATGCGGAGGGGCGCTGCCGGCGGGTTCAAAGTTTTGTAATGAGTGCGGCACCAAGCAAGACGAGTAGTGGCACTGTTCAGGCTGAATGGAGCAAAGGCCCGGCGAAACTCGTCGGGCCCTTTTTTCATGCAAACGCTTAGTAATAGGCAATCGCAGTGGTATTCTGATTAACAATCGAAAACTCAATTCTGTAGAGTTGCATCAATTCCCATGCTTAGCCAGTTCAAGCAACCTCGCCGGGTAGTCATCACCGGCATGGGGTGTGTCACGCCTCTCGGCATTGGTCGCGAGGCGTTCTGGAAAGCGCTGATCAAGGGCGAAAGTGGCGTGCGCAAAATTGAATCGTTTGATGTTTCCGCCTCGCCGGTGAAAATTGCGGCGCAGGTTCAGGGCTTTGATTGGGAAGCGCAACTCAATCCCAAGGATCGCAAGCACGTGGCACGAACTGTGCCGCTCGCTTTAGCTGCGGCTCGCGAAGCTCTTGCAGATTCGAATCTACAAGCGGACGAATTTTCACTCGAGGAACGCCGGTCTTTTGGCGTTGTGTTGGGAACCGGTGGTGGTGGGCTCGCGTTTACCGAACAGCAATATGCTTATTGGTTTAATGGCCCAACAGCAAAAGCCAGCGTCTACACAATTCCTTCATCTACGCACGGTGGCTTGTCGAGCGAGTTGTCAATGGCATTTGGCTTGCGCGGACTGTCGCACATAGTCTCGACCGGTTGCACGAGCTCGACCGACGCCCTTGCCTACGCCGCTGAACACATTGCAGTCGGTCGCCAGGATTTAATGTTGGCGGGCGGCGTCGATGCGCCAATCGCACCGGGCATTTTGGCAGGCTTCAATCTGATGACCGTCTTGACTACTGATTGGAACGACGAACCGGCAAGGGCTTCGCGACCATTCTCCTTGAATCGATCCGGAATCGTTTTGGGGGAAGGTGCGTGGATCTATGTGCTGGAGGAATATGAACGGGCACAAAATCGCGGCGCCTGGATTTACGCGGAGATTACAGGTTACGGCGCCACGTGCGATGCCTATCATCGCGTGCGGCTTGAGGAGTCGGGTGACGAACCCGCGCGCGCAATGAAGCTGGCGCTGGAGGATGGGGGCCGCATCGCGGCAGAGGTCGATTACGTAAACCTGCATGGCACATCCACCGTGCTAAACGATCGCATTGAAACGAGCGCCCTGAAACTTGTCTTGAATGGTCGCGCCATCACTACGCCAATGTCGGCAACCAAGTCTCAAATCGGCCATCCTCAGGGCGCAAGCGGCGCTGCCGGCGTAGCAGCAGCCTTGTGCGCAATGCACACCGGTATGATTCCGCCGACGATTAATCTTGACGAGCCGGATCCGGCCTGCGATCTCGATTACGTTGCTAACCAGGCTCGAAAAGCCGAGGTTCAGATTGCGCTTTGCAACTGCATTGGCTTCGGATCTAAGAACAGCGCACTGGTGATCGAGAAGATATAGGGTTGGGATCACTCAAGTAGTTCAGAGTACAACCTTTAGGTTGCTGCTTTCGTAAAAGCTAAAGCTAAAGCTTCTACTCTGAACTGCTTGAGCTTAACCATCGCAAACTAACAGTTTGCTTTACCTTCTCCTGTTTGCGTTACAACTTTCAATCAGCTACGCTTTCAAAGCAGTAATCCACAACCTTGGTCCTAAACCCGTATGTCACAAGTCACTGAACAGCAAGTACTCGACGCACTGCGCCAAATCAAAGATCCGGATCTGCATAAGGACATCGTTACACTGGGTTTTATTAAGGATTTGAAGATCGATGGCGCAACCGTTTCGTTTCGCATTGTCCTGACAACGCCGGCTTGTCCGGTCAAGGCGGAAATGGAAAGCACTGCGCAAGAGTTGGTAGGCGGGCTGCCGGGCGTCACGTCGGTTAACGTCATCATGGACGCCGAAGTGCCTAAGGGGCGCGGATTGGGTGACAAGATCGCTGTCGAAGGCGTGCGTAACATCATCGCCGTTTCGTCGGGCAAAGGCGGCGTAGGCAAATCAACCGTGGCAGTGAACCTGGCTGTTTCGCTGGCGCTTGATGGCGCGCGAGTCGGCGTGATGGACATGGACGTCTATGGACCAAACGTTCCCATCATGTTAGGGGCCAGCGAAGCGAGACCTGAAGTCGAAGGTAACAAATTACTTCCGATAGAAGCCTACGGCGTAAAGCTAATGTCGATGGCATTGCTGCAACCTGGCGACAAGCCGATGATTGTGCGTGGTCCAATTCTGCACGGTTTGGTGAAGCAGTTTTTGTCGGATGTGAAATGGGGCGAGCTCGATTATTTGATCGTCGACATGCCGCCGGGCACTGGCGATGTACAGTTGTCGCTCGCGCAACTCGTCCCGGTGCAGGGCGCGGTGTTGGTGACGACGCCTCAGGACGTAGCCGTCGCAGACGTGCGACGCGCGCTGCGCATGTTTGAAACGGTCGCTATCCCGGTGCTGGGAATTATTGAAAATATGAGTTACTTCGTGGCGCCTGATACGGGCACCCGCTACAACATTTTTGGCGAAGGTGGCGGCGCACGATTGGCAGAGATGTACCACGTACCTCTTTTGGGTACGATTCCGCTGGGCATGGAAGTCAGGGAAGGCGGCGACAGTGGGGTACCCGTGGTGGTCAGCCATCCTGAATCAGCGCAGGCGGTAGCTTTCCGCCGTGTTGCTGAGGAAGTAGCCCGCTATGTCTCGATCGAGGCCATGAAACCCGAACTTGTTGTTTTAGGCAAAGGACAATAACATGGCCTTTGGACTTGCGACTTTAGCCTTGCTATTATTCGAAGGCCTAAGCCCAGAGACCGAGGGCAGAAGTCCATTTTTCAACAGTAATGATCGATTAAGGAGTTTTTTAAGAAAATGTCTACACAAACCGCCTCAACTGGAACACCCGGCGTTACGCCGAATGCTCCCACGATGACACTCGACGTCACCGAAGCTGCGATAGGCGAGATCAAGAAGTTTATGGCCAGCGAAGAGGGTTTACCGGAAGCGGCCGGCCTGCGGGTTCGCGTTGTTCCCGGTGGCTGCTCAGGTTTCCAATACAGTTTGAATATTGAAGAAGAGTCGCGACAAGGCGATTTTGTTCTTGATCAAAGCGGCGTGAAACTCTTCGTCGATATGTTTAGCGCGCAGTACCTGAATGGCGTCAGGATTGACTATGTCACTGGCGTGATGGGTTCGGGATTTACATTTACGAATCCGAACGCAACCGGCAGTTGCGGCTGCGGTACATCGTTTACTGCTTAAGGAGTAGGACAGAATTTCCAGTCTGTCCAATAACTGATGACAGGCAGGAAATGTCTGTCCTACACAATATGACGCGGTGCTAAGAGCGGCTCGCAGGTCTTACAGAAGACGCGAGCCGCTTTCGCTTTTGCGACGTTGTTTTTGGGTCGTCAAGGGCTTTGCACAAAGGTCGTCAACACAGCGCCGTCTATCTGCATTGTGGGTCGACGAATACAGAACCAGGAGCCGTAGCGACCGGGTCTTCGCAACGTGAGTTCAACGGGAAGCTAACCTCTCGGCGATCTATGAAAGGGAGATAGTGTTTATCCTAAGTCAGACTTGGTCGCGACTGGTCCCGGTTCTGTATTTGTCGAGCCACGAGAGTTAGAGTTCCTGCACGGCGAGTCGGATCTGCCATTCCGGGAAGGGTTTTTATGCAAGCTCTCGTCAATAATTACGGCGCGATGAAGGTGATCCAAGCTACCACTGCCGAAGAAATTCAACAGGCCCGGCAATTATTCGAAGAATACGCCGCCGGGCTTGGAATTAGTCTGTGCTTTCAAAACTTTGATAAAGAGCTGGCGGACCTGCCTGGCGGCTACGCCCCGCCAAGCGGTCGCTTGTTCCTCGCTATAGAGGGCGATGAAGTGATGGGCTGCGTTGCCTTACGGAAATTTGGCGAGGGAGTTGCCGAGATGAAAAGGCTGTACGTCCGGCCCGCATTTCGCGGCTGCGGGTTGGGTCGGACACTAACCGAGAAGTTAATTGTGGAAGCTTTGCTGATCGGTTACACAAGCCTGCGCCTCGACACGTTACCCGGCAAGATGGACCAGGCAATCGCGATGTATCGCTCGCTTGGTTTCCACGAGATCGCGCCTTACTACAAGAACCCAGTTGAAGGCGCTACCTTCATGGAACTGATTTTGTCCGAAGACTGAACAACTGTCTTCGACGCGTAGCGTCGCTGTGAGTTTAGCGTGTGCCGAGCATGTTCGACGACTTGAGGGTGAAAGTCCCTTTCCAACCTGATGGAGGTGAAGGATAGCAAAGCGCAAGGGCGTTGTCGTGAGGCAAGGTCTGAAGGAAGCGTGGA
>JBPCLZ010000191.1:0-25000 GCA_051002775.1 Pyrinomonadaceae bacterium | reverse complement strand
TTATGTTTCTCCCGCTTGCTGCGCCGATGGCTGTTTGGGCGATTGGCGGTATGGAACAGCCGATGGTCGCAGGGTTGCTGGCCTGGGCGATAGTGCTCTGCTATCCGCACCTCGAGATAACCGAAGTTCGCACGAAGCCGCTGGTGTTACCCGGTGTTCTGTTGGCATTGCTCTGCATTACCCGGCTCGATGGTGCGTTATTCACGATAGCGGCTGTTGCCGTAGTCATCATCGTCGGTGGCGCAAAGCGCGCGGCTTGGCGCAAGGCATTCATCCTCGCAGCGCTTCCCATTTTATTTACGCTGCTCCAGATAGTTTTCCGCCGCGCTTACTACGGCGAGTGGGTGCCCAACACAGCTCTGGTCAAATTCACTCCATCCCTGAAACATGCGCTCGATGGTTGGCATTACATTAGCGCGGGTGCGTTGCCCATTGCGCCGCTAATCGTCGTAGCCGTGGCGTCTGTTTGGGTTTCGTTTTCGAAAAAATTTATGCGCGCAAGAATGATCTTGCTAGGCGCGCTGCTGTTGGCATGGACCGCTTACCTAATAATTATCGGCGGCGACATCTTCCCGGCGTGGCGGCACTTCGTGCCGCTGATTCTATTGCTCACCCTGATGGCCGCCATTGGCGCCGAATGGATCGCGACTCACGCCCAGCGAGCTCAGTTGTTTGCGATGAGTGGAGTGCTAGTGCTGTTTTTGGGGCTTTTCATTTTTCTTCAGGGACGTGATAGTGAAAACGGGCGCGCGATTTCAGAGCGCTGGGAGTGGGACGGCCGCGCGGTCGGCCTGCTCCTGAAGCAGGCGTTCGGCAAACAACAGGCGTTAATGGCGGTCGACCCCGCGGGTTGCTTACCCTATTGGTCCGAACTTCCGGCGATCGACATGCTGGGACTTAACGACTATTACCTACCACGTCATCCGCCGCCCGGCGTTGGACAAGGCCCAATCGCGCACGAACTCGGCGATGGTCAGTACGTGCTCAACCGCCAGCCGGATCTTGTCGTCTTTCTTCTCCCCACCGGCAACGATCGCGGGTACTTCTTAAGTGGGCGACAGATGCAGGAAGATCCGCGCTTCTTTCGCGATTACACTCTGGTCCGTTTCGAGGCCCACGCGCCGCAAAGGATCGTGTCGCGAATTTGGGTTCGCAGATACAGCGAACGCATCGGTATCCGCCAACTGGATAATCAAATTACCATTCCAGCGTTCCTCTTGAATGAAAGTCATCCCACTCTTGCTTTTCTGAATTCAGCTAACGAGCTGGTTGTTTCTGCCTACCGCTCGGCGCCGGCGCAGATCGCGAATCTGAATGTGCCGTCTGGCCGCTGGCACGTTCAAGTAGATGGACAAACAGCGTCGTTGAGAGTACGCGTCTTCAAGTCTTTGCAGGCGGGCGCCAATGACGCGCGCGCCGAAGCTGATAGAATGCTACTCGATACCCCGTTGCCGGCCGTGCTGGAGTTGCCGCAAGGCGGAGCGCTCACGATTGAAATTCTTCCTGAGACGGGCGGGGCGGTCGAGATTAAGCAGCTGCAACTGACGCGCATCGTTGAATAACGCGCTGTTGCATTTTGAGGCAAGCAGTTCATCCAGCCTTTAGGCTGCGGGTTCGCTATCAAATGGACGACGCAAGCTAAAGCTAGATGGCCTCTAAACTGCATGAGTGCCTGCACCGCAATAAAGCAGCGACTGCGAATGGAGACGACATAGAGGGCTGATGAGTTTGCACGATCCGGTTACAACTTATTCGTCAGCGGAGGCGCTCGCCACGACGCCTGGTGTGCCAATGTCGCTGGTTAAGGCGCTGCGGGTTCACCAGTGGATAAAGAATCTGCTGGTGTTTGTGCCGTTGTTGATGGCCCACAAGGTCTTCGATACGACGTCGCTGGCTCGCACTGCCTATGCACTGGTGGCCTGGTGCTTGTGTGCGTCCGGCATTTACCTGCTCAACGATGTCTTCGATTTGAAAACAGATCGAATGCACCCGCGCAAGAAACATAGACCCCTAGCCGCCGGCGCCATAACGTCAAGAAGTGTTTGGGTTCTCGTGCCCCTGTTACTGATTGCGGGGCTGGCGATTGGGTTTTTCATGTTGCCCGAACCGTTTGGGCTGGCGTTAGTTCTCTACCTCGGCCTGACCACTGCCTACTCGATGTATCTCAAGCGGCTGCTGATGGTGGATGTGCTGGTGCTCGCAGGACTATACACCCTGCGCGTGTTGTCGGGCGGTTTCGCCACCGGCATTCCAGTTTCACCATGGTTGCTCGCATTCTCGATGTTCCTGTTTCTCAGTCTCGCTTTCGTAAAACGTTACACGGAACTGCGGACAGTGACGCCGGAAAGTGCGCCGCTTGCTTCGCGCCGAAACTACAGAATCGAAGACACGGAATTACTCAAAAACTTCGGCACGGTCAGCGGTTATCTCTCGGTGCTCGTGCTGGTCTTATATATCAACAGCAAAGAAGTAGTCTCACTCTATCGCCGGCCAACCATCCTCTGGCTGGTCGGCCCATGTCTGCTGTATTGGATAACGCGCGTGTGGCTGCTGGCGCATCGCGGCAAAATGCATGACGATCCGATCGTGTTTACAGTGAAAGACCCGGCCAGTTACGTTGTCGGAGCGATGGTGGTCGCCGTGATCGTAGCCGCTACGCTCTTATGAACAATTGGCGTTTGCACCTCCGCATTAGGCAGTAGCCCAGTTGGCCGCAGATGTCCGACATACTTTAGAAGGCTCTGTTCAAGTGGACGCGTCAACTTGATCAGGCTTTCCTTTAGTTTGTCGCGGCGTTACGACAAGCTAGAGCTTATCGGACATCACACTGACCCACTACCCACATATGACTGACAATCCGAAGCGGTATGAATCCTGGGGACGCTATCCTCCCGCAAACCACGCCAAGGTCGTAGCGCTTGAAGGTGGCGCAGAAACGCCGCCCTGGAGTGAATATGCGTCGTCCGTGCTCCCCTTTGCACAAGGCCGAAGCTATGGTGATACGTGTCTGAACAATGGCGGCATTTTGCTGGACACAGCGGCGCTCGCGGGTGTCATAGACTTTGACAAAGAGTTAGGCGTCCTGCGCTGTGAGGCCGGCACAACCCTCGCGAAAATCCTGGCGCTCATCGTCCCTCACAACTGGTTCTTACCGGTAACTCCCGGCACAAAACAGGTTTCCATTGGCGGCGCAATCGCGCACGATGTTCACGGAAAGAACCATCATCGCGCCGGAACATTCGGACGTTATGTGAAACGGTTCGAGTTGCTGCGCTCGTCGGGCGAGCGCTTGATTTGTTCACTTCAAGAGAACGCCGAATTATTCGTCGCCACTATAGCCGGAATGGGACTGACGGGATTGATCACCTGGGCCGAGTTTGAGTTGAAACGAATACCCGGTCCGGCAATAGCCGTTGAGCGGATACCTTTCAGCAATCTGGATGAATTTCTCGCCGTGGCAAAAACTGCGGACCGCGAGTACGAATACACAGTCGCATGGTTGGACAGTGGATTTCGGCGCGGCCGTTTTGGCAGAGGTGTTTTGATATGCGGCAACTCGGCAGAGGCTCTGAAGAATGGTCGCAATCTCGCCCGCCCGCGAGCGCGACGTTTACCGTTTACCGTGCCTGACTTCTTTCTCAACGGGCCAACGATCAGAGCTATGAACTCGGTTTACTATCAACTGCAAACGCGTCATCTAAGACAAGAGCTCATTGATTTTGAATCGTTCTTCTATCCTCTCGATGCCATTGCCAACTGGAACCAAGTCTACGGTAGGCGCGGATTTTTACAATATCAATGCGTGGTTCCGTATGCCGAACATAAAGCTGTTCAGGAAATCTTCAGGCTCATCGCGGGCTCGGGACTCGCGGCGGTGCTGTCGGTGTTGAAGGTGTTTGGCGAACTTCCATCGCCAGGCATGCTTTCTTTTCCCCGGCCCGGAATCACGCTGGCGATCGATTTCCCTTTTCGCGGTAGCGACACGTTAGCACTGCTCAACAAGTTGGACGATGTTACGCGCGCGGCGCAGGGCGCGGTTTATCCAGCCAAAGACGCGCGTATGTCGGCCGCAGCGTTTCAGGATTATTTTCCGCAGTGGGAATCGTTCGCGCGCTTTGTCGACCCAAAGTTTTCTTCCAGCTTTTGGCGACGCGTGACTAGGCGGTAAAACAAGTGTCTCGCGAATTATCTTTGCTGCTTGCGCTCTAAGAGTTTCGCGTGTTCAATCGAGGAAGCAAAGGCCGTGGTCAAGTCGGCTGCACCATGATGTTCCAGAAAACCTACCCAATGCAGAAACCCGTCGAGATTACGATCAGGGGGGTCATCCGGATTTCGTTGCAGATAAGCAAAGAAGTAGACGAGAACTAAGGCGCGATTCTGCTCGCGCAGCAGCACGCGCGGGTCTGTGCCGAGTTTTACCAGCACGCTGGCGTGATCTTCGCTGCCATTTTGCATTGCCACTGCGAGGGCCGCCCGGTCGACCTCGGTGATTTGTAGACCGGCATTCGTAAGTAGTTGCTGAACAAATTCTTCACCAGAGACTTTGTCGTAGCGTGCCTTGAACTCGTCGCGCTGTTGAAACGACTGCGCCAATCGCAGGAGCCGCTCCTGTAATTGCGGTTCTGCTTCCGCCGAACCCATAACGACACCTTTACCTAATTCTTTCATGTCCTCGATGAATTCGTGGTAACGCGGCATTCTGCCGAAGGCGGCGAGATACATGCAGTAAACCGCACGGGTCCACTCCAATGAGTGACTCAAAAGGTGAAGTGGCTCCTCCTCAAGCGTCGTGCTCCATTCACGTTGCGGGATGGCGAACGGCAGCGGTGCTTCATTTCGGGCCTGCGGCTCAGTCTTAACCACCGCGTAAAGATCGTCATGTTCATCAAAGCGATTTACGAATCGTAAACGTCCGCCGGCAACGGCGCGAGAAAAGAAGTTTTCGTAAATAGCTTTGCGTTCCGGGCGTACCAGATGAGTCAGCACCACGACGTATGAGGCGGGAATTTTTTCCAACAGATCGAGAAACTCGGCGGTGATCGGACCGCTGTTAGTTAGATTTTCAATCTCGAGTTCGAAGGGCGGCGTGAAGCCCGATGTCGCGGTGATCAGTGGTCTGCCGTGATCAGCAGCGCGCAAGACGTGATGGTGATTGAATCCGCCACCGACCGGCAACATGACAATACCGCCACGCATCGGTGTTTCCCTGAGACGCAACGAGACGGCATCAGCAGAAACGTCGCCCCGAATAATCGCGAGTGGCGCCGCGTTCAACTCAAACAAGAGAAGCGCACTTATCGCAATCGCGATTGGACGCCGACTCCAATGCAGCCGGCTCCTGCTTAAGAGATCCGTAATTCTTTTTACCCCGACGCCGCTAAGAATGGCCAGGCCGAGGCAAGCGTACATGGCGCCACGAGTCGGCATGCGCATGGCGCGGAACAATGGGATCACGTCATAACAAATACGATAGAAGAAAAAGTTCCAGCCAAGCGAGTAAAAGAATCCCAGTGCAGTTAAAAATATTCCCAGCCACAAAGCGTCATCGCGCCATGCGCGCACGGTCTCAACCAGATTTGCATTTGGCCCCCGCAGGAAATTCGGATAAGCGAGAGAACAACGCGCAACGATTGCAATCGTCAGCGCGGTAAAAATAAATTCCGATTTGACGTAGTTGAATAAACCACCAAACGAGTCCGTTCCTTCGGCGTAAATCGCGAAGACGGATGCAAATAGACTGAGACCAATTAGCCTGTCTAACCAAAAAACCCATTTCAGGCTGAAAGTGGATTGCTTGTCGGCGCTGCTGCTGTCTGCCGTAAGTTTTCTATCTTTGCTACGAAGTACCAGCGCGGCCGCCGAAAATACCAGCGGCAACAGTCCGGGGAAAAGTCCGAAGCGCGCATTAGGCGTGATCGTGGGTCCAATTCTCATCCACAACTTGCTGCGTGGGTGAAAGGATAGCCAATGAATGGGCAAGGCAGAGTTGTCTTTGACCTCCTGGATGGTGCGCGTAAAACCGTACGTCCGTGCGACGATAGAGTAAGGGATGAAGAAAGGCAGCAACGCCATCGCTGCCACAACGAGCACCGACAATCCTCGCGACCAAAAGTCGCGCTCGCGCCAGCGGTGGTAACGAGTCAGTAGAACAATCGTTGCGAACATCATGGGAATGAAAGACAAAATCAACCAGCTCATGCTCGACAAACCCAACATGACAATAGCGACTCCCAACCAGACTGCACGTTTCCAGCTCGTCTGGCGCACGAAGAGTATTAACGCCTCCAGCGAAAGGGGTATCCAGACCGTAAACAAGTAAGGCAACTGCGACATCTGGTCTAAACGAAAAGGCGCGAATGCGAACGCGATGCCGGCAACCCAGGCGGCAGTGTTGGAACCAGTCAGCGTGCGGGCCAGGCGAAATGCGCCGTAACCGCAAAGGGCAAAACCGACAAACATCGCGACCGCATGGACCGTAAGCGGCCTTACCCCGACGGCAAATAGCGGAAAGAAGAGCAGTGAAACGCCATACATGTGTTCGCTAAAGGCAAGTGAGTAAGGATAGGGATAGAAAATATTTGAGTGGAAAAGATTTAGTGGATCCGTAAACGTTTGATGGTAATCCCACCACATGATCCATGAGACGAGATAAGGATCGCCTTCGTCCAGGACGACGTCGCGCAGGTACTTAACATACGGCCAGGTGACCAGGGCGGTGAGAGCACAGAACACCAGAAACACCAGAGCCTCGCGAAGAAAGACTCCCAGCCTGGATTTAGCGCTCATATGCATTGGATCTCAAGCAGTTTCGAGTCCAAGCTTTAGCTTGCATCAACAACGGTTGGCTCAAGCCGCAGCTTAAAGGCTGGACTCTGAACTGCGCGCCTCTATGGAGAAACAGTGGCTTTCGATGGAGCTGGCATCTCGGATTGAGCAGCGCCCTGTTTCAGTATTCGCTGATGCTCGAAGGAACTGGCAAACGCGTAACTCAGCGCAGCCGGAGCGTATCCCTTGTCCAGCTCGCCCACCCAGTGCAGCAATCCATTCATATTAATGTCCGGCGCATCGTCAGGATTGCGTCGCAGATAACCGAAGAAGTGCAGCAAGACGAGCGATCGATTCTTTTCCTTTTCAGCAAAGCGGGAATCTTCAACCACCTTTAGCAGCACTTCCGCGCGTGTCGCGCGTTTCTCTTTCAGTTCATTTGCAAGCTCAGCTCGAGTTGGTTCGTCAAGCGACAGTCCCGCGTTGGCATAAACATGCACTACAAAGTCTTCGTCAGTTCGATCGCCATATTCAGCAGCAAACGCAGGGCGCTTGGCCCACTGCTCTCCCAAACGGTGAAAGTTATCTGTGAGTCGTGCCTCAGGTTGGGCGCCGGCAATCACACCGCGCGTAAGGTCGCGCATGTCGGCCATGAAGTCTGCATAGCGCGGCAGTGTTCCGTAAGACGCGATTTGCAATCGCACCAGTTTCTGGCTCCACGCCTGATACTGGCTCAACACATTGAGCGGATCGTTTTCAATCAGCGCCGCCCATTCTCGAACAGAAACAAACAACGGTGATAAGCCTTCGCTCTTTGCTTCCGGTTCCGTTTTCACCACCGCGTACAAATCGTCGCCTTCGCCGTACCGGCGAATAAATCGCAAGCGGCCTTCAGTCATAGCTGACAAGAGAAAGTCGTCAAAAACGGGGCGACGCACCGGATCCATCAGCGAGTTGTGAATAACCAAATAGGAGGTTGGAACTTTTTCCAGTGCGTCCATCAAACTCGGAGGAATCGGGGTCTGCCACGAAAGGTGCTGGATTTCCCAAGCGTGTGGCGGGACGAAAGTGGAAGTGGCATTGATCAGCGGCCGTCCATGGTCCGCCGCGCGCAGGATGTAGAGATGGGGGAGCACGGCGCCCCCGGTAGGCAACTCGACCAGCCCGCCGCGCATGGGTGTGTCTTTGATTCTCAGCGTAATCGCGTCGGGATAAACGGCGCCACGCTCCAACCTTAGCGGCGCGACACGCAATTCGAAAAGAAGGGCCATGAGTATAAGCGCCGAGATGATAAAGGCAACGCGTGGCCGGTGGCCTGCGATGGTCCGAATAAGGTTGGTTGTGCCGATGCCTGCGAGTACAGCTAACCCAACATTTGCGATCATGGCGCCGCGTGAAGGCTCGCGCATCGAGTGGAAGATGAAAACCAGATCAAACAGCACGCGAAACAACCAGGAGTTGGTTCCTATAGAAAGGAAAAAACCAATGATGGCCCAGATAGCGCCCAGCCAAACCGCTTCACGCTGCGAATGCCGGATGTGTTCAATAAGACTCGCTGCCCCGGTCAGGCGCTTGAGTGCGCGCGGATAACTCAGTGCCAATCGCGCAGTCAAAGCGAGCACCACCACGAGCAGAGCACGGTCTGTAGTGAATAACTCAAAGAATCTTTGCCATGACGGAAAGGCCCAACCAACCGACATTACCGCAATAACTCCGGCGACGACCGCCAACGCGTCAAACACCATAGCCCACCGTGCCGCCCGACTCTTCTCTCCCTCGGTTGTAACGGCCGCGCTTTCCCGCGCCGCCGGCATTAACACGGGGGCGAGTGCCAGGAGCAATGGCAGCAGGCCGGGAAAAAACTTCGCCGCCCCCGGCAAATTGTTTCCGAACCCGCGCCAGAGCCGGTTGCGTTGCTCAATTGCGAACCAGCGCAATGTGCTGGGCGAGCTTCTATCCAACACTTCCCGTCCCCAGGTAAAGCCATACATCTTGTTAACGTAGAGATAGGGTAGAAGGAACGGCAGCAGGGCAATTGCTGAAGCGCCCGCCGCTACCGCTCCTCTTAGCCAAAATTTACTATCGCGCCATAGCCCGTAACGGATTATCAGGAACACCGCCGAAATTACGAGCGGCACCAACGAAAGATTCATCCAGGTGAGACTGGACAAAGCGTTCATGGTGAAGGCGACCCCAAGCCATGCGGCCCGTTTCCAGCTGCGCTCACGCGCGAACAGGACCAGCGCCTCCAGCAACAGCGGTATCCAGCCCGCGAAGACATAGGTGACCTGCGACATCACATTGAAGCGGTAAGGTATAAACGCGAATACAACGCCGGCGGTCCATGCCGCTGAGTTAGAGCCGCTCAGTGTTCGTGTAAGCCGAAACGCCCCGTATCCACTGAAAGCGAAGCCCAGGAACGTGGCTACGCTAAGCACCGTAAGCGGGTACAGCCCAATCGCATACAGAGGAAAGAAGAGGAGCGCGATGCCATATTCGCTTTCGGTAAACGCCAGGGTATATGGGAGCGGGTAGAAAATATTTGCATGGAAAAGACGGAGAGGATCATGAAAGGTCTGATGATAATCCCACCACATGACCCAGGCGTGCAGGTAGGGATCACCCGCGTCGGCTACGGAGTCGCGCAGCCTGGTCACGTAAGGCCAGGTCATAAGCGACGTGAGCAGGCAAAAAGCAAAGATGATGAATATTTCCCGGAGGAAAGGGCGGCGCTTGACGGTATGAAAGAAGCGGCGGCCGACTGAGATCGCGCGGTGTTTCAACGTCGATGAATTTGCACTGCGCGCAGTTGTCATTGCAAGCGGCGAAATGTAAGCTTGGCTCTACTTAATACCAACTTTGATTATTACCGACTGGAAGCGAAATCCATCAGACTAAGCCGAGAGTTGTAAGCTTGCCTTGTACCTGAGCTGGGGAGTCTCTGCGGTCTTCTTGCTCCCGAGATGGGCATTGTTGTTGGTCGAATAGCTTGATGTCAACAGAACAGCCCAACGTCCTCTTGACGCAACGCACCCAATCAATCCTTCATGACTCCCGGCTGGCTCTGGCGACGCGCGTGGGGCTGGGCGACGCTCTGCTCTATCTCTACATCGCAATCTTCCTGCGGCAATACTTGTGGGTTATTCATAGCAACGTGCTCGCGTGGATACTAACCGTCCCGCTGGCGGCGATTGGTTGGTACCTTTACATATCAACCAAACCAATTCCCGCGGAACGCTCCCGTCGCAGCTTCTGGTTGCTTGTAGCGTTGCCGTTGTTGGCAATCTATGCCTTGCGCGCCGCCTTTCCCGATCATTCGTTTGACGTGTTGAGCTATCACCTTTTCGAAGGCGAACGTTCTATACGTGGGACTCTCTTCATAACGGGCGATTTTTTTCCGATAGCCGCTCCGTTTAATCCAGCTCCAGACATGCTAACGGCCATCAGCCGCAAGGTCCTCGGCTACCGGTTGGGCACGGTTATCAATTGGCTGGCCCTGGTTTGGGCGGCACAAATAACAGAGAAAATCCTCCGTCCCTTCGTAACCTGCGCCTGGTTGAGATCGGCTTGCGTGTTGGTCGTGTTTCTGGCGGAGCATCTGCTCTTTGAAGTCAGCACCTATATGGTCGATCTACTCACGCTGCCACTGTTGCTCGAGGCGACGTACCTGACGCTGCTCGCGAATGAAGACAAAAACACGCGCGGGAATATTTACCATATTTCTTTTCTACTCGGCGCCAGCGCTGCATTCAAGATAACGAACCTCGCGGTGGCTTTGCCGCTACTGATGCTGTGGGCGTTCAAAACGTGGCAGCACCACACATTTGCTAAGCAACTGAAAACTGCTGCTTTGGCGTCGCTGGTTTTCCTCCTGCCGCTACTGCCATTCTCGATATACATGTACCGCTTGACCGGGAATCCGCTGTTCCCCATCGGTAATGTGGTGTTCAAGTCGCCGTATTGGCCCACGCATGGCGGCTGGGACAATCGTTGGGGGCCCACTGGATTTTGGCAAACGATTTTCTGGCCTTTGCTCGCCGTATTTCACCCGGAAAGACATTCTGAGCTGGCAGTGTATTCGGGACGCTTGGCTATCGGCGTGATTGCGGCAACCTTCGGTATTTTTCTTCTCAGGAAGGAAACTTATGTTCGACAGCTCTGTTTGCTGTTGCTCGGAAGTTGTCTGCTGTGGAGTGTTGCGGCAATTGGCTATGGCCGGTATGGACTCTATGACGAACTGCTCGCCGGACTGCTCGTGGTAGTTGTTGTCGCCCTGTTGCTTAGAGACCGAGCGCACCGCACCTGGACGAGAATTCCAGCATCGCTGTTTTTGCTTGCGTTGTTGGCACAGGTCGCACTCGCCTGCGGTTACGTGCTGCACCACGAGTGGGGTGGCAGGCCAACCTTCTTCGAAAAGCCTTCTCCCTATTTGCGAGAAGCGAGAATGTTTCTGCGCGATCGTTCGCTGCCCGAGTTCCTTACGCAGGAACAGCGCAATACTTTGGCCGCCGTTCCGGTGTGGGTGGAGAGTTCAGTGAAATCAACCGGCATCGAAGCATTGCTGGATCACAAGCTGGCGATCATCTCGATCAATCATCCGGAGTATTTTTTCACGCGCGAGTCGCGGCGGCAGTTTATTGAGACAGTAGAGCGGTTGAGTAGCCCGCAGATGTTTTCGTTGTGCCTTGCTGAGGAGGTTCCGGGAGCCAAACAGGCCGCGACGCTGCGAGGTTTAGAAGTCGGCAGCATTACACCGATGGACATTCCTTTTTTTTCAAATCGGGATCGTATCGGTATGATGTTGATCGAATTTCGGCGACCAGAGGAAGCAGAAGCGCGCAGTACATTTGTGACCTCCTGGATGAACGCGGCGTTTCCCGACTCGGACTATCGAGAACAGATTTCGGCGCTCAATGCGCCTGCCTCGATGCGCGCGGGTGAAAAGCTGGTACTACGCTTTCGCGTGAAGAATCTGGGATATTCGGCCTGGCCGGCGATAGGCAATAAGGAAGGGCGGTTTCAAGTTAACATCGGCAATCGTTGGATCAAGACCACCTCGAAGGAAGTAAACGAACTTGACGGGCGAACGGGCATGCCTGCCGATTTACAGCCGGGGAATGAAGTCGAGCTTTCCTTAACGGTCAAAGCCCCGGAAGAGCCGGGTGACTACATACTTGAAATTGACATGGTCCACGAAGGTGTTACCTGGTTTTTTGAACGCGGCGCGACGCCGCTGCACTTAACCGTGCGCGTCGAACGTTAAATTTTATGGAGAGATTGATCCTGGTCTTTGGTCTTGGTTCTTAGGGCTTGGGTCTTTCGTCTTTGGTCTTTGTCCTTAGTTCTTTGTACCTTGGGCGTTGTTTGTTGTGGCAGTTTCCAGGATCAAGTCAAAGCTCAAAGTACAAAGTGTAAACACAAAGAACTAAGTTTGAAGTACAAAGACCCAAGACCAAAGCCCAAAGACCAAAGACCAAAAACAAAGTATTTAAATTCAACTGGAGGAGTCTTTCAGTATGCGTCTTAAAACTACTTTCTCGATTATCGCGCTCGCAATTCTGCTCGGCGCAGTTGCTTGCAAAGAAAACACAACGACGCCGTCGGGTAACACGGCTGACAGCAACCAGCCGGTCGCTAGCAAAACGCCCGGTCCACTTCCCGACAGAGCCTTCAGAGCTCAGCTGGCATTCAAAGATGCGCCAGCGAAGCTGCGAGCCGGACAGAAGGAAACCATTGTCGTGCGGGTGAAAAACGCCAGCGATGTTCTCTGGTGGGCTCGCGGCGGAGAAATAAACGACAGCCCAAGCAACAAGTTTTATATTGCTCTCGGCGATCTATGGCTGCATGAAGATGGAAAACTATTAACAGAGATGGACGGGCGCATTGGCCTGCCCAAAGATCTGCGTCCTGGCGAGGAAGTGGAAGTTCCGCTTTCGATTTCCGCGCCGACGACACCGGGTAATTACATCCTCGAAGTCGACCTCGTGCAGGAACAGGTTGCATGGTTTCACGACAAGGGTTCGCCGACAGCAAGAACGAACGTAACCGTTGTTAGGTAAACCAATCTCGAGCCGGGTTGTGAGTCGACCTGCGCCAACTGCTCATCAATGATTCGAAGCAATGAAACTAGCCTATTTTAGTCCGCTGAATCCGCAACCTTCGGGGATATCGGACTACAGCGAAGAGCTGCTGCCGCACCTGGCGAAGGGCGCGGACATCACGCTCTTCGTTGATGGTTTTCGTCCAGCCGACGATTCACTGCTGAAGCGGTTTGAATCCGTTGACTACCATCGCAATCCAGCGATCGCTGAACACCTCAACAAATTCGACGCGATCGTTTACCACATCGGCAACGATCATCGCTATCACGCGCGAATCGTCGCGACTATGCGCCGCCATCCAGGCATCGCAGTGTTTCACGATCTGGCTCTGCAGGATTTTTTCCTCGGGCTCGCTCGCGAACGACAGGACATGCGTATTTATCTCGACGAGATGCTTGCGTGTCACGGAGAAAAGGACCGAAGGCTGGCGGAAGAACATTTGCGACGCGGAGATGTGCCGCCGCACGTCGCCGCTCCACTCAGCTTCCCGCTCAACTGCCGCCTGGCTCGTGATGCTGAAGGCATCGTCACACACTCAGAGTGGGCGCGGACCCACCTGCAAACAACCGCACCCGCGGTGCCAGTGAGGCGTATCAACATGCCCGTGCTCGCGGGACCATTCACCGACTCGAATAGTAAAGGCAAAGACGGGCCAGTTTCGATTGCATCGTTTGGGCTGATCACCCCCGGCAAAGGAATCGAACAGGTGCTCAGAGTGCTCGCAACGCTGCGCGATGAAGTTGATTTTCATTACACACTGGTCGGTGCAGACAATTCCTATTTTAATGTGCGCGCCCTAATCGCCGACCAAGGTATCACTGACTGCGTGACGATCACGGGCCACGTATCGCTCGCCGAGTTTAAGCGGCGAATCGCAGCGACTGATATTGCGCTAAACATTCGTGAGCGCACCGTCGGTGAAACGTCGGCGAGTTTGTGTCGCATCATGGCAGCCGGCGTCCCGAGCATCGTCGCTGACATCGGCTGGTATGCTGAGCTTCCAGATGATTCAGTAATCAAAATCCCTCTGGATTACCACGCTGACGCGTTGCTGCAGGCATTTCTCCGGCGACTACTTAGCGACAAAGTTCTTCGCGCACGCATTGGTGACAATGCTCGCCGTCATATGCTGGCCCACCATCCGATGGAACAAGCGGCGGACGACTATCTTGAATTTATTAACGAAGTGATTGCGCGCCGACCGCAGCGGAAACTGGTTGCCTCCATCTCAAAAGAGCTTTCCATACTTGGCTCTGGAGACGAACAGTTTATGCGCAGCGTCGCTGTCGAAGTAGGGTTGGTTGCGCCGGCGCCCGCGTCCAGAAGCAGCGACATTTCGGGCGACAATGGCAACGGCGCCCATCCGGTAGGTGAATCCTTTAGCGACGAACAACATGCAAGGGTTAGTGAGGCGGCATCCCCTGCTTCAGCCGCTCAAAAGAGTGGCCGGCTCCCCAAAATTGAAGCCGTTGATTACAAGCGCGCAGCGATCGACTATCTGGACAGGCTCGAGGAAGAGCGCCATCACCACCTCCGCACCAAGCCCTTCTACAACCTCGCCCACAAACCTGCAAAGTATAAGGGCGAAGGCATGGACGAAGACATGCAGCGGCATTTCTGTGACTTCGCAAACATGGCTGTCACGCTGGCCTTGCCGCCCGGCAGTCGCGTGCTCGACGTAGGCTGCGGCTCAGGATGGTTAAGTGAGTACTTCGCGCGGCTCGGCTATGAAGTAAAAGGTATCGACATCAGTCCGTCGTTGATTGAGATGTCTCGTGAGCGCGTGGCGCGTGTGCCGTATGGCGTGGATCATGAAACGCCTCTGCGCTGCACGTTTGCGGTGCACGACATTGAACTCGAACCACTCGCCGAAAAGTTCGCGGCAATCGTTTGCTATGACTCGCTACATCATTTCGAGGATGAGCGATCGGTTATTCGACACCTGGCTGCAATGCTTCCGATTGGCGGTCAACTGTTCTTGCTTGAAGGCAAACGCCCGCCGGCTGGGTCAGCAAGTGAGCGGGAGTTGCTTGACGTGATGCGTGAATTCCGCACACTCGAATCGCCGTTCGAAGCCGATTACCTACGCGCGCTGCTTGATGAAAATGGACTGGCGGTGGTTGGCGATTACGTAAGCATCAACGGGCTCTTTGAGCGCGAACTTTTGGAAAAGGATCGACTGCCGGTGGGTCAGGCAGCGCTGAATTATCACTATCTGGTTTGCAAGAAGGTCTGTGAAGGAGCACCGGCCTCCCAGATTCCTGACAGTCGCCGGCCCAATCGTTTGCGCGCCGACTTCCAATTGCTGTCGCCACTCCGAGAGTTAATTGCTCCGGGAGGAAGGTTCACCATCCCGCTCTCGATCACAAACACCGGCGATACACTTTGGCTCGCCGGGCAATCTGCACGAGCCGGAATCGTAATGCCCGCTGTTCGAGTTACCGACCATGCTGCAACGCTCGTCAATGAGTTTCATGGGGACCCGCCACTACCGCAAGCTATCGCTCCAGGAGAAACAGTTAAGCTAACCATCGAATACACGGCGCCGCAGCGCGCTGGGTCTTACACGCTCACCGTTGACCTCGTTGCTCAGCACGTCTGCTGGTTTGAGCAGCAGGGCTCGAAGCCTTTGTCGATTCAATTTACAGTCAGCTAACGTTCGGTAATATGGGCCGTCTCCAGATTCGCAACGGGAGTAGCAGCCCAATCAACGTCAACAGCGACACAATCACCCCAATCAAAACAGAGCTGGGCCGATATACAAAACTGACTGCGTGTTCACCCGATGGCAAGACCACACCTCGCAGGTTGTAGTTCACCCGCAGCAGTTGCGCCGGCTGCCCGTCCACATAAACTCGCCAACCGGGAAAATGATTCTCACTGAGCACAAGAACGCCTGGGGCAGGCGAAGCGGTATGTACTTCCAAACGGTTCGGCTCATGCCTGGTAACGTCAGCGCGAGGCGTTCCCAACTGTCCAACTTCGTTCGCGCCCGGCAAAGATAATTGCGTTTCAACCAGCGCCAATTGTTGCGGGCGCCACACTTCGCCATCCGGTAACTCTCCGGTGCGAACCACATTCAGTATTTGGTGCTCATTCAAAGTCATAACCTCCGATGCGAGCCAGGCGCGCGGCAGCGAGCGCGCGTTCTCGAAGATTGAAACACGCTCGAGCTTTTTCAACCGGCGCCACCGTCCGCCTGATAACGTTTCCGATGCCTGCGATTGTGCGGAAGTATTGGCCTCTTTCGAGATCCACTCTGCGCGCAATGGAAAGCTTCTGCCCTCGTTTGCAAGCGAGACACGAAAGACGCTGAGAGTGAGATCTGGCGCAGTCTCCAGCTTCGCAACAGTGAGTTCGCCGCTGGTTATCGTTGCCTTCTCCGGAAGCTTCAAAGAACAAACGTATGTATGTCCTTTGAAAGTCGATTGCTGGTCATTAACCACGTAACTGGTCGCCACAAGTGCTCTTCGATTCTTAATTTGGCTACGGATGTCGCCGCGGTCGTAAGCCCATTCAGAGGTGTGGTCGCCGACTCGCAGATCAAAGTCAAACTTACGGCCGTCCTCGGCATACAGAGACAGATGAGCTACCGGAGTCGAATCCGGCAGTTCCAGAGACCATGAAAGGCTTGTGATCAACGCAACCGTGTCAGCCTCTACCGGCGGAACTGAAAACGACAGACGCGCGCCTGCTGCGAGGCTTGGCAGTTTCACTTCCTCCGCGGCGAAAAGTTGGCCGCCAAACGTCGCAGTTGCATCGGGGAAGGTTAGTAGGCCGGCGGGAAGTTTTGCCGGGGTCCGCGAGCGCGAAAAAGTGGCGGATGGATCGTTAGTGGGTAAATCCTCGATCGGTCGCGTTAGTAGGTAACGCACATTGAGCAAATCGATCTCGCGACCGCTACCGCGTAGGGCGCGTTCGGCGTCCTCCAGTTCGCCCCAGGTTTTCATATTGCCTGCGAAACGTTGATATCGCTCGAGACCGAAGCCGTCGTATCCGGCAGCGTTTTCGATTCCATACATCATGTACACGTCAGGCTGGAGCGTCGCCACCCAGGCACTGCCCGGCACCTTCGGTGTTACCGGCGCTTCAGGATCGAAGGGTTGATCTTCAGTAAGTATCCGGTACGGTGAATTACCCTCTTTAGTCGCCTGCTCGCGCAGGAAATGGACTGTGTCCGGTTCGCCCCAAAGCTCGAAATTACGCGGCGCACTCGCCGGACGCCAACCGCTCAACTGGCCCCACAGAGCCAAATCAAGTACCAACACGCTTAACAATAAGACAGTTGCGCCCCGCCGCCCGCGCGCAAAGCGCCAGATCGCCCAGGCTGCGAGCAGTGAGAACACGACCGGCATAAAGAACTCGGGCGCGCGCAGGAAACTCACGGGCGCCTCTCTGCCGAGCCTAAAATTTGCGGGCCTTCCCAGCGTCACCGTCAAGAACGTCAGAGCGACGACAGCGATGCCCGCAAGTTTTACGCGGCGCATTGTCCGCGGATCTGATCGCGCTCTTACAAGTGCCGACAAACCTCGCCCGGCGAGCACGGCCAGGGCAAAGTTGACCTCCATCAAATGCCTCGCCGGCACGCGAAATAAGTTAAGCACCGGCACGAAAACAATTAGCTTGTAAAGGCCAAGCGGCGCGTAACTGCCCAGCGCCAGGAGAAGGCCCACTACCACGACGATGGCCCAAAATTTCGTGCGTCTATCAGGACGTATCAAGAGAGCGACCAGCGCCAGCATCACGCTTATCAACCCAACATAGGCAACATACTCGGCGTAGAAGGTTGGACCTACGTAGTGCGCCCGAAAAAGAAAGCCGTCGCCACCGCCCATCAGATAGGGCGCCAGCAAAGTCAGTATGAAGCGCGGCGGCAGGGAAAAAGAGGTGAAGTAATCGTAATCGACCGCCGAACGAGTGCTGTTGCGGAGTAACTCAAAGGTCGGTACGATTTGCACCGCCGCCAGCAAAATTCCGGTAGCCAAAAAAACGAGTGAACGATAGTAGCCCGTTTTCCGTTCAGGCGAACCGTGGGGCCGGCGCGCCATAACAAGCGCGTAAGCGGCGGCAAGCAACAGTGAGTAGGCAAACGTCTGCTGATGACCGGTGAAACACTGGACCGCAACCAGCACTGCCAGCAAAACTCCGCGACGGCGCCGCTGATCACCGGTGTCGCTCATGCCATAGCCGTCGATGGCCCAGAGAATCCAGGGCAACATTGCCGCTGTCTGCAGAATGTTAGTATGACCGATGTGTGCAATAAGGAATGAACTCCATTGCCAGGCGAGACTGGTCACTACCGCGCCGGCCACCAGGCTGCCGCTTCTGCGTGCGTAGAGGTATGCCCCCAGTGCGGCCACCATATAAGTCGCGAGCATCATTACGTTGGTAGCAAGCGGTGCGGAAAAAATAAGATAAGACCAGTTAAGGGGGAAGAGCACTCCCGCTTGCGCCGCACCATGGAGCGGCATCCCGCTAAAAATGTATGGATTCCAAAGGGGAAGACAACCCGCTCGCATAATGTTCGCCGCGGCTACGCGAAGTGGTATGTTGAAGATTATGCCGTCGTCCGGCGAGATAACACGCTCGCCCTGCACCGCGCGAAAGAAGTAACAAAGCGGCGCGAGCGTTACGGCAGCGGCGGCCAGGTAGTCGGAATTAATTCTGAGACGCAAACTGGATGAATGGTTCATTGAATCAGGAACGCGAGCTGTCGGGCACTCCGCTTGTTTTCACCGAGCCGCGTCGCGCGCTCGCTGCAGCGAACCAATGGGTATGGGTGCATCGGTCGGAGCTGATATGCGCCTTGCTGCTCGCCGCTGCAGCACTTCAGATGCTGGTAGTCGTCAGGCGCAAGAATATTACTGTTGACGAGATCGTGATGATTCCTTCGGCATACTATCATCTGGTCGCGGGCGACTTCCATCTCGTCAACGAACACCCGCCGCTTTCGAAATTCCTTGCAGCAACGCCGCTCCTGTTGATTCAGCCAAACGAACCGCAGCCGCCCGGGTTCATTCCGTTTTGGGATGCCAACGCAGCGAAGTTTGAATCGATTTCATTTTGGGCGCGCGTGCCCATGATCTTGGGCACCGTCGCCTTGGGCGTTTTGATATTCGTAATCGCCCGTAGTCTGTTTGGCGCCCGCGCTGCCGTATTTGCCACGGCTCTCTTCAGCTTTGAGCCGACAGTACTGACGCACGGACGAGTTGTGCAAACGGATGTGCCGGCCGCGTTTGGCTACCTGCTGTTCTTCTTTGTCCTTTACTGGTACTTACAAAAACCCTCCTGGCGGCGCGCGGTAGTGCTCGGCGGCGCCACTGCGCTGGCAATACTTGCCAAGTTTTCAATGTTGCTCACCGGCCCAATTCTAGTGATTGCGCTGGTGGCTCTCTGGTGGCGCGCCCCGCGAAAACAACAGGCGCGCCCGATGTTTTTGAAACACGCCGCGCTGGTTACGCTGGTGGTCCTTATTTCAATCAATGCGGCTTACTTGTTTAATAGACGCCAACTGAGCCCCCAGGATGTCTATTGGGTCCAGAAATCTTTTCCAGCACACGCCGTGGCCGTTTCACGAACCATCAACGCGGGTTCCTACATTTTACCGACCGACTTTGTGTTGGGCATCTTTTGGCAACTTTGGCATAACAACGAAGGACATCACGCGTCGTTGCTTGGCCGGTACAGTCGCATGGGTTGGTGGTATTACTTTCCAGTTGCTTTCGCGCTCAAGACCACACTTCCCTTCCTTTTGATTTCGCTTGTCTCGCTTGGCTGGGCCACATACCAGCTCATCAAAAAACGTGATCTGCGTTTCCTCGCGTTGTTGCTACCGTTTGTGATTTACACGGGGTTCGTATTCTTCAGTCGCATCAATATCGGTGTTAGATATTATCTGCCGGCGTTTCCGTTTCTTTTCATCCTCGGTGGTGCGTTCCTCGATTCGTTGCTAAAGATCAGGCGGGCTCGCGCTGTCGCCACCGCCACAGTTTGCGCAATGTTTTTGTGGATCGGCGTCGAAAATGCCCGCGCCTTTCCGAACTATCTGTCCTACATGAACCAGCTCGCTTCAAAACATCCGCAATGGTGGTATCTCTCGGACTCAAACGTCGAATGGGGCGACGACGCAAAAGAGCTTGCGGCATATTTGCATGATCGCGGTGAGACGCGCGTGCAAACAGCTTTCCTCGGCGACTTTTTTACGTTGGGCCGGTACGGGGTGGAATCGATCAGCCTAATCTCGCCGGAAGCGGGCGAGCCGGAACCTGCGCGCTACGCCGCCGTCGGCGGCAGTTTTCTTAACGGCTCCGTGACGCCAGAGTATTTCCTGCGTGGTAAGTGGCCCACCGAGTCAGAGCGCGTTAATTTTCTCGACGAGTTTCGACGGCGGACGCCCGAGGCGGTGATTGGAAATTCAATTTATGTGTATCGCATGCAAGACTGAACTTTCATTATCGGCAGCAAGGAACCAAACTCTCAATGCGAGCCATCGTAGTAGTTCCAACCTATAACGAATTGGCGAATCTGCAAACGCTTGTCGAAAGGCTGCGCCAGTTTGCGCCGGATCTGCACGTCCTGATTGTTGACGACAACTCTCCGGACGGCACCGGAAGTTTGGCCGATGAGTTGAGCAGGAAAAATCCGGAAAGCATCTTTGTGCTACATCGCAAACGCAAGGAGGGCTTAGGCAAAGCGTATGTCGATGGCTTTAAAGAGGTCTTGAAAAAAGATTACGACTGCGTTTTGCAGATGGATGCGGATCTGTCGCACGATCCGAGCCACCTGCCGGAAATGTTTGCAAGAATGGAGAACTATGATCTTGTGGTTGGCTCGCGCTATTTGAACGGCATCAGCGTCGTAAACTGGGATTTGAAGCGACTGATGATGAGCAAGTTGGCGACTGGCTATGTGCGCTTTATTACGCGTATTCCGGTGACCGACGCGACTAGTGGTTTTAGCTGCTGGCGACGCGAAGCGCTGGAAGCGATTGGTTTTGAGGACGCATTCTCCAGCGGCTATGTTTTTCTTGTCGAGATGAAGTACAAAGCGTTTCGCAAAGGTTTTCGAGTAGCTGAAGTCCCGATAATTTTCATTGAACGAAAGAGCGGCAATTCAAAGTTGGATTGGGCTGTGTTTTGGGAAGCATTCTGGGGCGTGCTGAAGCTACGACTAAGGTACTAACTGACACCAAACCCGCTGCCGGCTTGGCATGGTAGATCCCGATATCAAACAGAATATCCTACGTCGCCGCGGCTGGATGCTTTTGCTGGCTTTGATTCTTGTTTCCTCCTCCGTGCTTTACGCTGCCGGTATCCGCAACAACCCTCGAGGCTTTTACATCGACGAATCTTCGATCGCGTTTAATGGGCACCTGATTGCGCAAACGGGAAAAGACGAACACGGCGAATCGTTCCCGCTTTTCTTTCGAGCCTTCGGGGAATACAAAAACCCGATCTACATCTATCTGCTCGCAGTTGTTTACCGAATAACCGGTCCCAGTATCCCAGCGGCGCGGCTGCTCAGCGCATTTCTTCTTTATGCGGCGACGCTTCTAATGGGCTTGTTGGCTGCGCGGCTTTCCGGACGGCGTGATATTGGGTTGATCATTTTGATAACAGCGCTGTTGACGCCCTGGTTTTTTGAATTGAGTCGAGTCGTATTGGAGGTAGCAGTTTATCCACTGATTCTCCTGGTTTTTCTTTTGAACTTGCGACGGGTCGCCAACGCGGCCAGTTGGCCCTGGCTGAACGCAGGCACGATCGCTGCGACGCTGGCCCTTCTGACCTACAGCTATTCGATCGGTAGGCTGTTTGCACCGCTGCTCGCGTTGGGCTTGATTTTCTTTTTACCGCGGGTGAAGTGGCGTTCTCTCGGACGAGTTTGGTTTCTTTATGCGCTGCTGCTGCTGCCGTTGTTCATCTTCCATTGGCAACACCCAAACGCGTTGACCGCCAGATTTCACATCATCACATACTCGACCGCGGATAGTTCTTATCTAGAACTCGCCTGGGAATTCATCAAACACTATGCCGGCAACTTCAACCCCTGGCGCATGGTAGTGCGGGGCGACCCGAATGACCGGCAGGTTGCGGCCATTTACGGCTTGGGCCAGATTTTGGTCGCGACTTTTGTACTCGCGCTATTCGGTCTTGGGGTGATTTGGCGCGAGTTTCGTCGCGATCCGTGGTGGCGTTTCATAGTCTATGGACTGGCAGTTTGCGCTGTTCCGGCGTCGTTGACGAAAGATCATTTCCACATTTTGCGGTTGGCTGCCATGCCGGTGTTTGTCGTGCTGTTGTGTGTGCCCGCGCTTGGATGGTTAGTGAAACACCAAACCAAACGAGCTTGGCGCATAGCGTTTGCAGCCGCGGTGATATTGACATTGCTCCAGGGAGCGCTCTTTCAGTGGCAGTATCGGACATATGGCCGGTCATCATATCGCGCCCAACTTTTTGACGCCGACTATCCTGGCGGGATTTTGTGGCCTGCTATCGCCCAATCCTCCCGGCCAATCTATCTCGCTGATGCCGAACCTATTCCCGGTTATATTCAAGCCTTTTGGCGCTCTACGCTGAGGGGCTACCCGCTTACCGCGTTCAAACGTTTGCCGCCCGATACACCAGCACCTGCGGGAAGCGTTGTGATCACCACGGAAGATATACGTCCCCGTTGCGTCCCGCTTGCGCAGGTCGAACCGTACACTCTTTGTCGCATGCAGGGCGAGCCGCAGCGACAATTGCCACCGAGCGTGATGCGCGTTGAGTTACGCGCGTTAGATGCGCCCGCCAGCGCCAGAGCCAAACAGCGCGTTACTCTGCGCGTGACCGTGACAAACCGCAGCGACGTTACCTGGCTCGCTCGGGAACGGGCTGCGGCGCCGCTGCAGTTGTACCTGGGCAATCATTGGTTGGACGCCACCGGCCGCGACATTGTTCATGACGACGGTCGCGCGCCGCTGACGCGAAATTTGGCACCCGGCGAAACAATGGAATTAGAACTCGTGGTGAATGCCCCAAACCCGGCAGGTAACTACATTCTCGAACTGGACATGCTGCAGGAAGGAGTGTCGTGGTTTGCCTCTCAAGGTTCACCGACTGTCCAGTTACCTATTAAGATCGAATAGGTTCAAGGCAAAGCCTTCGAGCTAGGCTGATAATCTCTCAGGTCGGGAAGGTGGGCTTGCCCCCGCTCTTACTTTGCGAATCGAGCAACTGAGCAAAAGCAGACTGAGTATGACTGGAATGACCAACCACTTCGCGAGCGGCAAGTCTATCAAGCCGCCACGTTGCAGCGCGGCAAGACCTGGCCAGAAGGCGTAGGCCTGCACCTCGCAATACATCGCTCCGTATAGTGCTCCTACAGCGTTGATACCCACGGAAGCCGCTCCCACCAGCCCAACCGCAATTAACGCCCCCGCCTGGCCGTTTTTGATCGGAGATAATGAAAGCCTGCAAGACCAATCGCAGCGTAAGGCAACGCAGGCAATAGGAAGCGTGGCCCATAATGGCAGCCGCCGTGTGATTCAATATTGAGTATCTGGAACACCTGCGCGAGAAACAGTCCCAGTATCACCAGGACCTCACGCCGAAAAGCGCGCGGGTAGAACGCGAAAGCCAGAATGCCTACCCACGCAATAGGGTCATAGAGTGTAAGCTCTGAAACATAAAGCCACGTCTTCTCGAGTGAATTATGCAAGTTCAAGGACAAAAACGATTCGGGATAACCGCCGGCAGAGTATGAATTGAGCAACGGATTACCAAATGCCTTCGCGTTGAAAAAGAGCAGCGGCGCCAGTCCGACCACCCCACCTGTTAGCGCGGCGAGCGCGACCTTCCAGCGGCTGATCGAAACAAGATAAACGGCTACGACACAGGCCATGAAGAACGGGAGCATTGAAGTGGTGACTGTCAGCCCGAGTAAAACTCCCGCTGCGCCTGCGACCAGCGGAGCGTTTCGCTGACTCACTTGTTGGCGCGCGAGCAACAGGGCCAGGTAGAAAGCTACGACGAGATACCCGGAAGCCAGTGTGTCGTGGTAAGCAAAGCCCGAATATGCGAAAGCAGTCGTGCCGAAGGCGTAAAGAAATGCGCTCGCCAATGGCCATGAAAGGCTTTCGCCTCGAGTGAACAAACGCGCGATCCGAAAAACTGCTACCGCTGCCGCGGCTTGCACTAGAGAACTCGTAAAGAATGTGACCAGGGCAGAGGTAAGCGTGTAATGGTTTACATAAGCGAGGCCCAACAAGCGCAGGAAGAAATAGACGACCGCGCCGATCATGAATTGTCCGGGTTGCTTGGCGGCATACTGACGTCCGTTGTACATGAAGGTATCGCCGAACGGGCTGTCTCCGTTGTAGTAAACCTTGATTTGCAATTGCGGTGTCGACGAGCCCTCAAGTGAAAATTGCCTGCGCTCTACCATTGCTTCAATACCTGCCTGCTGCAAATTGAAGGCGGTGAGGTTCGTAGAGTTTATTGCGACGCCATAGACACTCCACACAAAGAGAAACAGCGAAAGCTCCAGCAACGTAAGGCCTCGGCTATGTTTCGTGGATACGCCGGCCGAACCAACCTGGGCCAGCTTGGATTTAAACGCCTGTGTGCTCATTGTTTATTTCAAATTTACAAAAAATTTTTCCTCGCCACCTCCGTGCACTTCCAGCGTCAATCGCGCCGTCTTTCCTATGAAAATTTCTGACTGCTGCAAGCCGGCGTTTATCAGCCGGCTGTGCGAACCAGAGACGGAAGCCGCCGACGCGAGCAAGGCGGGGATAAGTGGAAGGGTAAAGCCGCTTAAACTGGGATGAAGGCTCAGATTTAGCCACCGCATGCTCCAGTTCCAGGTGTAATGCCCGACCCCTGTCTTGGGAATGTCAGCGGCAGCCCGCCCAGTCCGAGATGCATGTGTGTGCGCTGGGGATTTGACTAAAGCAACCACATAACCCGGATTTCACTTCTTAGCCGTACCCGGGCCGAAGGGCGAAATCGACTACGTTGACGCCGCTCCGTCGGGCGAGTTAAACTTTCTTTCTTGCCGGCGCGTCTAACGTCCTAACGATAGCCGATGCCCCTCTTTTTCCTCGATATATGTTAAGTCAGGAGCACTGAGATGAGATTCGCCTTTGCCATGATATT
>JBPCLZ010000190.1:0-40310 GCA_051002775.1 Pyrinomonadaceae bacterium | reverse complement strand
GCGCTGAAAGTGGCGTGTCCGTGTGGCCACCGAAGCGACCTTCGGCATTGCCCTGCGATTGGCCGTGACGGATTATGACGACGTGGGTTGTGGAAGGCATAGTTCTGAGTGCTGAGTACTGAGTGCTGAGTAAAAACTTAAATCGTTGAGTTATTCGAACGTCGAACCTAAACTGAGCACTCAGCACTCAGCACTCAGCACTCAGTACTTCGCATTTACGCCGCCACCGCTTCCTTCTTCAGTTTCTCGGCCTGGTCGTGGGTAATGAGGCCCTGAATGAATTCGTCGAGGTTGCCTTCCATAACTAAATCGAGCTGATGAATCGTCAATCCAATGCGATGGTCGGTGACGCGGTTTTCTTTGAAGTTGTACGTTCGGATCTTTTCCGAACGATCTCCCGAGCCAACCATTGAACGGCGTTCGCTGGCGACGGCGTCATGTTGCTTTTGTTCTTCAAGCTCCTGGAGGCGGGCACGCAACACACGCATCGCCTTTTCGCGGTTTTTGATCTGGGATTTTTCGTCCTGCATGGAAACTACGACGTTGGTAGGCAAATGGGTGATGCGCACAGCGGAATAAGTTGTATTAACCGATTGTCCACCCGGGCCAGAAGAACAAAAAGTGTCGATGCGCAAATCTTTCGCATCGATCTTCACGTCCACTTCTTCAGCTTCGGGCAACACAGCCACGGTTATCGCCGAGGTGTGAATTCGTCCGCTGGCTTCAGTTTGCGGCACACGTTGCACGCGGTGCACGCCCGACTCGTGTTTCATCTTTGAATAAACTTTGTCACCTTCGATCAAAACCACGGCTTCTTTGATGCCGCCAATTCCCGACTCGGAAGCGTCGAGGACTTCAAAGCGCCACCCCTGTTTCTCGGCGTAGCGGTTGTACATTCGCAGCATGTCGGCAGCGAATAAACTCGCCTCGTCGCCGCCGGTACCAGCGCGAATTTCTACAATCACATTCTTTTCGTCGTTTGGATCGGACGGAACCAGCAACAGCTTGAGTTCCGTGTCGGTCTTCTCGAGCTTTTGCTGCAGCGTTTCCACTTCAGCCCGCGCCATCTCGCGCATCTCTTCATCGTCGACGGTTTCCAGCAGCTCGCGCGCGCCAGTCAACTCTTCATTCAAAGTTTTCCAGGTACGGTATTTATCAACTATCTCGCCGAGGGTTCTGTGTTGCCGGGCCGCCTTGGTGTACGCCGCCTGGTCCGCGAGCAACTCCGGCGCAGACATCTCATTTGCGAGTTCTTCGTAGCGGGCTTCGATTTGTTCCAGTCTCTGTAACATATCAATTGGGCGATAATTTTTCTGCGACAAACTTCAGTTTGTCGTGTTTCCCCGGGCTCCCAATCCAGGACAAGTTTAAGCTTCTCAAGCTCACGACAAGCTGAAGCTTATCGGACACCAATTCAGGACATTGGCGCCAGCGCAGCTTCAGACGGTTGCGGCTCGAGCTTGAGCGATTCCTTCAACGCTTCAATGGCAACTTCGAGCTGCTGATCGTCTGGTTCCTGCGTCGTTATGTTTTGCAGCCAAACGCCAGGCCGCGTGATCGCTTTGAAGAACCAGCCGCTCTCTTTCTTAGCTGACATGCGAATAATTTCATACGAAATGCCGGCGACAATCGGGATCAGCGCAAGGCGCACCAGGAAGTTGTAGATGAGCGAATCAAACGTAACGATTGAGAACAACACAATCGAAACCAGCATTACGATCATCAGGAAACTGGTGCCGCAGCGCGGATGTTGCCTTGGTTGCGGGCGCGCGTTTGCGACGGTTAACGCCAGACCCTTTTCCCAGGTGAATACAGTCTTGTGCTCCGCTCCGTGATACTCGAAAACGCGCCGCAGGTCCTTCAGGAACGAAAAACTGAAGATCATGATCAGGAAAAACGCCATGCGTATGGCGCCGTCGACCAAATTGAAAGCAATCGAAGGTCGCACCGGATGCAGATACGTTTTAGTCGCCGTCCAGGCTCGTGAATACCAGGCGGGAGTCGCGTTTTCAGTCCCAGCAGCCGGTGATTCGTTTACACCACTCGCCCCTGGTTGCTGCACTGTTGACGACGCGACCGCAGGCGTTGGCGCCCAACCGGCAGCTATGAACAGTGCGTTAGTCAGCAACAACGGCGCGGCGACAAACAGCAGCACGTTGAAGAACAATGCGAAAATGATCGAGCCCGCGGCTGCGGTTGTGCCACCCTTCTTTAATTCATCCCGGGATCGCTTTTGCGTCGGTATAGGAAGCAACCCCGGCACCGCTCCAGTAATGCCCGCGAAATCTCCTTCGCCTTCAATCACTGCGGGGGTCAGTGCGATTTCCACTTCTTCAACTTCAGCCTCTTGCGCATCGGCGAAGGCCTCATTCGCGGAAAAATTCAAGGCCTTGATGCCCAGGCCCATCGATTGCACCAAGACTGCGCTCCCGCGCAACACGGGCAGCTTCAGAGGCGGATACTTATCGCTCCACTTCGGCAAGCGCGCCGATGTGTTGACAATGGTTCCGTCTGCCTTGCGCACCGCGATGGCGTAAGCGTTGGGTGTGCGCATCATTACGCCTTCTATCACGGCCTGGCCGCCAACAATTAAATCTCGTTCGTTTGTGCTCAATGTAATTCCCTTTGTTGCGATTCAAGAATTTAGAGTCCAACCTTTAGGTTGATGACTGGCAGCAGCAAGCTAAAGCCTGACTCTGAACTACTGCTGTCCTACTAAACACTAACGCCGGCTCGTTTAGAGTTCAACCTTTAGTTTGGTTGCCTTAAAGGCAAGCTAAAGCTCGAACGCTGAACCGCAGGCCGGCGTCTGATCTTGATGTCTCGCTAGTGTTGTTTTGAAATCAACCTCAATGCCTTTTACCCAGCAGCAGTTGTAGTTTCCGTGGGTGTTTTCTTGCCATACCGCTTGTTAAAGCGATCAACGCGTCCGGCCGTATCGACCAGTTTCTGTTTACCGGTAAAAAACGGGTGGCAAGCCGAGCAAATTTCTACGTGCAAGTCGCCTTTCCGGGTGGAACGCGTCTTAAACGTCTCGCCGCACGCGCAACTAACGGTAATCTCGTTATAGTCGGGATGAATTCCTGCTTTCATTGTCGTGTAACCCTCACCTATAGACAGCTAATTGCCTCATTTTTAAACAGCACATGATAGGGTTTTGGCCGTTTACGGTCAAGTTCGCGCCTGGCAATGCACGCTGTTAGTTTGCGTCACATCGTAAAGCAAACTGTTAGTTTGCGTTGGTGGGTTAAGTCTCAACTGTAAGCCCACGGACGGCCGCAAACTAACAGTTTGCTTTACGCAGAATATGCGATAACAAGTTGGTTGACAGCGTATTAGCGCCATGTTTAAATCCATTTCTGCCGACCTTTTGTTATAGCATTTAACACTTCGCTGATATAGGGGCGCGATCAATGTTGAATGGATCGCACTTCTAGTGACAGTGTGAGCTTGATACTGCAAAGCTGATGGCCGAAGACAGCGACAAGCCCGACCAGGGCAGACCAGCAAACGAGGCTGCAAAGGATCCTGCGGGCGTGGTGGTCCCTGAGGATTCCACTGGTACGCCGCCGCCTTCCGCAATTCCTGCGGGCGGCGAACTAGCAGGCGCGGATGCGGAAAAAGCGGCGATGGTCGAACAGGCCAAGTCGCGCGTTGCGGCCGTAAAGGAATCACTCGCTGAAAAGGCCGCACCTTCTGCGGCCGGCGCTCCCAAAGCTCCCGTCAAGAAAAAGGAAGAAGGACCCAAGCCGGTCGATGCTTCCGCAAACAACTTAGTCAAGAAGTTGCAGGCGCGGTTTGCCGGCGTAGTCAGCGAGCCACTCGAGTTTCTCGGCCAGCTTTCGGTCCGCATTGCAGCGCAAAGCATTGTTGAAGTGTGCACGTTTCTTCGAGACGATCCGGACGCGCGGTTCAACTATTTGTCTGATCTCACCTGTGTTCACTATCCGTTGAGAGCGGAGGCGCCGCTTGAGGTCGTCTACAATCTGTTTTCGATCGCCCGCAATGAACGCGTGCGCCTGAAGGTGGGCATTGCAGAAGGCGCGAGTGTCGACAGCGTAACCGGCGTATGGGCTTCGGCAAATTGGATGGAGCGCGAAGTTTACGATCTGTTTGGCGTGAGCTTTAACAATCACCCAGACCTGCGCCGGATCCTTTTGCCGCCGGATTGGGAAGGTCACCCGCTGCGCAAAGATTATCCACTCGAGTTTATTGAGAACGCCTGGACCCAAAGACATCTACCGGAGATGACCGCGGTGCAACGCGAACAACTAGATCAAAGACGCGCCTATGGTCTGGAAATACTTTCTGTCCCGCAAGAGCGGATGATGCGCGAGATCCTTCAGCGCGGGAAAGAGGTTATGCCCAAGGACAAGTAAATCGTGAATCGTAAATCGTAAATAGTCAGAAAGAGGGTCCTTGATGTGTTCCAACCAACCGAGTGTGCAATGAATAGGTTTTAACTATTTACGATTTACGATTTACGAAACGAAATGACGCCAAAAGAGATTGCCGCCCAATACGAAGCGAAAGTTTTCGATACGCCCGAAGCGGCGAAGGTGGCAGGGTTTGTCTTAACGGAAACGATGGAACCGCGCAACGTTTGGAACAAGGCCAGCGCTGCGACGGCCATTGTAAGTAAACTGGCAAAAAAGCGTTCCAGCGGCGAAGCGACAGTGATTGGCTTGGTTATCGAACCATGGAAGGTGACTGGTTGTTACGTTCCATCAGAACCGGCGCCGGCCGCCGCTTAAGTAGCATAGACTCAGTCTGTGTTCCGCAAAATGCCAGAGCCTAAAGAGTGTGCTACACAAGCGGCCACAGACTGAAGTCTATGCCACGGAAGCAATCCCAGACTGAAGTCTGTGCTACCAAATATGCATCAAGTAGAAATAGCCACAACTCAGGAGACCCTACTCGACAGCCCGGAGATGGTGCTGAACATGGGACCGCAGCATCCGTCAACTCACGGCGTGCTGCGGGTAATCCTGAAGCTGGACGGCGAAACAGTCATCGATCTTGATTGCGACATCGGTTATCTCCATCGCGGCATGGAGAAGATCGCCGAGAACCGCATGTACACGATGATTGCGCCTTACTGGGACCGGCTGGATTACATCGCTGCAGTTTCCAACGGCCTGGTGTGGGTGGAAACGGTTGAGCAGATGATGGGCCTGGCCGTGCCGCCGCGCGCTCATTATCTCAGAACGATTCTGACGGAACTGAATCGCATTGCGTCTCATTTGCTATGGCTGGCAACGCACGCGCTTGATATCGGCGCGGTGACGGTTTTGCTTTGGGCGCTGCGCGAGCGCGAAGAGATTCTTAAAATTTTTGAACGACAATTTGGCGCCCGTCTTACTTGTCATGCCTGGCGCGTGGGCGGTATGCCAAACGATGCCTATGATGGTTTTGCTGAAGACGTGCAGCGTTTTGTGAATAATTTTCCGACGCGTCTTGATGAATATGAAACGGTGCTTTCGGAAAACCGCATCTGGCTTAGTCGCACCGTCGGCATCGGCGTAATTTCAGCCGATGAAGCAATAGCAATTGGCTTGTCCGGCCCGGCTTTGCGCGGCTCAGGCGTGGCCTGGGACATTCGCAAGTCGAGGCCCTACGCGGCTTATGCCGACCTGGATTTTGATATTCCACTCGGTGAAAACGGCGACACCTACGATCGCTATTTAGTTCGGCTCGAAGAAATGCGGCAGTCGCGGCGGATTATTGATCAGGCGTTGGACAAGTTGCCCGATGGTCCAGTCAACGCGAAGTTGCCCAAAATAGTTAAGCCACCAGTGGGCGATTACTATCACTCGATCGAAGGCCCGAAAGGCGAGATCGGTTGCTATGTGGTTTCAGACGGCACTGCGCAACCCTGGCGCGTGCGCGTGCGACCGCCGTCGTTAATCAATCTTCAGGCGCTCAAGCAAATGTGTTTGGGACACCTGGTTGCCGACGTGGTTGCGATAATTGGAACACTCGATATTGTTTTAGGCGAGATTGACAGGTGACGTAAATTGCCTTCTTTCTGTGCGTCCTTTGTGTTCTTTGTGCCTTTGTGGTGGGCAGCGGCTTAAAACTTCACCACAGAGACACAGAGAGCACTAAGGACGCACAGAGAAGAGCAAGAGATTAAAGGACGCATGTTGCTTTTCTTCGCTCCAATCGACTTCATTAATCAATTGCTGCTGAAGTTCTTCAGCGCCGATACGATCAACTACGTGATCTGGCCATTCATCCAGATTGGCCTGGTGGTGACGATTGTTGCCGGCTGGGTCGCATACGCCACTTATCTCGAACGCAAGATTTCCGCTTTCATGCAGGCGCGCCTTGGACCAATGCGGGTTGGCCCATGGGGCCTGTTACAGCCAATTGCGGACGGCATAAAGCTCCTGACAAAAGAAGATTTCATTCCGGAGAAAGCCGATCGCTGGATATTCTTCTTTGCTCCTTATATAGCTGTTGCCGCCGCCTTCATCGTCTTCTCAGTTATTCCATTCGGGCCGGACTGGGCGGTAATCACCGACATCAATATTGGATTATTGTTTGTGCTCGCGGTTTCCAGCGTTGGGGTTTTAGCTTTGATCCTGGCGGGCTGGTCTTCGAACTCAAAGTATTCGCTGCTGGGAGCGCTACGATCGAGCGCGCAGATGATTTCCTATGAAGTCGCGATGGGTTTGTCACTGGTCGGCGCGCTAATGTTTGCGCGCACGCTTTCACTCTCGGGAACAGTCAGCGCGCAACAACTCGACTCAGTCTGGTTCTTCGTTTACCAGCCGCTTGGCTTTCTTGTTTTTCTGGTCAGCGGTATTGCAGAAAACAACCGCGCACCTTTCGATTTGCCGGAAGCTGAATCTGAACTGGTTGCAGGTTTCCATACTGAGTATTCCGGATTTCGCTGGTCGTTGTTCTTCATGGCCGAATATGCAGCGATGGTGATCGTCTCGGCGGTCGCGGTTACCGTCTACCTCGGCGGCTGGTATTTTCCGTTTGTATTCCGATTGACGGAAGCAAAGGGCTATCACAACCTGTATGTTATAGTCAGCCTACTGGTTTTCGTTACGAAGTTGTTGGCGATTTTGTACTTGTACTTCTGGTTGCGTTGGACGTTGCCGCGTTTTCGTTACGATCAATTGATGGACATCGGTTGGAAGTGGTTGATTCCGTCGGCGCTCATCAACATCGTGTTTTCGGCAATTGCGATCTTTGTAGTCCAGGCGCTCGATGGTTGGCGTGGTCTGAAGACGATCGACTCACTGTCGCCGGGTCTCAATCTGACGGCAACTGGAAAAGGGCTCATGATCGCGATGGGACTTGCCGGCCTTGGTTTGACCGGACTTTTGTTGGCGCGGATCAACTGGCGCTCGCGCGACTTTAATTTGAAGAGCCAGCGCCGGAACATTCGTTTGGTGAACGTGCCGCGCGGAAAGCCGGCAGTCGCTCCTATCCCAACTAAGTAGTGCGAATGAAAATCGAACCGTGTTTTGTAAATCGGCAATCGGCAAGCGACGATCGGAAATATCAAAATGCCTTTAGTAAAAGTTCCCAAGCCTAAGTTCATCGAAAAGCTTCGCCGCTTTTTCATGGCCGACCTGTTGCAGGGTTTGCGGCTTACGCTGAAATACAACATCGGCGCGATCACCGATAAGGACTCAGTCGCCGGCAAGGGGATTTACACCGAACAATATCCCAAAGTTCGTCCGGATGTGGCGCCGCGGTTCCATGGTGCGCCGCGGCTCAATATGGATCCGGAAACGCACGACACGCTTTGCATTGCCTGCAACCTTTGCGCAATTGCTTGTCCTGAAGATTGCATCGATGTACTGGCAATGGACGTTGAAATCATAGTCGCCGGCAAGCCGCGCAAGAAAAAAGTGCTGGACGAGTTTATCTTCGATACTTCGCGCTGCATGTTCTGCGCCTTGTGCCAGGAGGCCTGCCCGACGTCGTGCCTGGAATTAACTCAGGACTTTGAGTTGGCTACGTACTCGCGCGCCGGCTTTGTTTGGAACCGCGAGATGCTCGAGCAGGGACGCGAGACGGTTAAGTACACGCGCTGAGGCGATTGCCGATTTTCGATTGCCAATGCCGATTTTTAGAATCACCCAGTTGTCGCTAGTTGTTGCTCCCAACAACTATGAAGGCCGATGACTTAAAAAAGCGAACGAAACAGTTTGCGCTGCGAATTCTGAAACTAGTCGCCGCTTTGCCAAATACGGTTGAAGGTCGGGCCATTGGCGGTCAATTAGTGCGAGCTGGAACATCAGTTGCCGCTAATTACAGAGCTGCATGCCGCGGTAGATCGAAGGCTGAATTCATAGCGAAGATGGGAACAGTGGAAGAAGAAGCTGATGAAAGCGCTTTCTGGCTGGAATGATTATCGAAGGCGACCTCTTGAAAGCACAGAAGGTTGAACCGTTACTTGCGGAAGCCATCGAACTCAGAAAGATCATGGCAAGGTCTCGCATTACGGCGGCGAACAGTCTCAAACAAAGCAAATCGAAATATAGCAGTGATTCCAGAGTGATTTCGAATCGGCAATCGGCAATCGGCAATGATATTAACTGGTTGGGAAGCTATCTTCTTCTGGCTCTTCTCCATCGCGGCCATTTTCGCGGCGCTCTTGACCGTGATGGCCCGCAACACCATTCACAGCGCACTCTTCTTGATCTCTTCTCTGGTTTCCGTAGCCGCTCTTTTCATACTGCTGCGAGCGGAGTTTATCGCCGGTGTACAAATTCTGGTTTATGTAGGCGGCGTAATGGTGTTGTTTCTGTTCGTCATCATGCTGGTTAACGTAGGGTCGGAAGAACGTGGCAGCGAAGAAATTTTCAACCGCCCCAGGCAGGTAACCACCAGCGTCATATTTTGTGCGTTACTGGTGGCCGGACTCCTGTACGCAATCAACGTTGGCTACGAAGGTTTGCAAAAGCGTGATGAGGCAGCGGTAGTGACGGCCACCGCCCGGCGCACGGCTGACGAACAGAATCTTTCCCAAGCCGCGACCGGCTCGTCACGAATTACGAAAGAAACCGAACGCGTTGGCAACGGCCTTTATCGTTATGGCTCGCTGCCGTTTGAAATCGCCAGCGTTTTGTTGCTGGTCGCCATTATCGGTTCCGTTATGTTGGCTCGGACCTTGAAACAGGAAGCCGCCGTTGACGACACGGCGCCGGAAGTACTGCAAGCTGAAGCGAAACACGACCCGGAGATTGCAAAACTTCAAACGACTCTGTAGCGCGAGCGACAATGCAGCTTTTACTTCTAAACTTTTTAAGTCCAGTGCTCGGCCTGTTACTTCAGACAGCAAGTAATGGGCGTTTTGCGACTGCCTGGGAAAGAGCACAACATCCCGATCTCTCAAAGTTTCTAATTATCGGCGCCTTGCTTTTCGTTATTGGCGTCGCCGGCGTGCTGACGCGGCGAAACATCATCGTCATCTTCATGTCGATCGAGTTGATTCTAAACGCAGCGAATCTCAACTTCATTGCCATGTCCCGTTACCTTCAGGACACGGGGAACGTGAATGCGGTGGCTGGACAGATCTTTGCGGTTTTTGTGATCGTGGTGGCCGCTGCCGAAGCAGCAATTGGTTTAGGAATCGTGATTGCGCTTTATCGCAACAAAGAGACGATCTGGGTTGATGAGATTGATATCTTGAAGTGGTGACCAGTAGTTTCGAGTTCCGAGTTTCGAGTTTCTAGTTAATCGAAACTGACGCTTCAACCAAACTCGAAACTCGGAACTCGGAACTCGGAACTCGGAACTCTAAACTCGGAACTCGGAACTCGAAACTGATGCATCGCTACATCTGGCTAGTTCCACTTCTTCCCCTCGCCGGCGCAGCCATCAACGGCCTGCTGGGGCGGTATTTTCGTTTTCCGGAAAAGGTCGTTGGCGGCATTGCCGTCGGCTCTATTGCACTGGCGTTTTTCATCACGGTCGCGGCGGTCTACTCGTACGCATTCGGCAACAATGCGATGTGGCCGCAGACGTACGTCACGAGCCAGGATGGCGCGTTCAAATTCACCTGGATTCCCGGCGGAGCAGTGCGGCTAACCCTGGGTTCTCACGAACGATTGGCCCACGAGCTTCAGGAAGAAGCAATGGCGAAACGCGCAGCTTTGCCGCCAGAACAAACAAACCAGCCAATCCTGGTTGGGGGTCCAGAGGAAATACAAGGATCTGTCCTTGACGTTGAATGGAGCTATCAGCTCGACGCGCTCTCGTCGATCTTCATGCTGATCGTCACCGGCGTCGGACTTTGTATCTTTGTTTTTGCCACCGGTTACATGCATGGCGATCCGGGTTTCTACCGCTTCTTCGCGTACATGGGCCTGTTCATGTTTTCGATGCTCGTGCTGGTGATGGGCTCAAACTTCCTGATGATGTTTGTTGGTTGGGAAGGCGTTGGGCTTTGTTCCTACTTATTGATTGGTTACTACTTCGATCGCCAGGAAGCGGCGAATGCATCACGCAAGGCGTTCATCACCAACCGCATCGGCGACTTTGGATTTGCGCTCGCGATCTTTGGCGTGATCGCTACGTTCGGGACCACAAAATACACTGATGTGTTTGGCCAGGCTGCAAGCTTCCCGCTTGAGCCACTGGGTCACTGGGGTCTCTTGTCCTGGATCGCGCTGGGCCTGTTCGTCGGCGCCTGCGGCAAGTCTGCGCAACTGCCGTTGCATGTTTGGTTGCCCGATGCGATGGCTGGTCCAACCCCGGTGTCAGCACTGATTCATGCAGCGACGATGGTGACCGCCGGGCTTTACATGGTTACGCGCACCAATGTCATCTTCCAGCATTCGCAGACGATGATGATGGTAGTCGCTTTAGTCGGCGCGGCCACCGCTTTGTTTGCGGCGACGATAGGTATCACGCAAAACGACATCAAGAAAGTCCTTGCCTACTCGACCGTTTCGCAGTTGGGTTTCATGTTCATGGCCTGCGGCGTGGGCGCATTTATCATTGGCATCTTCCACGTGATGACGCACGCCTTTTTCAAAGCCCTGATGTTTCTCGGCGCGGGTAGTGTTATTCACGGCATGCATCACGAACAAGACATGCGTCGCATGGGCAACTTGCGGAAGTACATGCCCTACACCTATCTGACTTTTCTCGCCGGCTGGCTGGCAATCTGCGGCATCATCCCATTCAGCGGCTTCTGGTCCAAAGATGAGATTCTGTGGAACGCCGCCTCCACCAGATTCATACCGCTTGGTTGGCTTGTTTGGATTGTCGGCACCATTGCCGCGACCTGCACTGCTTTTTACATGACTCGCCTGGTGGCGATGACGTTCTGGGGCAAGGAAAGATTTCTCAACGGTCATGACCACACAGTTGAGCATGAAGTCCACAATCACGATCATGAAACTCCGGGACATCACACGCATGTCCCGCACGAGTCTCCGGCATCGATGTGGGTGCCGCTTGCGGTGCTCGCTGTGCTGGCCACGGTTGGCGGCTTCGTGGGAATTAGCACTGCCTTTACGGGCGGCTACCACATCGGCGGGCGCATGAACATTGTTAACTTCATGGATCCGATCATATGGAATCCAACTACCGGCCATTTCGGCAAAGAAGTGATTTTGGATAGCGCCGGCAGGCCAGTCGAGGGTGAACTAACGGCCCACGCCGCGGTTTCGACCACCGAGACTCACGCGACAGAAGTGGCAGCACCTTATGGCGATCAGGGTTTTAACCTGGCGCATGCGGCGGAATCGAAGCTGCACAGCCATACAGCGACAGAGTGGTTGTTCATTGTCATCTCTTTGATAGTTGCGGGCATTGGCATTGGTCTTGGTTTCCTTTTCTATGTTAAGGACACGCGCCTTCCGGACATTTGGGCGGCGCGACTGAAGCCGCTTTATCAAGCCAGCTACAACAAATATTGGGTTGATGAATTCTTTGGCTGGGCAGTCACGCGACGGGTGATGGATGCCGCGCGTGGTGTATTCGCATTCGATTCAAAAGTCGTGGACGGCGCTGTCAATGGCTCAGCGTGGTTAACGCGCCTCTCCAGCCGCGTCACCGGGGGCACCGATCAATATTTTGTAGACGGGGTGGTGAATGCGATCGCCGCATTTATTGCTCGTTTAATGTCGCCTTTATTCCGCGCCGCACAGACAGGGTTTGCGCAAAATTATGCGCTGGTGATGGTGCTGGGACTGGTTGCTGCTGTGGCGATGTTTTTCGGCGCCGACATTGCGAGGGCTGTAAAGAGTGTTTTTGCATTAGGACTTTGAACTTGGTCAGTTGTCAGTAGTCAGTAGTCAGTAGTCAGTTGCAAATCGGCACGCTCGTCAACCGCCGACGTTGTGATGCCTCAAAGAATTGCCGAACAACTGACTACTGACAACTGGCTACGAACATAATTATGAAAAGTCTGCCTATACTTTCACTCGTGACCTGGCTGCCGACGCTGGGCGCGCTCATCATTCTGATCCTCTTTAAAAAGGGCCAGTCAGATCAAATCAAAAAGTTTGCCACGGCCTGGTTTGGCGTCGCCTTCGTCGTCTCGCTGGTGCTGTTGAAATATGACAGCGCCTTGGGTGGCATGCAGTTCCTTGAAGACCATCAATGGATTCCGGTCATCGGCGCGCGCTACCAGATGGGCGTCGACGGTGTGGCCGTATTGTTGATTGTGTTAACAACGCTGCTGGGTGTTATCGCGGCCTTGTCTTCCTGGAAGTACATCGAAAAGCGTGAAAAAGAATATTACGTTCTGCTCCTGCTGTTGCAGACAGCGGTGGTTGGTGTCTTCACTTCCATGGATCTGTTTCTGTTCTACCTGTTCTTCGAAGTATCCCTCGTGCCGATGTACTTCTTAATCGGAATCTGGGGCGGTGAGAATCGTTTGTACGCCGCAATAAAATTCTTCCTGTACACGCTGGTTGGATCGGTGGTGATGTTGCTCGGAGTGTTGAAGATTTACTTCTTAACTCAGGACACGGCGCTGACCGGAAAGATCACCCAGGCGACAATTGATCTTTTGGCGGGAAACCAACAAGCGTCGGTAATGGTTTCCAGTACCTTGCAGGCAGCGGCACAAAATGGCACCGGCACTTTCAATATTCTTTATTTGCAAGCGCTTGGTTCAGTAATGCCAATGGGAGTTATGCAAGTGCTCTTGTTCTTTGCCTTCGCGCTGGGCTTTGCCATCAAGGTGCCGATGTTTCCATTTCATACCTGGCTGCCCGATGCTCACGTCGAAGCTCCTACGGCCGGTTCAGTAATTCTCGCGGGGGTCTTGCTTAAGTTGGGCACGTACGGTTTTTACCGTTTCAATATTCCGATGTTTCCCGCCGCTTCGGCCGATGAAAGCTATTTCTTTGCTGGCACGAATCATCAGTTTGGCGTGCGCAGCATAATGATCTTCCTGGCAATCGTGGGAATAATCTATGGCGCACTCGCCGCTATGTACTTCGTAGTTAAGAAGGACGGCGACGTCAAAAAGCTAGTGGCCTATTCGTCTGTTTCCTCAATGGGCATCGTGATGCTCGGGCTGTTTGCGCTGAATCCGAACGGCTTGAACGGCGCTGTGCTGCACATGATCAACCACGGCATCTATTCAGCGGCCCTGTTTCTCCTAGTCGGCATTATTTATGAAAGGCGGCACACGCGTAATGTCGCGGAATTCGGCGGCCTGTCCCACGTGATGCCGGGTTATGCAGCGGTATTTCTTTCGATGGTGATGACTGCGATCGGCCTGCCGTTGCTCTGCGTTTTCATTTCAGAGTTTCTTTCACTGCGCGGCGCATTCGAAGCGAATCCGATGTGGGCCGCGTGGGGGGCGTTGGGAATCATACTCAATGCGGGCTACATGCTTTGGCTTTATCAGCGAATGTTTTTCGGCACCATTGATAATCCAAAGAACGAAAAATTAATCGACCTGAGTACGCGCGAATGGATCTACATGACGCCGCTGATAATCATGTCGCTGTGGATCGGTATCTATCCAAAACCTTTTCTCAGTTACATCGAGCGCCCGGTTAATGCCGTCGTGCGCCAGGTGAGACCAAATTATCCGATTCCGGGAATGCCGCCGGGAGTTGATACACAACAACGGGCGGCAGTGGGAAAAGAAAAGTGATGAGTGATGAGTAATGAGTGATGAGTAATGAGTGATGAGTGAAGGACTAGTAGTTCAGAGTCCAAGCCTTAGCTTGCTTCTTACGACAGCAGCAACCTGAAGGTTGTACTCTGAACTGTTTGAGTGGCGACGACCGACGACAAAAACCAAAGACCAAAGCACAAAGCACAAAGACCAAAGACAAAGACCTAAGACTACATGTTCCTATTCCAAGCCAACACCACAGCGCTTTTCAATCTGGCCGATTTGCAACTCATTGCTCCGGAGTTGATTTTGACTGTTTGTGGTTGCATCGCCCTGGTGATGGAAGTTGTTCTTCCTTATCGCAAGAGCAAACTCGTCGCCTACTTTTCGCTGCTTGGTGTTGGTCTCGCCTTTGTCTCGCTGGGTCTGCAATGGTGGAACGTCAGCGACTCGTTGCCGCTCGATGGTTTTTACGGCATGGTGCGCATCGATGGCTTTGCGCTGCTTTTCAAAGCCATCTTCCTGGTGGGGGCCGCGCTGGCTATCGCGATTTCCACGCGATATCTCGACATTGAAGGGGAGCAACACGGCGAATACTACGCGCTCGTTCTGTTCGCCACCGTGGGCATGATGTTTCTCGCCTGCGGCTACGATCTCATTGCGCTCTACATCAGCCTGGAGTTGATGGCCCTGACGTTTTACGTGCTGGTCGCTTTTACAAAACGCGATAAGCGTTCGAATGAAGCGGCAATGAAGTATTTCCTGTTAGGAGCGTTTTCGTCAGGCATCCTGCTCTACGGCATGTCGTTGCTCTACGGGATTGCGGGTTCTACGAATCTTGGGGAAATTGGGCGCAGCGTTGCGACAATAGCTAGTGCGACACCGATAGGCGAAGCTGCCGGGCCAAGTCTAAGACCGATGTTGTTGCTGGGTATGATTGCACTGGCAGCCGGTCTCTTTTTCAAAATTGCCGCCGTACCGTTTCACATGTGGGCGCCGGACGCTTATGAAGGCGCGCCCACTTCAGTGACCGCATTTCTTTCCACCGGCTCAAAAGCCGCAAGCTTTGCACTTTACGCGCGCATCTTCGTCGAAGCTCTCAACAGCATGCGCGCCGATTGGGCGCCACTGCTTGGCTTGGTGGCGGCCATAACGATCATGGTCGGCAACTGGGCCGCCGTCACTCAGGAAAATTCAAAGCGTTTGTTGGCTTACTCGTCGATCTCCAACGCCGGCTATCTGTTGCTGGGACTCGTCGCCGGTAATAGTTACGGCTATACCGGCTTGATGATCTACCTGTTGGTCTACACGCTGATGAACATGGGCGCGTTCGGCATTGTGATCAGCCTGCGGCGACGCGGAATCATTGGCGACAACGTTGACGACATGGCCGGGTTGGCGCAGAAAGCGCCGGGCATGGCGGCGATGATGACGATCTTCATGCTGTCACTCGGGGGCTTACCGATTACTGGAGGCTTCATCGGCAAGTATTTTCTTTTTGGCGGGCTTTTGCAGCGCGGCGCCGCAGAAGGGAAGTCGTGGTATTACTGGCTGGCCGGCTGGGCCATCATCAATACGGTCGTCTCTTTTTACTACTACATACGGTTTATCAAAGTGATGTACCTCGGCGATCGCATCGCTGACGACAAGCCTCTCTCACTCTCGCCTGCTTTGCAAACCGCTCTCGCAGTTTCAGTAGCCGGCATCATCTTCATCGGTGTCTATCCCCAACCCTTAATTAACCTAACTCAAAAACTGGTTGCCCCGCTTGCAGCAATTGGCGCAGTGACTTTGAAGTAAAGATGAATGCTGATCTTTTACTTTCTTGCTGCAATCGTTATTTGGCTGGGCATTCTTTCATTGCGAAGTGGTATTCGCTTCGCCGCCTATGTGCGAAGTGAAGCCTCAAAGCCGTTAGCCGATTTCACTCCTTACGTCTCCATATTTGCTCCTTGCCGTGGTTTGGAAGACGACTTGAAAGATAACCTCCTGGCGCTCTTCCAGCAGGACTACCCTGCCTACGAGATCATTTTCATTAGCGATAGTGCGGACGATCCATCCTTGGGATTATTTACAGAGCTAATCGACGCTCAGGATCAAACGAGTCGCATTTCTACCAAGATCATCGTTGCGGGACCGGCCGCCGATTGTGGCCAGAAAGTCCATAATCTCCGAACAGCGATACCTAGTGCCGACTCGCACAGCGAAGTGTTCGTGTTTGTCGATACGGACGCGAGGCCGCAAGCGGGATGGTTGCGCTCGCTGGTTGCGCCTCTCACGGATGAAAAAGTCGGAGCCGCCACCGGGTATCGCTGGTTCGTTCCTGTTGCCGGCGGACTCGCTTCACAATTACGCGCCGTCTGGAATGCCTCCATTGCTTCGGCGTTGGGGGCGGACCATTACAAAAACTTCTGTTGGGGCGGTTCAACTGCGATTCTCAGATCAACCTTCGAAAAGCTGCAAATGATTGAACGCTGGCGGGGCACGGTATCCGATGACTTCACTCTTACGCGAGCCCTGCAGGAAGCCAAATTGCCGGTTCATTTTGTGCCGGCCTGCCTGGTACCGGCCCTCGATTCTTGCACGATGAGAGAGCTGTTCGAGTTTACCAACCGCCAGTTGAAGATCACGCGCGTCTATGCACCGCACCTATGGGAACCGGTGCTGATTGGCAGCCTCCTTTTTTGTCTGGTGTTTTTTGGCGGCGCGATATTGGTCGTGGGGCGCGTAATCAATCACGATTCGATTGCCATACCGTTGATTCTGCTCCTGGTAATCTATTTTATTGGCACAGTTAAGGCCCACATTCGCATGAAAGCAGTGGCTTCTGTTATGCCGGCTTACGCAAAGGAATTGCGCCGGGGATGGTTTTTTCAGCTTGGTCTGTGGCCATTCACTTCGGCGCTCTATCTTTGTAACGCGCTGGTTGCGGCCTCGTCGCGTCGCATCAAATGGCGGGGCATTACGTACGAATTGAAATCACCCACCGAAGCTGTCATTATCGCCCGCGAGTAGTCTGAGTAAAGCAAACTTTTAGTTTGCGGTCGATCGTTGTCAGTGACTTGAGTGATTGCCACGACCGCAAACTAACAGTTTGCTTTACAATCACTTATGCCAAATAGAGCCCTACAACTCGTCCAACTGCTGCGCTCAACCAAACGCGAAAAGCGTCTGGGCACAGTCATCCTGTTTGTCACCTCGCGCTGCAACGCGTTCTGTAAGACTTGTTTCTATCATGAAGAGTTGAATCAACCGGGCGATCTCACTTTCGAGCAGATAGAAAAGATTTCGCGCACGATGCCGCCGATTACTGACCTTTGGTTGTCAGGTGGCGAGCCCACTTTGCGTCGCGACGTTTCGCAAATCATCGAGACGTTTGCGAAAAACAATCGCATCACTCGATTAATTATTCCAACCAACGGGCTTATCAAATCGCGCGTGCAGGAGATTGTTGATAGCGCGTTGAGCTCCAATCCGGCGCTCGATCTCTATTTGAACATTGCGCTTGATGGCTACGGGGAAACTCATGATCGAATTCGCGGAGTTCCAGGTAACTGGGGGAAGGCGCTGGAATGTATCGAGTCGCTTTATCCGCTGAAAGCCAGGTTCGGCGACCGTTTCCGTTTGAATGTTAATACGGTCGTGTGCGCTGACAACTTTACCGAAATCGAAAAGCTTGGCGAGTTTATGTGGCAGAACTTTCAGTTGGACGGTCAGTACTTCAACATCATTCGCGGAGAGACACTGGTTGGCGACGAGATCAAGCAGGTGCCAGCAGAAGTCTTACCGGAGATGTACGCCTACGTTTCGAAACTGACAAAACGCTACGGTGATCGCATGTTCACGGATGACGATCCGAGCAAGCGTTTTGTAAAAAACATTGCCTACGTTGGCGCCATTACAACCCACTATCGGAATCAACACGCCAACTTTGATCAGTCCACTGCCTGGCCATTCCCATGCACGGCGGGTGAGACGACCGCGGTGATCGACTACAACGGCGACGTGCGCGCGTGCGAGTTGCGCGAGAAGTTTGCGACGCTGGCGGATTATGATTACGACTTCACAAAGCTTTGGGACGCAAATGATCGCGCGCTGGAACTTAACGCAATCGATGGCGGCAAGGCGTGTTGGTGCACACACGTTTGCTTCATACACGACTCGATGCGTCATTCAACGCGCGCCATGCTTTACGAAGTGCCGAAGAATTTTGTCACCCGCGAGAAGTGGCAGTGATGGCAAAAACCGATAACGGGGAAATCAACCGCAAAAGTGGAATCGCCTATGCCGCGGCATTCACGTTGTTCGCCTGCGTGATTTCGCTAACCGGAGTCGGTTGGTTAGCCGATCGCTGGTTTGGTACGAGCCCGTGGTTGCTGGTGGCCGGTGTAGTTCTTGGAGCGATAGTCGGCTTTTATCAGTTTGTGAGGTTGACCTCACAACTCTAAACTGCTGCCTGGTGTCATGAGGTCAGTACCACCTCGCGGTAGCGGGTGGGTCTTAGATTCGGTTCTCGGCTCATAGGACATAGCATTCATCCTGCGAAACACTGCTTTAACGCGCGGAACCCACCCGCTACCGCGAGGTGGTACTGACCTCATGCCACTGCAACGAGTGGTTGAACGGAGTTGGAAAATGGTGGCTCCTCAAACTGCACTTAGTACCTGCATTGCACCTACCTCGACAACCAGGCGATTTCCTGTGTAAAATCCCCAGCTTTGCTAATGAACAAAACCAGCAATAATGAAGGGGCCGCACTGTTTTCCGCGAGCGGGGACGCTACCAACCGTCGCATCTTTCGCAGCATGATCGTGGCGATCGTGCTCGCTGTTAGCGCGAGTCTGCTTTTCGCTCAATGGCGCGTAAGCAGCGGACTGTTGTTGGGTGGCGTATTGTCATTGCTCAACCACTATTGGCTGATAACCTCGACCACTGCCGCGTTCAGTGTGCTGGTGAATGGAGAGAAGCCGCGCTTGAGCCTTATTCAATACGTCCTGAGATACGCGCTTATCGGTTCTGTGATTCTGCTGGCTTATACGCTAGGGATTGCTTCTATTCCCGCGCTGATCGCCGGGTTATGTAGCTTTGTTTTCGCTCTTTTTGTCGAGGCCTTTAGAGAATTTTACTACGCCATATTTCACCGAGAGGAAATTATTTGATGTTGTTGGAAACGGCGGCCGCCGGTGCGGAACATGCTGAAGAGTCAGCGGAACATACTCCGATTATCGTGGAGCTTGTGAATCACTACTTCGGCGAGTGGGCCTATAAATTCGAGATGAATTACACGTATCCGCTTTGGACCAAATTCCTGGCCAAGTTTGGCACCACGCCGGAAGCAGTGTTTGGTCCCTACACACCGGAGAATGCAATTCCGTGGTACACAGTGATGTTCGTCATCGCTTGTATTCTGAGCGTGGTGATAGTTTGGATTCTCAAGGGACAACTTTCTGAAGAGGAACCGGGCCACGGACAACAAACGCTGGAGTTGGGCGTGCTTGCGGTTCGCGGCATGCTCGAAGACATCATTGGCCCGCACGGCTTGAAATATTTTCCAGTCGTGATGACTTTTGCGGTGCTGATTCTGGTTTCAAACCTGATGGGTTTGTTTCCACTATTTATGTCACCAACGGCCGCGACAAGCGTGACCTTTGCGTTGGGCATTGCTTCGTTCCTTTATTACAACTACATCGGCATTAAAGAGAATGGACTGCTGGGCCACCTTAAACATTTGGCAGGCCCGGTGTGGTGGATCTCCTGGTTGATTTTCCCGATTGAATTGATAAGTAACTTTATCCGGCCGTTCTCGCTTGGCATACGTCTTTTCGGAAACATGTTTGCCGATGAAAAAGTAGCAGTCACTGTAGCCGGCCTCTATCCTTCGGTTACACATTGGGTAATTCCTGTATTCCTGATGCCGCTTGGCGTTTTCGTTGCATTCATCCAGACTTTTGTTTTTGTGCTGCTTTCGCAGCTTTACCTGAGCGAAGTTTCGCATGAGGAGCATGAAGAGCACGTCGCGCATGATCATTCAACCGATGGCGGGCACGTCGAAGACATGGCGTTGGCTTCATAACTACACTTGTCGCGTTTCGAGCGATGCGGACATTCGCGTTCGCGTACGTTGATACGCATTTCACAACGAACGTCGATTGTTGAAAGGCGAAAGGCTGCTGGCGGTAATACATTTATCGGGTCTGCTTCGCAGGAGCGCCGTTGTTTGAGGGGCGGTGGATACCGGGAGCCGGCGAAATCATAAGGGCCCAGCAGGATTCAATAGACTGTCGCGTTCAGACGATCTCACTAGAGGTTTAGGAGAAACTGCAAATGAGAAAACTTAATTTAGTGCTATTCGCTGTGGCCGGTATCTTGATGAGTGCGATGTCAGTATTCGCGCAAGCCGACACCGCCGCGCCTCACGTCGATCACAACGTTGGTTTGAAGGCACTTGCCGCTGGTATTGGTTTCGCCATTGCTGTGTTTGGCGGCGCTATTGGCCAGTCACGAATTGGCGCTGCAGCCTGCGAAGGCGCGGCACGCAATCCCGGTGCAGCCGGCCGCATTCAGACGATGATGATTCTTGGTCTGGCGCTGATCGAATCGCTGGTACTGTTTGCACTGGTTATTGTGTTCATCAAGACCTAGCCGCGGTAACCGCAGGTTTCGGTTCAATGCGAGTGTAGCTCTGCCTGCACTCGCATTTTTTTTCCCGCCCCTACACAGAAAAGCGGAATAAAGTTTACTTGCTAATTCGTTTCTTTGCCCCTCTCTCAAACGATGTGATAGTCTGACTTCATCTCCCGGTAAGAAAATTTGCGAGGCCTTTAACTCTTCGATGAAAACCTGTCCGAAGTGTGGCGAAGAATATCCGGACGCGACTACGTTGTGCCCGTCTGATGGCGTAGCTCTGGAAACCACCACCGACGAATTGTTGGGACAAACCCTCGCGGGAAAATATCGAATTAACGAAAAGTTGAGTGAGGGCGGGATGGGCACCGTGTACAAAGGTACGCACGTGTTGATGGACAAGACCGTCGCCGTCAAAGTGTTACGCCCGTCGCTGGCGGCAGACGAAAAGATTGTGGCGCGCTTTTCGCGTGAAGCGCGGGCCGCTTCGCGAATTTCTCACCCACACGCCATCAGCGTCACGGATTTTGGCGAAGACGAAAACGGCATTGTCTTTCTGGTTATGGAATACCTCGAGGGCGAGACGCTGAAGGACCTCAGCCGGCGTGAAGGCCCGCTCCCGCTGTCCAGAGTGGTTGAAATCATCAAGCAAGTGGGCGACGCGCTTAATGCGGCGCATGAACAAGGTGTGGTCCATCGCGATCTCAAGAGCGATAACATCATGTTGTTGAGGGCCACCGGCGCAGACTATGCGAAGGTCCTGGATTTCGGCATTGCCAAGATCAAAGAGCGTGAAGGTGATTACGATCCGGGTTTGACTGCGCCAGATCTCGTCATTGGCACCCCGCAGTACATGTCTCCGGAGCAGTGCCAGCAGGCTCCTGATATCGACGCTCGTTCCGACATTTATTCGCTGGGCGTGATCATTTACGAAATGCTGGTAGGCCACGTGCCATTCACAGGCGAGTCTCCGACCGCCATCATGATGAAGCACTTGCAGCAGCCCGCGCCTTCCGTTTTGAAAGAAAGAACTGACTTGCCGGCGGCAGTCGGACACGTCGTTGCGCGGGCTTTGGAAAAGCATCCGCTGAGTCGTTACGCGTCGGCGGACGAGTTAGTCGAAGAACTGATCATTGCTGCCGGCATGGAAGCAGGGCCCTCCCGAGCGAATAGTGATCGGATGGTTGTGCCAACGGGGTCAGCGGAGTTTTTCGACGAGGATCCTGATGAAGAGACGTTGGTGCGTAAGCGGTTAACGACGCCGATGCCCAGACCTTCCTTGCCTCCTGAGCCATCACCGATATCGAGTTTCAATCCGTGGAAGATTCTCATCCCGTCGATGATCGGCTTGTTGGTAATTTTTGCAGCGATCTACGTTTTCACGTATCGCTCGCCAACTACTACAACTGAAGCGCAACCGGCTTCAGGATTAACTGCGGATCCAAACAGTCAGCCCGTCGAACCTGCCCAGCCGCCGACAGGCCAGGCCGAGTCGGGGATACCAGCTGGAGGGCCAACGAATCAGAATGCCAACGCGAATCGAGCTGCCTCTCCTTCTCCAACCGAAAGTCCGACTGACGCACCCGGGTTCGAACCAAACGTCAACGCCAACGAAAACTCCAATATTAGAACGAACCCCCCTCTGCCTTCGCCCACGCAGACGGTAGAGGAAGAAGCGCCGCCGCCACCCCCAACACCCAAGCCTGCGACGCCAAAACCAACGCTTCCGCCGCCGAGCAGTTCTCCACCGGCAACTCCCGGATAAATCCGCCGAATTAGCTTAGTTGGTTTCGAATGAGCTGAATCAGGTCTGCTTCCTCTGCAATTGAGATTTTGATCTCCAGCACATAACAAGGAAATTCAAACTCAAGCGCCGAGAGTTTTATGCCGTCCTTTGCCGTCGTGAGAATACTGCGCGCGCCCTTTTGTTTTGCTTCCTCTAAGATCTTGTTAACGTCGGCTTGTTGATAGTTGTAGTGATCGGGGAAGGCACGTTCGAATGCCAGTTCAAATCCCTCGCGTCGCAAGTGATTGAAGAAAGAAGCTGGATTGCCAACGCCACAGATTGCACCGGCTGGTTGCGAGATCAACGAAGCCTGCTCGACGTTGTCTCCGCTAAGAGCGTGCAATCCGGACGTGCACATGCGCGAACGAAAGACCGGCGCAGATCCCACGATCTTCTGAACGGCTCTAGTAATCGATGCCAGGTCTGCCGGTTCTTCAGTCCGCGTAAGCACCACACAATCTGCGCGAGCCAACCCGCTGACCGGTTCGCGCAAATGGCCACAGGGCAGTAAGCCGCCGCCCCATGGATTGGTGACATCGATTGTCGCGATGTTTAGATCGCGCGCGAGGCTCAGATGCTGGAAGCCGTCATCCAAAACGAAAACTTCCGAGCGCAGATTATTAATGGCCCAGGCACCAGCCACCGCTCTATTCGAATTACAGATAACGGCTGCGACTCCTATTAAATTCTTCGCCAGCAGCAGCGGCTCGTCGCCTGCTGTCGAAACGTCGGCCAGTATCTTGTTGCTGTCGCTAACAACGATTTGTTCAGTGGGATTTTGTCGCCTGTATCCTCGCGTCAGCACACAAACTCGTTTGCCCTGGTCTGCAATAACGCGACAGGCCCACTCCACCAATGGCGTTTTTCCGGTTCCACCGGTGGTGATGTTGCCAACGCTGATGACGGACGCGTCGAGTTTAGTGACAGAAAAAAGATGCCGGCGATAAGCCGCGAGCCGCAGCCGCGTCGCCAGGCTATAGAGCGCGCTGAAAGGAGGAAGGATCAATGAGTTTGCGGCTTTCATCAGCTGCTTGCGGGTTTATTACGAAGCGATGAAACGCTTTTCGCAGGCGCAGCTAAATTGGTCAATAACTTTTTCAGCAGTTCCATCGTTCGTTCAGTGGCGCCGCGGTTCTGATTGACGAGTTGCTTTGCGCGTTCGCCCAGCAGTCTGCGTTTATCGCGGTCAGTCAGGAATGCGGCAAACATTTTCTCCAGCTCCAGCCCCATGTCTGTATCAGGCATTGCCGGCAACTGCACGATAGCTTCCGCTTGGACGAATGCCTTTACAATTTCCCGAAAATTGTAAGTGTGCGCGCCGGTTAGAACGCACGCGCCTACGGCCGCCGGCTCGAGTATGTTGTGTCCGCCGGTCCTCGCAATGCTGCCGCCGACAAAAACCAACGTCGCTAACGAATAGACAGATTGCAATTCGCCAATTGTGTCCAGTAAGACAATCCTCGCAGTCTCATCAGTTGGTGTCGTGGGCGCAGTTCGGCGCGCCCAGGGAAGACCTGAGGCTTCGACAAGTGATGCTACTTCGGCAAACCGCTCGGGATGCCTTGGCGCGATCATTAGACGTGCTGACGGAACCGCCTGGGCTATTACCCGCTTAAAAGCGTCAATGACAATTCGTTCTTCCGGGGCGTGTGTGCTCGCCGCCAGGATCAAAGGTGAATTTGGAGCGAAGTTGAACCGCGCTCCAAACTGCCGGGTCAATGGGTCATTCGTTGGCAAGGTACCGGCGTCGAATTTAAGGCTCCCGGAAACTCGAACTTTTTCAGCCGCAATTCCCAGCAGCCGCAAGCGCGCTGCATCAGCTTCCGTTTGCATGATGGCTAAAGTAACCCCGCTTAGTACTCGGGACATGAAATTGCGAAACAGGCGGTAACGGCGAAACGATTGTTCTGACAGCCTGCCGTTCAATACCACAACCGGAATCTGTTGGCGCTCGCATTCTCGCAAAAAATTCGGCCACAGCTCAGTCTCCATAATCAACACTGCATCCGGGCGCAGGGCTTTCAGTGTTCGGCGGACGGTCCCGCGCCAGTCGAAAGGGAAGTAAAAAATCTTTTCGGCGTCGTTCGTGAAAATCTCGCGGGCGAGAGTCTGGCCGGTTAGCGTTGTAGTTGAAATAGCGATGCGATGATTGGGCAGTTGCTTCTTTAGTTCCCGTATCAGCGGGCGTGCCGCTTGCGTTTCGCCTACAGAAACACAATGAATCCAAAGCAATGGATGGGTGGTTACAGGCGTTAGAGTGCCGAGACGCTCGCGAAATCCGGCGACATATTTGCCGTGCCGAAAAGCATCGTAGAGAAAACGAGGGAGGAGGATGAGAAAACCGACAGCGAGCAGAAGGCTGTAGATGAAGTACATAAGTAGGACAGGCATTCCTGCCTGTCCCTGGTTTGGGGACAGCACCAGATGACAGAAAGGAAACTTCGACTTATTTAGATCTGTATCTGTCGACGCCGGAATCTGGACAGACAAGAATGTCTATCCTACTACTTAGCGCGCTCGATGTACCGGCCTTCGGTGGGATCGACGCGGATGCGGTCACCTTCGTTTACAAAGGGCGGCACGGTCACAGTGGCGCCGTTTTCCAGTGTTGCCGGTTTGTTCACGTTTGAAACTGTTGCACCTTTCATCGTCGGTTCAGTTCGGGTGACGGTCAATTCCATGGAAGGCGGCAAATCAATCCCGATGGGAGCACCCTCGAAAAATTCTGCCTGTATTTTCAGGCCCGGAGTTAACCACTGGGCCGCATCGCCAAGATCTTCCCCACTGAGTGCGACTTGCTCGAAGTTCTCGGTGTTCATGAAGTGATGGTGCGAGCCGTCGGAGTACATATACTCCATTTCATGCTGTTCGAGGGCCGCCCGTTCTATGGTGTCAACCGAACGAAAGCGGTGCTCGAAGGAAGAGCCGGTCTTGATGTTTCGTAGTTTGGTTTGAATCATTGCGCGCAGATTTCCTGGCGTATGATGGCGAAATTCCATCACCTTGCAGGGCTCGCCTTCGAATAGAAGGACCATTCCCCGGCGAATTTGAGTTGCAGAAATAGCCATAACTTTTGTTTAGTTCTCCGTATGAGCGTTTTTTATTTAACCGCGAGCTTGGCGAGCGATCCGGGCCGTATTTTGAAGGCGTAGTCTAGCGAGGCGCGCGTGGCTTTGTCCAGTCAGGCAGCGGTGTGGGAGTTACGTCGGGCCTGCCGACGACAACCCGAGGAAATCTTAAGGCAAGAGTTCCAGGGCGCATAAAAAAGGCGGCCTCACTGGAATGCAATGAACTCCAGCTTAACCGCCTTTTTGAGGAGCCCACCTACCTCGTTTTAGTTAACGTCTCATCAGCCAAAAGGTTCCAATATGAAACTACGCCGCGCGCGCCCGCGGAACACGGCGCTGGCGGGCCGCCTGTTCCAGCCAGGCTTGCGCCGCTTCATATTTTGCAAATCGCTTCTCATCGAGCCGAAAAGCCGCCGTATGGTAATAGCGGCGTCCATTAATGACCTTGGCGGCGTGCTTGATGTGCAGCATCTCGTGATAAAGAATGAACTCTACGAACCATTCAGGCACCTGAGACGAATCGAGCGATTTGCTGATCGTAATTGTTTCGTGCACGCGATCGTGGTGCCCGAGAATGCTGCGCGTGCGGCGCTGCGACCAGGTGATCGAAGGTTTAGGCAGAGCGGAATCAAAATAGCGACGATTTATTTTCGAAAACATCCGATCGAGATCATAAGACCTGCCCTGGGCACTGGAAATCAGTTTGCGGCCGCGACGTTTTCGCGCAATATCAGAAGAGCGCATAACCTCGGGCGTCATGGAATATTCGCGATAGGTGCGTTCTTCAAGTGCCGGGACCTTTCTGCCGAGAAGCCGGGCCACCAGGACAAAAGCGAGGGCGCGCATCACGTCGGGCGGGCAGGGTTTGCAAATGTCCGAGATGCGCACGTACAGATTGCCGGAGCGGAGCCTGATTGAGTGGTGGAGTCCGGCGTAGGGATAGAAGCGGACGTCGATGACCGGCAACGGACGGTTACGGCCGAGCTGGTGAAAAGCGTCGACGAAAAACTTTTTCACCTCGTCCATTGTCCACTTCTCCTTATAGCTTTGCAGGGCCGGAACCGATTCGAATGATTGTTTCCAATGTTGCGGAGGAGAACTTCTGTTTCAGCACCGACTGTCGGACCCGAGGGCGTGGGTACTGAAAGTCGGCGGGCTGCTGCAATCTTACGGAGACCATTGGCGAGCGTCAATTGGAGCGGGCAGGCGGCCAGAAATGCCAGCAAAATAGGTAGTTTTGGCAGGAGCCAGCGTGGGTTCGGCTAGGCTCTCAAGCCCTCCATTTCGCGCGGTGCAGGCGAATTTACCTAAAACGGCCGGAAGGCGGGAAACCTTAAGCCAGACTTATTAACGCGTTGGAGGCGTACGACTTAGCTCGCGCAAGGGAGAGCCCAAACTGTTTGCAGCGACTTAAATGATTCTTTATACTGCGATCAGGTGAATGAAGTGAGTATTCCTTTCGCCTAATGATCGCCCCTTGGGAATATTTTGGGAAACACCAGTGCTGTATCCTCTGACTCTTAAGTAGTAATTCATGCCCCGTCGCCAATCAAGTATTCATACAACAGATGCCGACTCCATTGATGCGCGCGCCCAAGCAGTGCTCGCGGCCTTAATCAAGGAGCACCTCGGTACGGGCGAAGCAGTGAGTTCCCGCGTACTGGCCGATCGGTTTGGCGGAAGCTCGGGTTGGAGCTCGGCGACGATCAGAAATGTGTTAGCGGAATTGGAAGAGGCGGGTCTGGTCGAGCAACCTCATACTTCGGCAGGCCGCACGCCAACCGATAAAGGTTATCGCTATTACGTCGATAACACGCTGGAAGAGTCGCGGCTTTCTCGTGCTGATTTGCGCGCAATCGACAAGGTCTTTGCGGCAACCGGGCTCGAGTCGGCTACCTCATCGGATCGGGTTATGGAGAAAGTGTCCCATGCCCTCTCAGAGCTGTCTGAAAATGTCGGTATCGTTATCTCGCCGTCTTTGGCCGACAATCGGTTGAATCACATCGAATTCGTTCAACTTTCCGATAAACGCATCCTGGTGGTTTTAGTTACTACTGCAAACACAGTGCATAACAAGATTATCCGGCTGGAAAATCAGATTTCGCAGGAAGAACTGGAAAGTACGGCGCGTTACTTGAACGTTGAGTTTAGTGGCAAGAGCCTGGTGGCGATCCGCGCCGAGATTCTCGAACTGATGAGGCAGGAGAAAGCTCTGTACGATCGGTTACTCGGAAACGCCATCCTGCTTTGTAACATGAGCCTCGAAGGCGAGGACACAGTCGGTGGCGATGTCTACGTTGATGGGGCCTCAAACATGCTCAGCAAGCCCGATTTTGTAGACATCGACCGGATGCGGGAACTGTTTCAAACCTTTGAAGAGAAATCCCGGCTCATTAAGATATTGAATGAGTGTGTGTCGGGTGACCATGTTTCCCTGGCTGGAGACGTGCATGTGGTGATTGGACGTGAACACCCTAATCCTTCCCTGCGAAACTGCGCTTTGATCACCGCACCCTATCGGCTCGGCTCCAATGAGCATCTCGGCACTCTGGGTGTTGTCGGTCCGATGAGGATTGAGTATTCCCGCATCATGGCTATGGTAAACTACATGGCGCGGTTAATTGAGCGTCGGCTCAATGACGAAGCCCGCGCTTGAACTCCTTCTTAATCTTGGCAGAACCTACGTGACGATATGGCTCCTGATGAAAAGGGAAACAGGTGGAACCGCATACCGGTGAATTTTCTGGACGGCGACGGAGAGATCGAAGGCAACGGAGCGGACGATTCCGAAACTGTGGCTGATGACCCCGAGACGATTGAAGAAGTGACCCCGTCTGTCTCTGAATCCGGCTCCCCGGATCCCGATCACGAAACTTTTGATGAGGCCGATCCTCCGGTGCGCTCAACGCCGCAGGCCGACGGCTCGCCCGCCGATGTCGCCCCGAATGCCGGCGGTCCCGAGTTGGCCGAGTTGGTCGCTACCCGGGCAGAACTAAAAAGACTTGAAGGCGAACTCAAGGATTTGCGGGAAGCTTTGGCCCGGCGCCAGGCTGATTTCGAGAATTACCGCAAACGAATGGAGCGCGAAAGGACGGAAACCTATAACCGCGTGGTGGCGGATATCGCGGCTAAGCTCCTGCCGGTTTTGGATAACTTAAAACGAGCTCTGGAAACGGAAGCATCGGTTGAGGCCAGCGAATCCGACGAGTTTCGCCACTTCCTAAGCGGCGTTGATTTGATCTACAAGCAGTTAAACGGCCTCCTGGATGCATTTGGAGTTAAGCCCGTAGCGGCGGAGGGGGAAATGTTTAATCCCCATGTTCACGAGGCCGTGGTGACCGAGGAAACTGATGATTACGAACCGGACACAGTCATGCAGGAAATAGTTCGTGGATTCAAACTTGGTGACAAACTAATTAGGCCATCGCTGGTAAAAGTCGCCGTCAAAAAATGACTAGCACGCTGCTCCTTGTAGGATTCACGAAAATGGGAAAAGCCATAGGCATCGATTTAGGCACGACAAACTGCTGCGTTTCCGTTCTGGAAGGCGGGGCTGTCCAGATTGTGCCTAACAAAGAAGGTGGCCGAACCACTCCAAGCGTGGTCGGGTTCACAGACAAGGGTGAGCGCCTGGTGGGCCAGATTGCCAAACGCCAGGCTGTGACGAATGCGGCAAACACTGTCTACGCTGTGAAGCGATTGATCGGCCGCAAGTACAATTCACGAGAAGTTCAACGAATGCGCGAGACCTCGGCGTTTGAAATCGTCGATTCGCCAAACGGCGACGCGCGCGTGCGCGTGCAGGGCCGCAGCTATAGTCCGCCTGAGCTTTCAGGAATCGTTTTGCAACGGCTGAAGGCGGCAGCGGAAGATTTTCTGGGCGAGCCGGTAACGGACGCGATCATAACGGTACCCGCCTACTTCGACGACACGCAGCGCCAGGCGACTAAAGATGCGGGCAAAATTGCCGGGTTAACAGTTGAGCGAATCATCAACGAACCGACCGCGGCTGCGCTTGCGTATGGGCTCGGCAAGTCCGACATCGAACGCATCGCAATCTATGATTTGGGTGGCGGCACATTTGATATATCGATCCTTGAAATGAGTGACGGCGTGTTCGAGGTATTGTCTACGTCGGGCAACACTTTCCTTGGTGGCGAAGACATTGATGAGCGCATCATGAATTGGATGGCTGATCAATTTCTAAGTGACACCGGCATCGATTTACGCAAGGACAGGCTGGCCCTACAGCGTCTCAAAGAAGTAGCCGAGCGTGCAAAATGTGAACTGTCGTCTGCCGCTGAAACCAACATCAACCTTCCCTTTATTGCTGCCGACGCGACTGGTCCCAAACACTTCAATAAGCCATTGAGTCGCGATGAGTTTGAAAATCTTATTGGCGACCTGATCGAGCAAACAATAGAACCGTGCCAGCGAGCGCTTCAGGATGCAAAACTTCAACCGGCCGATGTAGACAAAGTTATCCTGGTAGGCGGTCAGACACGTTCGCCTATAGTTGAGCGTACTGTCGAGAAGATTTTCGGCAAGAAGCCGTCAGCAGAAATCAATCCCGATGAAGTCGTGGCGATGGGGGCCGCGATCCAGGGCGGCGTACTGACCGGTGAAGTTAAAGACATCGTGCTGCTCGACGTTCTGCCGTTGAGCCTGGGACTGGAAACGCGCGGCGGTTTGTTTACCAAAATCATCGATCGTAATTCGACTATTCCGCTTCGCAACAGCCTTACGTTTACGACGGTCGTTGATAACCAGACCTCCGTCGAGATTCACATCCTGCAGGGCGAGCGCGAAGTTGCTGAAGGCAATCGTTCGCTCGGAAAATTTGAGCTGGTCGGCATACCGCCGAGCCCACGCGGCGTGCCGCAAGTCGACGTGTCGTTCGAAGTGGACGCTAACGGAATCGTTTCGGTGTCGGCCCAGGACAAGGCGACCGGCCGCGAACAGCAGATGCGTATTACGCCGACCTCGGGCCTTGCCCCTGACGAGATTCAGCATCTGATCAAAGAGGCGGAAACACACGCAGAAGCTGATCGCGACGCAAAAGAGGTCGTGGTGCTTCGCAACAAACTGGAATCGCTGCTGCGGAACACGCAGAAGTCGTTCACCAAGTTTGGTGGGTTGCTGTCGGCTAACGATCAGGAGATCGGCGAACGCGTCTTCAGCGAGGCTGAAACGGCCGCGACTGCAGAGGGTCGCGAAACAATTAATAAAGCCCTGACGGCGCTTGAACGAGTGGCGGCACAGCTCACCAACGCCATGATGAACCCGACCAACGAGCCCGTACCGAACAGTGCCGAGGATTCCAATTAACCCTTCAGACCAAGACCTTCACACTTGATTAGAAAAAAATAATACGAAAGGCCTTAAGAAATACTGAATGAGTAAGCGAGATTATTACGAAGTCTTAGGAGTCAACCGCACCGCTACGGACCAGGAACTGAAAAGCGCGTATCGCCGATTGGCGAGAAGTCATCATCCGGACACCAACCAGAACGACCCTAAAGCAGAAGAAAAGTTTAAAGAGTTATCTGAAGCCTACAGCGTCCTTTCCGATCAGGATCAGCGCCAGCGTTACGACCATTTCGGTCATGCCGGAGTTTCGAGCGGCGCCGGACAAAGCTGGGGAGCCCCGGGCTTTACCGGCTTCGAAGATATCCTCGGCGATCTGTTCGGTTTCGGCGATGTGTTCGGCAGTGGTCGTAGCGGCGCGCGCCGTTCGACCGCGCAACGCGGCGCCGACCTGCGATACGACCTCGAGATTACTCTTGAAGAAGCCTATGCCGGGATGACTGCGCAATTGCGCATTCCTCGTTTGGAAACCTGCGAGACCTGCAAAGGAGATGGCGCTGCGCCAGGAACGAAACCCGAAACATGCAGCAACTGTCAGGGTTCGGGTCAGGTGCGCTATCAGCAAGGATTCTTTTCGGTGGCGAGGACTTGTCAGGCCTGCCGCGGCGCCGGACGTGTGGTAAAGAACCCCTGTGCAGACTGCCGCGGCGCTGGTCGTGTGGAACGCGAGAAGCAGATGGAAGTCAAGATTCCCGCCGGAGTCGAAACCGGTTCGCGTATGCGCGTGCAAGGCGAAGGAGAGTCGGGCACACAGGGTGGACCATCAGGCGATTTGTACGTGGTGATTCATCTTGGCGAACATGAACGCTTCGAACGGCAGGGAAGTAACCTGTATGTCTCGCTGCCGATCACGTTCGCGCAGGCTGCCTTGGGTTCCGATGTGTTCGTATCAACTATCGAGAGCGAAGAGAAGATCAAGATTCCGACTGGCACCCAGACCGGAACGGTTTTCCGCCTTAAAGGCAAAGGCATGCCTGTGCTTGGCGGGCGTGGTCACGGCGACTTGTTTGTTTCCGTCAGCGTCGTAACGCCAACCTCGTTGACACGCGAACAGAGAAAACTTCTTGAACAACTTGCGGTAGTCGAGAACAAGGACCTGGAAGACAAGGGACTGGTAGATAAAGTTCGCGACATCTTTGGTTGAGCCAAACTCAATCCGGAGCCCCCATGAAATTCTCCCATCCCAAGCTGCGAATTCTCTCTTTTGCAGTCCTGCTCACGTTTATATCGTTAACCGCGAACGCGCAGGACGGCATGGAGCGTTGGCAAAACTTTGATTTCGCAAAGTCCGCGCTCAAACAAGCTGACGTGGCGAAAGTTCCCCTCAAGGATCTAACGCTAATGCGGGGCATTATTTTCGGCCGGCATGGCCGCGTCTTCAAGGATGCGACGATCAAGACCTACCTGGAAGCGCAGGATTGGTATAAACCCAATCCCGACTTTCAAAACTTGATGCTAAACGCGACTGAGCGAAACAATCTCGATCTGACTCGCGTCGCCGAAGCAAGCAAGCACGAAACTGTCCAGCCCGGCGACATGCGTTACTGGCGCACACGTACGCTGACGCCACGCAAGCTGGGAAAACACAGCGGCGCCGAGTGGTTGGTGCTGCGTTCGGAGATTGAGGCGATTCACGGCAAACGTTTTGAAAGTGACCCGTGGCTGCAGCAGTACTTCGACGAGCGTTATTGGTACAAACCCGGCAAATACGATCCGAAGTCGCTGTCAGCGATCGAACAGAAAAATCTGGCCACAATCACGCTGGCGCAAAAACGTTCACGCAAAATTGCGCTCGCGCCGGGCGACATGGAGCTGTTTGAAAACCGCCTGATCACTGCACAAATGCTGTATGGCTTGAGTCTTTACGAATTGCGCCTGTTGCGCAACGAGGTGTATGCGCGCCATGGCCGTTCATTCCAGGCGCCCTGGCTGGCGCAGTATTTTTTCAGCCAACCCTGGTACCAGCCAGATGACAACTTCAAAGACGAACAACTTTCCGGTTCCGACAAGACCAACGTCGAGACCATAGTTGCTTACGAAACGAAGATTCACGACGACCTGAGCCGCAAGCCTGTGACCCGCAGCCTCCTGGAAGGTTTGTTTGTCGAAGACGCCAGCCAGATGCGGCAGGAGATTTATGCGCGCCGCGGCAAAGTATTCAAAGAACCGTGGCTGCAAAAGTATTTTTCCAGCTTCGCCTGGTACAAAGCTGATCCGAATTTCACCGATGCGCAGTTAACTGATCTGGAGAAGCGGAACATCGCGACTATCGCCACTTACGAGAAAAAGGCGGTGAGCGCCGCGAGCGTCATAGAAGGTTGATAAGGCCAACTTCCGGCCTCGCGTGACGAGGCCAAGACAAAGAAAGCAGTAAGCAGTAAGCAGAAAGCAGGCGGAAATAAAGCGGCGGGCAACGGTGCCCGCCTTTTTTAATGTCCCACAAACTTTAGAAAGCTCTGATTAAGGTAAGCGTCAACTCTTTGGAGTGCGGCGGCCCGGCGCCGCTTTGGCCTGCGCTCGCCTGGCGCGGCTTTATCGAGAATGATTCAACCAGAGGTGTGCGATTTGTCAGTCGGACCAAAGCGCTGCCAGGCCAGCGCACTCCAAGGAGTACACGCTTCCGCTTGTTCAAAGGTCCTTTCGTCCGTCGCATATTACAACCGATACCGAACCTTCGCCTTTCGCAACGCTTCCTCCTGATTGTCGACATTTTGTATTCGCAGCGTCACATCAGCGTTCAAATCAAAGCCCGCGCGTTCGCCTGACTGTAATTTCACTGTTCCCGCAGCCGCGATCATAGCTGCGTTGTCTGTCGAGAGATGTAGTGAAGGGAAGTAGGCGGGAATGCCTAGTTGCGCTGCCGCTTTACTCGAAGCTTCGCGCAAGGCGCCGTTGCACGCCACACCACCGGCGACAATCAACGTTCTTGGTCCATACTCCGCGGCAACACGCTCAGTAGTTCCTACCAGCGATCGAATAACAGTACTCTGGAAACTTGCCGCTAGATCTTTGATCGCCTGGGACGGCGCATCGCCGTTGTCTACCGGCCGTAAACCGCTTTCGCGAACGTATTTCGTCACCGCAGTTTTCAATCCGCTGAAGCTAAAATCTGCCGAGCCATCGCCCATGCGCGGCACGGAAAAGTTGACAGCTTTCGGATTACCTTCGCGCGCGAGTCTTTCGATGATGGGACCGCCCGGATAACCGAGCCCAAGCATCTTCGCAACTTTGTCAAAAGCCTCTCCGGCCGCGTCATCGCGCGTGCGCGCTACAACTTTGTACTTGCCGGGCTCAGGAACGAAAAACAAATTGGTGTGCCCGCCGGAAACTATCAGGGCGAGCGCCGGGTACTCCACCGGCGGGTTTTCGAAGGCGATGGAATAGATGTGACCTTCAATGTGGTTGACTCCGACCAGCGGCTTTTCGAGCGCAAAGGCCATCGCTTTCGCGTACGAGACACCGACCAGTAACGAGCCCACCAAGCCCGGGCCAATCGTCACGGCAATGCCGTCGATGTCCTCCTTGTGAATGTTAGCGCGCGTAAAAGCTTCTTCCACAATCGGGACAATTTTATCGAGATGTTCGCGGGACGCGAGCTCAGGTACGACTCCGCCAAAACGTTCGTGAGTTTTTATTTGTGAGGCAATGACAGACGAAACGATTTCGCGGCCATCGCGCACTAGTGCGGCGGCTGTTTCATCGCAGGACGTTTCAATACCGAGAACGAGCATGAAAAGGATTCTAACAACGATTCCGTGAGGAAGCGAAAGTAGCTCACGATGACTAACGAAACGGCTATGCCGCCTGATGTGCGGAAGGTCTCTGACCTTCCGTGAAGTCCAAATAATCGGGGGCTGCGCCCCAGGATTCGGGGCGCAGCCCCAAAATTATTGAAGTAAGCCGAACGGCGGGGCAGAGCCGCCACCGCACATCAGGCGGCGAAGCCGGTGCGAAAGTATTTAGATTACTGATGCTGTTGAGCAAAGTAGCTTCTTAATCAGCTCATTACCGCGCGGAATGCAGAAACAAAAGCTTCCATTTGCGGTCTGGTGCCGACCGTCACCCTCATGAAGTTTGGCATTGCGGGAAACACGCGACCCACTTGCACCTTGCGATCACTCATAGCCCCGATAACAGGTCTTACTTCCCGGCGCAGGTCGATCATCATGAAGTTGGCGTACGAAGGAATGTATTTGTAACCTGATTTATCGAGTTGGGAATAGACGTAGTTCTTGACCTCGGTGTTGTGCCGGCGTCCCTGCTCCACCTGCTGGGGATCCTGTAGGCTCGCGATTGCCGCTACCGTTGCCATTATGTTCACGCTGTCCCACGTTTGTTGCTTGCGCATTTGTCCGATCAATTGGTTTTGCGCGACGCAGTAGCCGCAACGCAATCCGGCCATGCTGTAGATTTTCGAAAACGTGCGCGCAACAATCAGGTTTGGATACTGCGCAACCAGGGGAATAACGCTCTCGTAGTCATTTGATTCGACGTAGTGATGATAAGCCTCGTCTACCATCACGATGGTTTGCGCCGGCACCTTCCCGAGAAATGCACGCAGCTCGGCTTTCGGCGTGATGCTTGCCGTCGGATTGTTTGGGTTGCAGATGTAAACCAAGCTGGCGTTTTTCTCGGCCAGCATCTTCGGCAAGTCGTGCGCGTAATCTGAAGTCAAATTTATCTTCACGACTTCTGCTCCGGCGAGAGAGGCATGCGCGAGAATGGCCTCAAAGGTCGGGTGCCCTGCAATTAACTTCTTACGCGGACCGGTAAACGCGTCGGCGGCCACTTTCAGAATCTCGCCCGAACCATTTCCCAAAAGAATCTGTTCGCGCGCGACACCGTTCAGCTTCGCCAAAGCATCGACAAGCGATCCTTCATGTTCGTCCGGATAACGCCACACCAAACTGAAGGCGTCGGTCATTGCTTTCACAGCCATTGGCGATGGGCCATAAGGATTTTCATTCGAACTCAAACGGACAAGCGGCGCGGTGGTCGCAACTAGGCGCAGGCTTGCGGTCGAACTTGCGAACGATGGATTCAGGGCGGCATAAGCGGCGCTTGCGCCCAGGACTTTTGCAAATCCGCGGCGCGAAAGAGAAGTGTTCATGATGTCTCCTCAGGAATGGCTCTTAGAAGGATTGTGTGGTTCAAAAAAGCTGAGCGCAGAATCACCCTGCTTGAGTACTCGGTTGCGGATTATACCCCCAAGCTCATCAGGCAACCCAGTTTTGTGATGGTGTTCGACGACGAGCAAACCGGCTTCCGCTAACAGACTGGAGTTGGCCCCGAACAATTCAAGCACCGGCAAATGATCGATCGCGTAAGGTGGATCGAAAAACACTAATCCCCACGGTGTAGCTTTTTGTTTGAGACTGCGCGCAAGGTAATCAATGGCTTCTGCTTGAACGACTTGTGCTTCATCTTCGGGAATGCGACAGAGATCGAGATTGGCTTCGACCAGCGCGCACATCTTCCGTGACTTATCGACAAAGGTAGCCTCGCTGGCGCCGCGAGACAGCGCTTCAATGCCGACGGCTCCCGAACCGGCGCAAAGATCGAGAAAGCGCGCGCCCTCGATCCGCGGCGCAATGACGTTAAAGAGAGTCTCGCGCAGCCGATCCGAAGTGGGCCGCACTTGAAGAGATGGCGGGCTCTTCAAATTTCTGCCTCTATATCTTCCAGCTATGATTCGCACTGGTTCAAAAACCTTATCCGCAGATTACACAGATTACACAGATTACAAAGTAGTAAGGCTTGTAAAGAAATGAGCCGCAGAATTGCCCGGTCTTCTCTAAGTTTTACTGAATCTGTGGAATCTGCGTAATCTGCGGATAGTGGTTATCCGACTGCGGCCAAGCCAAAGCGAGTGTTCTCGCGCACACGTTGAATCATTATTGCGGTTTCCGGCGACCGCTCGCCTTTGTTTAGATAAAACTCAGCCTCTTTCTGCGCTGCATCCAGAATCTTTTGGTCGCGCACCAAACTAGCAATGCGAAACTCCGGCAGGCCTGATTGCCTGGTCCCTAACAATTCGCCCGGACCGCGCAACTCCAGGTCCTTCTCGGCGATTTTGAAACCGTCATTCGTCTGGGCCATGATTCCGAGGCGCTCGGTGGCCACGCTGGTTTTAGTTTCTGAAGCAAGCAGGAGGCAATAGCTTTTCTCAGCGCCGCGGCCGACGCGCCCACGCAGTTGGTGAAGTTGCGACAAACCAAAGCGCTCAGCGTGCTCGACCACCATCACTGAGGCGTTGGGCACGTCGACTCCCACTTCAATCACGGTCGTGGAAACGAGTATCTGAATTTCTCCGGAAACAAACCGCTGCATGATTTCTTCCTTATCGGCTGATTTCATTTTTCCGTGGACCAGCCCGACCGAGAACCTGGGAAAGACCTTGTCGCGCAAATACTCATACCGGCGCGTTGCATCCTTCAGATCCATCTTCTCTGACTCTTCAACCAGCGGGTAGACCACGTACACCTGCCGGCCCGCGCGCACTTCGCGCGCGATCATCTGCTTTACCTCAAGACGTTGCTCCTCGCCCAAGACCATAGTCTCGATAGGCGTCCTACCCGGCGGCATCTCGTCAATAACCGAGACATCAAGGTCGCCATAAATCGTCATCGTCAGCGAGCGCGGAATCGGTGTCGCAGTCATTACCAACACATCCGGATTCAAGCCGCGAGCACGCAACTCCGCGCGTTGCATCACGCCAAAACGGTGCTGCTCATCGATAACCGCAAGTCCGAGTTTATTGAACGATACCGATTCCTGAATCAGTGCATGAGTGCCAATGCACGCATGAATTTCACCTGCCGCCAGCTCGAGCTGAAGCTTTCTTTTTTCCGCAGCGCGCAACGATCCGGTCAGAAGTTCGACTCGAAAAGGCGCTTTTGCCAGCAGCCGTTTTATGTTCCGTGCGTGTTGCTCTGCCAGTATTTCCGTCGGCGCCATCAGCGCCGTCTGGTAACCGCTTTCCATCGCTGCCAGCATCGCGATTAACGCCACTATCGTCTTACCGCTGCCGACGTCTCCCTGTAACAGCCGGTTCATCGGCGCAGTCGACTGCAAATCGCGAAAGATTTCTTTGACGACGCGGCGTTGCGCCTCGGTTAGCTTAAACGGCAGCACCGACCCAATACGCAGCTTTGTTGCGCGATCAAGTTTGATAACAGCCGGCTTTGTTTCCTTCGTTCGTTTGCCTCGCTTCAAAGCGATTGCCAGCACCACCCAAAAAAAGTCTTCAAAGATGAGACGAAGATGAGCGGGGCTACGGGCTTGTTCGTAAAAGGCCAGTTCTATTTCTTCCGGAGGGAAATGAATGGCTCGCAAGGCGGCACTGCGATCAATAAGCTTTTGGCGGCGGCGCAGCTCGGCGGGTAATGTTTCCGGAATTTCCGCATCAGGCAACAGCGCGAGCGTAGCATGCATAATCTCTCGTACGCGTTTGGAACTGAAGTCACCGAGCTTCCGATAGATGGGAACGGAGCGACCGACGTGGATTGCTGCCAGCTTCGGATCGTACGTTTCTTCCTCTTTCTCAACGTCGGTTGACGAGGGCGACAACATCTCGAGCTCGTCGGCGGGTTTGTTAAGGTGCAGGGAATAAGTTGCGCGCCGCTTGTCCCAGGTCCAGGCGCCAAAGGTCATGAAACGCGCACCTTGTTGAAAGCGTTTTGTGTAGTAAGTGACTATGTCATAAGCATGAGTTCCGGAAATGAACCACCAGACGACGACTGGCCGGCCGGTTCTTTCAGGATCAGTTGCGCTGACTTCGAAGATGAAGAGGCGTGAGCGACCGAACGAGCGGCGATTTCTTACTTGATAACCGCCGGCAACTTTCACCTCAAGTTCCAGCGAGGCCTGTTTTCCTTCAGTCAAGTCACGGATGCGTGCGGGATGCGAGCGGTCTTCATAGCGCATCGGCAGGTAGCCAAGCAGATCCTCAACCGTCACCTCAGCGACGGTTTTCTTTCCGAAGTGCGACTTCAGGGCTAAGGCGAGGTTATGTGAAAGCGTTTGGCCGAAACGTGCAAGCCGGTACTTGTAGAGATCATCAACGGGAGTGCTGAGGCTGAAGCGTGCCGGCATTGCGGCGATCATAACACAGCAGATCTGACAGGATAGACATACCGACATGGTTAGCGCGAAGCCCTTTGCCTAACTGTTGATGTGTAGTTAATCTATATGCAAACATGCAAAGGTGGTGGCGTCTTGTGGTTTCTGACGAGGAAATTTCCGAAGGCACGAAGCAAAAACTGACAGACATACGGCAGGTGTTGCTGCGCTTGCACAAATCCTTGCTTGATTTTGAACGCTTGGGTTACGAGCGTGTGCACGGCAGGATAGACAACAGCTACGAGTTTCTCAATCTGGTTATGCATAACCCGTGGTTTGCGTGGCTGCGTCACTTTTCGGAGCTGATCGTCCAAATTGATGAGTCACTGGACAGCCGCGAACCGACGAGTGAGACTACGGCAACCGCCTTAATAGATGAAGCGAGGTTTTTACTGGTGCCAACTGAGGCGGGCAGTGAATTTCAGCAGAAGTATTTCGCCTCAGTTCAGCAGTCGCCAGAAGTTGTGCTGGCGCACGCGGAGTTCGCTAAACTGCTCGGTCCGGCAAGGCTTTCGAAGGAAATTCATTAAGCTCACACGTCAACACAAAGTAGTTCAGAGTACAACCTTCAGGTTGACGCTTGCGCAGCCGACAAGCTAAAGCATGGACTCTGAACTTCTCTTATTAGTTCGCAGTCGCTTCAGCTTCAGCTTTAGCGCAGTGCTGGTCAAACGCCTGGATAAGTTCGTTCGCAACTTGTGAGGCGTCCTTGCCTTCGATCTGGCGGCGTTCCATCATATAAACCAGCTTGCCATCCTTCATCAACGCGATTGAAGGTGAAGAGGGTGCGTAACCGGTGAAGTAGCTGCGCGCCTTTTCGGTCGCCTCAATGTCAGCGCCGGCGAACACGGTCGCCACTTTGTCGGGCTTAACACTGTGCTCCAGGGCGCGCGCGATTCCGGGTCTGGCTTTGCCGGCAGCGCAACCACATATTGAATTAACGACCACCAGCACGGTGCCATCAGTTTTAGTAAGTGTTTCGTCGACCTGTTCAGGCGTGCGCAATTCTTCCACGCCGATGCGTGTCAATTCTTCGCGCATGGGGCGAATCATCAGTTCGGAATAAGGCATAGCAAAACGTCTCCTGAGTTCTAAATTCTGGTCTTGATTGTAACATGGCGACTTAGTGAGCGGGTGTGAGAGCCCGCATCTACGGGTTCGTAAGGTCAAAACGAAGGTCATTCCACCACGATCATCGAGCGAATCTCTTCATACCTCTTTTCACTGATACCGCTAACCATCATCACTTCTTCCCGTCGCTTGAAACGTCCATTTTGTTCCCGAT
>JBPCLZ010000189.1:0-17450 GCA_051002775.1 Pyrinomonadaceae bacterium | reverse complement strand
CCGTTGCCAGGACGGAATCTCTAATTGTCAAAGAAGTGGACGGCGAAATGCTCGTCTACGATCTGACAACCGACAAGGCCCATTGCCTGAACGACACCGCCGCGCGCGTTTGGAAGAATTGCGATGGTCGCAAGAGCGTGAGCGAAATCAGCGCAGTGCTGAGCGCCGAATCAAACACCAGCGTTAAAGACGAAGTCGTTTGGCTTGCTTTGGACCAGTTGGAAAAATTCAAGTTGCTCGAAGAAGCCCCAGCCAGGCCGGCATTTCTCGCCGGCATGACGCGCCGCCAAATGGTTGCACGACTGGGCATCGTCGCAGTTGCTTTGCCCGCAATCGTTGCGATTGTCGCACCTGATGCTCAGGCGCAGAACTCTCAGATTCAACCCGGTGGTTGCTGCACTAATCGCACCGAGTGCGCGAACGATTGTATTCAAGATCCTTCGTGCATCGTGGTGCCCAACAGCCCCAGTAACTCAACAAAGCGCTGTATCTGACGCAAGTCAAAGTGGATGACTGTAAAGGAGGGGCTGGCTCGCGCAGCCCTTTTCTTTTTTGCGCCCTGCGAACGACATTGATTCTTTTTCACCCCGCTCTTTTTTCCCTTCACCCGCATCTCGTGGGCCATCTTGCTTAACGATATTCAGCCATTTTCCAAAGGGCATAACTATTGATCTTTCATCCGCAGCGTGTTAGTTTCAAGCCCGTAAGTTAACAAGTATGGAGTGCTCTCCCGCATTCCGCCATAGTGAAATAGTTGTAATTATCGGATTGAAAGAGGAGTTCGCCCGAAGTGACTATTCATTCAAGTGATCAATCGCCACGAGCGCGCAAAGACAGACTCATCATCAAGGACCTTCCGGACGAGACTCTCGTTTACGATCTGGAAAACGATAAGGCGCATTGTCTTAACGTTACTTCGGCGTTGGTCTGGAAACATTGCGATGGCCATAACAGCGTGAGCGATATCTCCCAAATATTGGCTGAGGAGACAAAAACGAAGGCGAACGACAATATTGTCTGGTTAGCGTTGGATCAGCTTGAGAAATTTAATTTGCTGACCGAAGGGCTGGCAACTCCTGCTCACTTTGCCGGCATGAGTAGGCGGCAGTGGGTCCGCAATGTAGGTTTCGCAGCAATTGCACTGCCCATAATAGCTTCCATCGCTGCGCCCACCGCGCAGGCGCAAGGATCATGTGTCAACGCGGGTGGACGAGCCCCTGGAGTTGCCTGCGGAAGTCCTAATCAGTGTTGTACCAATGTTTGCTGCAATACGAGCGCAGGCAACTGTCCGGTCGGCAATCCAAACAACACCTGCTTATAAGATACGGCCATAGGCGCCGGCGATTGAGCGAGTTGCTTTGTAGTTTCCCAGCTAATTTGTGATCGAGTTGGACGTGACCACTTGGAGCTACTGGGAAATGGCTTAATTGCGTAGCGTATATTTGCTCGCAGAAGCCGTATCCCGTGAAGACTACCTCGGCGCTTGCTGAATCCATTCACTTTTTATCACTCTGCTACTTTTCACGAGAACGTTCCACGCAGCGCGAGGTTTTCGCATAGCTCGTCTAAGCTGCGGAACGACGCTTCCATATAAGCCTGACTGGTCGCAATAGGTAATAAAGCGGATGCAGCGGTCTCGGCAGATTTACAACCTGCCAATCTGACATTGTTGGCACCATGGCAGAACGAAGCAGACCCACCATTGCGTCTCGCTTGCGATCCATAATCTTCAAGTTGTAAGAAAACATTTCCATCTGAGTCGGCCACTTAGTTCCGCCCGCAAAAAGTCTCGCCTCAAATTCTCCCGCGCACTTGCGCATGAATTCGATATCTTTACTACTCAAGAATGTAAGCTCTGGTAAGTCAACATCTTCAAGGTCCTGGGCAATCAAAAGTCCAAGCGCCAGTATTCGCCCGGCATGTAAAGTTTTTGCACGAGAGATCACGGTAGGCCAATCAATCGCTGCATTCGAGCGAATGAATTCAGCCAGGGAACTGATCCACTCCAACCTACTCCAATAATGTTTTGAACCGTGAAAGCAGAGATAGAGAACCGTATCCTCTATGGAGAAGGTGCTGATTGAAACGCCTTGGTTAATGAATTCCTCACGACGTCGCAGAACAGCCTGCGCGTCGAGCGCGAAAGGAAACGTCCTGGGACTCAGACCCCAATGGAGATCGACAAGGCGACCGTCGTCGGCGTAGAAAAGCAATTCGCAGTTAGATTGCAACAGTGCGTCCTGCTGAGATTCCGTCAATGGCGAGACCATTTGATACCCGGCAGATATTAATAAGTCCCGGGCGGATCTGAACTCATTTGGCGGAACCAGGATATCGAGGTCGCCGGCTGGTCTAAGCGCCATATCTCCATAGACAGCCAGCGACAGCACCGGCCCTTTGAACGATGCCGCTATCAATCCGTTTTGCTCGAAGAGTGTGAGAATTCGTTTGAGTTCACTGAATAGATGCAGGCACAAACGGGTATTGGTCAGAGCCTCGCTTCGTAGCCGCTCTAACGCTTCAGGCGGCACGCTTTCAGGACAGACTGCGTTCAGGTGCCGGTAAAGCAAGGGAAGCATCCCATTGTTGGTGGCCTCGTTGAATAACCGATTCCAATCCAACCCTCGTTCCACGAGAGTCTGAATGCGTGCAACAAAGCGATCATTCAGCGACCGTCTGGCGACGCATACCAGTAGATCGGTTTCTGGGGAAGTCGAAATCATACTTCACGAAGGAGGGTATGTGATTCGGCATTCATTTGCCGTTTCCACGACTTGGCGTAGCGTCCATTGCGTTCCAGCAACTCACCATGACTGCCTGATTCGACGACTCGGCCATACTCCATCACGTGAATTACGTCGGCATGCATTGCGGTGGTGAATCTATGCGTAATGATGATAGCGGTGCGGCCAATCGCTAATTGCCGGAACCGCAGCAACCAATCAACCTCAGCCCAGGGATCGAGCGCACTTGTCGGTTCGTCAAGAATTATGATTGGCGCCTTGCGCAGGAACGCTCTTGCCAACGCAATTCGCTGCCACTCTCCGACGCTTAGCTCCGTACCACCGACGAACCATTTGCCCAGTAAACTCTCGTACCCATTATTGAGTCTCGACACAATTTCTTCAGCGCCCGCTGCTTTCACGGCTGCAATAATATCGTCCTGCTGTGGCGATTGATTTAAGGCGCCGTAAGACACGTTTTCGTTCACGGTCGTGTTGTAGTGGACTGGTTGTTGGAAAAGCACGGTGATCAAACTTCGCAACTGAGCGGCCGGGATCTCTTTAAGGTTCACGCCGTCAAGCGTGATGGCGCCTTGTTGGGGATCGTAAAAGCGGCAAAGCAGCTTGACCAGCGTGCTCTTGCCGGCGCCATTAGATCCAACCAAAGCCACTATCTCTCCCTTGCGCACCGACAGATCAAAATCCGCGAGCGCATTGACCTCACTACCTGGATAACTAAATGTAACCCGCTGAAACGCAATTTCGTTTTGCAGCGAGTTTGTTTTGAGGCCGCGAGCAGTCGGCTGATCCACTACAATCGGCTCAAGCGCCAGGAACTCAAAGAGATTGCCAATGAAGAGACTGTTTGCGTAGACCTGTGCCACGGTGCCCAAAAGCGTGCGCATTAGTCCCTGTCCCTGATTGAAAGCCGCATAGATCAGCGCCAACTCGCCCAGGCTGATTCTTCCGTGTAACGCCTGCCAGATCATTAAGGTCATCGCCGCGCCGGTAATCAGAAGCGCCGTCAGCGACGCCGCGAATTCGGCCTTACTTTGTCTTACCAGCAGACTGATGCGCTCCCGCCGCAAGTGGCCGCGTAGTTTGCGATGCGCATCCTGGAAAAACTTGCCCAGACCAAACAGTCTCAGCTCTGCTGCCGCTTCGGCGGCAGTCAGCACCCAGTCGAAGTACCAAACCAGACGCTCATCCGCGGTGGTGCGTTGATGCCACTGGTATTCCGCGAGCGTGTAATAGATGACGACAAACAGTGCCGGCAGCGTACTCAAAAGCAATGCCAGCGCGAGCCATGGACCAAGCGGTATTAAGACGGCCCCCATGGCGACGAGAGTGATCCCGTTTTGCAGCAGGCTGCCCAGATTCTCCAGCAGCGCAACCGGACGGTAAGTTGCTTCAGAACGAGCACGGTGCAGGTGATCGAAGTAATCGGGAAATTCGTAAAAGGCAAGATCGACGCTCGCCGACTTTTCATGAATGAGACCGCGAATGTGCTCTTCCAACCGCTCGGCCTGGACGGTACGAATGAGGTTGGCTGCGCTGCGGGCGATCTCGGTTAACAACATGATCGCACCGAGAAATGCCACTTTAATCAGCACGCCGCGCACGGTGGACCAGGCGCCGCTATTTCTTACTGCTTCAAGAATTCCGTCAACTACGAGTTTGGTTAAATAAACCAAACCGACGGGCAGCAGACCCTGCACGACCAGCAGCGCCATCCAGGCAATGGTCCAGTTTCTGGCTACGCCCCAAACCAACCCGAGCGCGCGGGGAAGGTTTGGTAACTGGGCCAGCGCCTTGCGCAGTTTCGTCGTTAATATGTGGAAGCCTTGAAGCATTGTGAGACAGCAAATTGAATTAATGCGATTCTAAGAAAACAATGCTTTGAAGAGTGGTAGGGTTCGAATGGATTTGGCTGTTTCGGCGAGCGATCGTTCTGGAATACCCTTGCTGAACAGCTGAACTCGCGCCCCAGCTTGAATCTCATCGTCAGACCACCCCTGCAGCAAACCTCTGAAAACAAAATGATGAGTTTCATCCACGTCTTTAATGCCGAGTACGTTTGGCTCGGGCGACCCGAAAATTCTCGTTGCGGACATCTCTTTAAACCAGGCTGCAGCCTTATCGATCGGATCGTCGTCGGGAAATCTCTGTTTGATTAGATCAAGCACTAGACTCCGCTCGGGTATGTTTAGCAATAAGGCAAGAAAGAAACGCAGCTGTTCATCTTTGATCATGCCGCGCCGCTTCGTAATGGCAAGCTGCCGTCGTTTTTCCGCAAACACTGGCGGCAGCAAATCTACGAGGTCGCCATGCCTTGCCCGCGCGCGGTCCAGCATTGCGCTAAAACGGTCAGCGCTTTTTGACAACTGAAAGATCTCTTCTAGTTCATCATTGCCGAGAAACCCAAACGCAGTATCAAGCACGAAAAATGCCGTCTGAAAATCAGCTTCAGCAAGCAGATCACCGACAAAGCGATCGGCTTCCGTATGTTTCATACTCAAGAGTAGGGAGACTGTCTGGACTTTTTTACTAAGGGAATCATCCTCGAAGAATGGGTCAAAGGCCAGGTAGGGCTTCAGATAAGAATATTGTATTGCGTCATGCGGTGCGTGGTTGCTTCGGACAGTGATTGTTGCCGAGGGTCTCTCCAGATGGAAGAGCGAATGAATGAAGTGTTGACCGGGACGAATCTCTTTAATCGTACCCTTGGTGAGCAGAGACACGTTTTGGAGCGAAACTTTTCCGATCAAAAAATATGGGTTAATCTCCCTCTCCTGCTCAAAGCTATAACTGCTGTGGACACTGCTGCCCAGTAGTACCTGGAAGGCGCCGGAGAAATTGTGTTGATGCAGCATGGTTGTGCCGTCAAGCCAGAAATAGACGTCAATGTAGAATCTTGGTCCGACGAAGAGAGTGATCGGCGGATCGCCAAACTTCGCATTGCGGTCTTGCTGTCGTGGCAGATCGGGCGTGGTATGAACCCAGCGAATGATTTCCCAGGGATCGACTTTCGCCGTTAAGTCTGATTCAGCAAGCGCCTGGGCCGCAATGGCTGGAAACAATTCTTCGCTGTAGTTTTCTTTTCGCCAGCGATCACTTATCAGCGCACCTAGTTCCGCAAATGGTTTCATTCACGAGCTCCTGGCATTGGGTTTGTTAACTCGGCTGGCAACGTCACGTTCGAAACCGGCAAGATTTCAAGCTGGCTGAGTTTGGCACAAGTTAGTTTAGTCTTGAGACATTTGGTATGCCATAGTACGCCGCAATTTTGAGCGCCAGTATATACTTTTCTCATGAGTCCCCACACTTCAGACGCAGCATTGAAAATGGAAGAGATTGCCCGCCGGCGGCTGCTGGAAACAGAGCAACTGGCAAAAGAAAATCGGGAAAGGATATTGGCCGAGGCGCGCGCTGCGGTAAAGGCTAATGATCGGGATCCCAACACCTATATCGCGGCGGCAAGGTCTTGCAAACAACTTGGAGAGTTGTACGAAGCACTAGAGATACTCAGGCGCGGCATTGAGCGCTGCGATCCTGCGCCACAGCTACACGAGTACTACGTCGAACGCTTGGAAAAGTGTAATCGAACCGAAGAGGCAATCGCCGCCGCTTCGGAAGCAGCGCGTTTGTTCCCCGATGAACTCATCTTTCGTTTGCGCGAAGCGTTGTTGCTGCCGGTGTTTTACGATTCACAACACGAAATAGAACACTACCGCACGCGATTCACTGCAGGCCTTCATCGTCTGATTGCTGAAGTGCCGCTGGAGACGAATCTCGACAAACAGCGCGCCTTGGCGGCGATCGGGAAACACAGCAATAAGTACCTGCCATACCAGGGACAAAACGATCGTGAACTGCAAACCCTTTACGGCGGTTGGATACATGCGATCATGGCGGCCAATTTCCCACAATTGGCGCAACCCATTCCGCTCCCGGCCGTAGCTGGCAAAATACGCATAGGATATTTGTCTTCGCAGGCGACGCGATTCATCGGTACGAGTGCAGAAAAGTTGTTTGGCGCCTGGATACGCGAACACGATCGGGAACAGTTTGAGGTTTTCGCTTATCACGCCGACCGGCACGCGGACGTCACGTACGAACAGGTGCATCACTGGAACATAAATTTCCGGCAGTTCTCAGGCGACGTGGCCGAAATCGCGCAGGCAATTCGCGCGGACCAACTGCACGTCCTCGTTTATCTCGATTTTGGAATACACCCGCGAATGGCTCAACTGGCAGCTCTCCGGCTAGCTCCGATTCAGTGTGTCGTCTGGGACAGTCCGCTCACTTCGGGTGTTCCGACAATGGATTACTTCTTGTCGAGTGATCTGATGGAGCCGCAAGGTGCGCAGGATCATTATTCCGAGAAACTAGTACCTTTACCGGGAGTAGGAGTTTGCCTTCCGAAGCCGGTAATTCCAAAGGTGATTCTAACGAAGACCAGGCGAGACTTTGGACTACGCGACGATGCTGTACTTTATTTGTCGTGTCAGTCTATTTTCAAATATTTGCCTGAGCAGGATAATCTCATCGCCCAAATTGCAATGAGGCTGCCGAATTCCCAGTTTGTATTCCTGACAACGAACGAAATTGTTAAGGCTGACTTCGTTAGCAGGATGGACTGCGCCTTCGCTGCGGTGAACTTACGTGCCGCCGACTATTGCGTGTGGCTATCGGAGATGGCACTACTCGACTTTTGGAATCTCCATCTCATTGCCGACGTCGCCTTGGATCCGGTGGGTTGGTCAGGCGGAGTAACTACCTTTGAAGCAATTGCTTGTGGGCTGCCGGTGGTAACTTTGCCGGGGACACTTATGCGCGCACGGCACTCTTATGCGATCCTCAAACAGCTTGGCGTAACCGACACTATTGCAAGTGACGCGACGGAATACGTAGAACTCGCGGCACGACTTGGTCGCAACATGCAGTTGCGCCAAAGTGTGATTGATCGAATGGTAGCTGGCTATCCAGGACTTTATTCGGATATGCGAAGTGTAAGAGCGCTGGAAGATTTCTATCGACGCGCTACGGAGCAGACTTCTTTTAGTTTAGAGTAGAAGTCCTTATCGCTGGTCCGGAACCAGCCAGCGAAAGCTATCTTCGGTTCATCGCCAATCAACGCGGTTACCATGTGTTTCAGAGTTGGAGAGATACGAAAGAAGATTCCATCACCCTGACCAGTATTGGAAAGTTCGCAAAACAGTTCACCGCTCCCCTCGTCGCGCAGTCGGAACATGCCACCCTCATAGGGACGCGGACTGAGATTGACGCTCATTCCCACCAGGCGATCCTGATGAGTAGTCCCGATATCTGCGTGCCAGGAATCGAAGTGATCCGCCCCGGGCGCCATGCGGTAAATTCTTCCGTCAAACAAGTTGATTTCATGTCGGCTTGTGACGCGCCGAATCAAATTGAGAAAGTGAGGAGTATTCGCTGCAAAGTTGAGGACGTTTGTCGGCATGAGGTCGTCTGGAAGGTCCTCTTTGGCTATCTCACCGTCATCTCGTGCAGTCCAAGTCGAGCGTTCCAGCCGCAAAGAAATCATTTGCATTAAATCGGGATGAAGCAGCCGCGGTAAGCGAAAAACATGCGAGGACGCAAACGCATTGGCTAACTCATCGAGGTTTGCGTTGCCGGCCAATCCCTCTTTAGTTAGCTGAACCATGAGTGAGTGAATGATATCATGCAGCCGCTGGGGGCTTGGAAAGACTAGCGTTACTGGAAATGCTTTGCTTGCTCGGATTGGTAAAAGAAAGAATGAAAAGAATGATCGGATGATAGACACAGCGGCCATTTTCGAACGCGACCGCTACGTCGTGGTGCCCGCGCTGTTGAGGCAGCCTTCGCTGGGGCAGGTGTATCGCTATGCCTGTACGATGGCTGAGCGAGGGTTGATAACAAGTGATGAGCAAGTACCAAATACTCCCAGCGGTTATGGCGATTTCATCATGGATAAATTACTAGTCTCACTGCTTCCTGAGATCGAGCAGAGTGCCGGACTGAAACTATTTCCCACCTGCTCCTATTTTCGCGTTTACAAGAACGGCGACGTTCTCGCCCGGCATACGGACAGACCTTCTTGCGAGGTTAGCGTGTCGCTTTGTTTGGGATTTGCAGAAGATAAATCGTGGCCGATTTGGATTGAAGGCCCGCTAGGGACATCCTCAGTCAATTTGGAGGCAGGCGATGCGCTGCTTTACCGTGGAATCGAGTGTGCGCATTGGCGCGAGGTGTTTGAAGGCACCTTCCACGCGCAGGTATTTCTGCATTATGTAGAACAGAACGGCAAGTACGCCGAGTGGCGGTTTGATAAGAGAGACTCGATTGCAGTATTACACCCAGTGATTGCCCGGATTGGAGAACTTAGGGGTGACGAATAGTACCCGCTGTCAGCGAAACGTCAGGTGCGCATGCTTTGCGGTGGACTGCCAGGGTCTAGTCGATTCGTGTTGGGGGCTGCGGGACTGGTTTGCGTTATCTGCGATAGAGTTCCGTAAACTTGCACGCTTGGTTTGCGGTATTCTTTTCTCTCCGCAGTCTTCATAACTTCGTCAGAGTTTTTTCGGTCAGTCGTTTCCATGGTTCAACTCCCTGATTAGTGGTCGGAACAATAGCTACGAGGGACTGCAACCCTCGTGACTTGTTTCATTCGCTATTATCAAAATTCAGATTTGAATTATTTGGCATACCTGCAGCTGGCCCCCATCTTAGGCCAATGCGCTAGCTGAGACCCTTCCACTAGATTAAGGCCAAGCAAGGCAAGCACAAAATCTAGTCGGCATTTATCTCAATTGAGGCTGAAACTATACCATAAAGTGCTCAGATTGACAGCCACTAGAGCTTCGTCCGAAGCTACTTTAAAAGGAACAGTACCAAAGTTTTGGGTGTTTGACCCTAACTTTCTTGCGACGAATTAAGGCTCACAAGCCAGTAGTGTAACCCCATTGCTTTCGCTATAGAGTCGAACTTTTCGCGAGTTCGGCCCGGCCACTTGGGCAGTTTGCTTTCGTCGAGATAATGCGGCAGTGCTGGATGTGGTGGCAACTCTGGCCGTTCGAAGGCTTGCGCCCGCAATATATAAGGGAACCCAGGTACCGGAGACTTTGGGCGGAGGCGGACACGCTCTGGAATCCACCCGCGCAACGCGGTGCGAATCAAATACTTGTCGCGACACCAGGGCACTGCCGGCACCGCCATCAAGAAACGCAACAGCCGGAGATCGGCAAATGGCTGCAATGTCTCCCACGGCCGGCCGTGGATCCCCGCATCGTTGGTATTTCCACACAAAGGAAAATTCCCTGCAAAAGAAATATGAGCTCGAGGACGAATCTGATGTGATGAAGTCTCTTGATCCAAAATCTCTTTCAGCCGATCCTTTAACATCAGCAATGAAATAAACTCGGGATTCAACCATTTAGGAAGAGTGAGCTCGTACCAATCCGGCTGATTGCTCTTCCTCTCTCTCCACATCTGGGGGATTGTGGGTAACAAAGGGATGCGCCGCTGGGTAAAGGCATGCAGGGCAAGATCCATGCAGACACGTCCCCATCGTCTCTGATTGATCAGGTAAGTAAGATGCGTTCTCCACTCGTAGAACAGGGCCGCGTCGGGTCCGACCCCGAAAAAGAAAACCCGTGCGTTTGTGACTAACTCTCGCTCAAATTTTTCTAACGCGGCCAGGCCAAAAGAGTTCTCAGTCGGCTCCGTTGTGCGAATGAGAGCCGAATCGGCGCTCCAACCCCATAGTTCATCGTCCCGAACGTTATACACAATTGGGATACCAAGCTGCTTTGCGACGAGACCCGAATAGTGGCGCTCCTCATCCGGAATCAATCGGTCATAAACCGACGTGAATGCAGTTGTATCCGCTCCGAGTTGCACTGCCGCCGCAGCAACAGCGGGTGAATCAAGACCTCCGCTCATAAAGATTCCCACCGAACCATCGGGGAGACGATCGCGCACCGCCGTAAGCAAAAGCTCACGGAACTTGTCAATGTAGTCGCTCGAACGCTTGTGATAAAGAGGCTCATCGATCGGAGGCGACCAATAACGTTCGATCCTGGATTTCTCTCGCTCAAAAATTGAGCGGTGAGCGGGGGCTAGCCTACGAACGTTGGTGAAAAACGTCGTGGTGGGATCGTAATTCATCCCCGTGAGGAGATAATCTCCGATCGCCTGATCGTTGAGTTTGTCTGAAACAATGGGAATTTGCCGAATGCATTCCTGAGTGTTGCTAATAATCAGACAAGAACCGACCATGGCATAGAATAAGAGCTTAACACCGAGATGGTCTCGTGCTAAGAACACTCGCTGTCGCTGGACATCCCAAATGACAAAAGAAAAATCGCCCAGCAAATGTTCGACGCAAGCGTCGCCCCACTTAGCGTAGGCGTGCAGAATCAGTTCAGCGCTGGAAGATTCTTTGAGTTTAGGGGAGTGATTCGAGAACTTGGAAAGCAGGGTTTCGCGATCGTCGATCCTTACATCGCCGGCGAGAAAGAACTTGTCATCGAGGCTGGCTATTTGAGGACGGCCATCGTGTTCCGCTCGCGTGCGAAGAAGCGTGTGACACAGACCGGCGCTCCCCGAGGTCCACACTTCGGTTCCATCCGGCCCCCGGAAGGACAGGAATTCCGCCATGGTCTCCAGCCATGTTCGATCGACAGGTGCTCCATCAAGATGGAAGACCCCAGCAAAACCACTCATGGTTGATTGTTTATTTGGACCAGTTCGAGTTTGAGCAGTTCCTGTACAAACTCGTCCAGATCGTTTCGCAGTCGTTCAGGGTTTACGTCAAACTCTGCCAAAAGCGTCTGGTATGCGGAGTCGATCGACGCGCCGTTTGTCAGCACCTGCCACATACGTGAGGAAACGTCGTCGAGTCCAAGGTAGCGTTCTGTTTTGAGATCGAGAAGAACAGATTCCTCGCCGACCTGACGCACCATGACGTCGGGCGATATGGTGATAGTTGAAGTAAATGGTGTTGACATAATTAATTTCTTAGATCCGCCAGGACCGCGTCTCTCACATCTGACAGGGATGATAAGACCCGCGGGTAAGATAGCGAGCGCAGCGGTACCGACGTTATCAGTTTCTGGGCGGCTTCCAGTTGACGCGACAACCTCCTGGCTCCCGAAATCTCAGCGTTGTGGGTGAAGCTTAATACATTGACTAATGCTTGCAAAGACGGCAGAGACTCGATCATGATTCGTTGTTTGCGGTGCACTTTGCGCGGTGCAGTTACGACATAGATTGCTGCCAACGGCGCAACCTTGGCAAAGCTTTGCGACGGAGATAATCGGAATACAAGCTTGGGTGCCTTAGCGTCCTTTTCTCGTGGATTCATCACCACCCCTAATTCCGTGCCGCCGAGATAAAGCCTCGCGATCCTCGGCATCAACCTCAACCTCGGTGGACCAGGAAACGCCACGTATCGGCCATCCTGTTTTTCGAGTCGCAACGTATCATCGGTCAGCAGCGGGTAGCCAGCCGCGATGAAGCAAGCAGCCAAACTCGATTTTCCAAACGTACTCGCGCCGAGGAAAGCAACCGCTCGTCCTTCCACAACGATCGTGGCTGCATGCAAGGGCTCGTAGCCCATCTTCACCAGAGCAAATGAGAAGACGCGACCCAGAGCGTAAGTTTCAAATGATTCCGGGGAAACCGTCCTTAAGAACCGGTAGAAAATTTGCGACCCGGAAGGTGCGACAAGAAACTCAAACAACTCATCATAACGAAGATAGATCCAACCGCTTAACAACTCGTGTTGGTGGATCCAGTCGGCAGCATCAAGGGTGATGTTCGCTGTGGCTTCAGCAAACTGTTCGGGAGTGCCGGGCTGCAATTCCACGTCCGGCTGGCCCTCGACTGGTATGTCATCCAATGTCAGTGCGGTTTTCGTGCGCACTCGCAATCCGTAGAGCGCATAGTCGTAGCACCTAGAAGTGTTGGCGGGGATCAAAACCTGGGGATCGGTGAGAACTGAATTCAAGCGAGCTTATCCCTCCACACCAAGCATGTGGACATAACCATCGACTTCAGCGGTGTCGCTAAGCAACGGAACACCAGCGTATTCCACCCAGGCGTGTGCATGAAATTTCGCCGCCGGATCTTTTGCAACACCAATTTGAATTTGTGATGCGTGTCCCGCGCGAGTTAGCAGGCAATGAAGCGCTAGCGACTGCGTCAAGCAAGACGCTGCAGGAATGCGACGACTAGCTGCCTTAACCGCCCAAACCAGACGAGAGACGGGCATCTCTTTGTCCACTAGTAGCAATCGCTGCCATGAACTTGTTAGTCGCTGTACGCGCTGCACGCCCAGTATCGAGAGAGCGGTACGGATGGCTGCGACTAGGAAAAGCGTCTGCAAAACAAGCCGGCGTTCGCTGGATTTCAATCGGAAAAGAGTTCTCAATCCGCTCATGTTGTCACTTCAATAAGACCGTGTTGGGCAAGTTCTTCCAATAGTTCGCGCAGATCAGTTTCAAGATTGTCTGCCTCGACGTTATATTCCTTAATCAGCGTATCGCGCAACGCCCCAAATGTCTGCGGTTCCTGCACCAGACTCCAAACGCGCGCGCCGACAAGGTCCAGACCGTAATAAACGCCATCGTTCAAACTTAGAATCGCCGCTTCTCCCCCGATGTCGCAAGAAATCTGGTCCCTGGCAACCACTACCACAGATTTTTCATGGATACTGAGCACGGGAAACATCTAATTCTATCAATGGGTCGCTTGTCAAAGCCATCCTGGGTAAGCCGATCGCAGCATGAGTCTCAATACAACTCCGCCCACGTCGCGCTAGTTCGAATATAATGCCAACACTTATGAATGGGTCGCCTTATCTTTTGCTGGAACGAATCGTGTTGTGGATTCACAACGGCGCCGCTGCAGCAATTCAAGGTGTATCGTTGGGATTTCTTAACAACGCCAAACTCGAGCAACTCACAACTAAACGCTATGCCTCTTCTTTTCAGTCCTATATGGACGAGTCGTATCTGAACTCAGGCCTTTTTAACTGGGAGCGTGAAGCGATTCACCGCTACTTTCCACCTGGGGGCCGAATTCTGGTTGCCGCGGCGGGCGCAGGCCGAGAAGTTATTGCTCTATCGAATGCAGGCTTTCTGGTTGATGGCTTCGATTGCTGCGGGCCACTTGTAACGGCCGGCAAAAATGAGTTAAGCAAACAAGGCATCGATGCGGTGTTCGACCACGCGCGTCCCTCGGCGGTCCCCGAGCATAAGCATATCTACGACGGGGTGCTGGTAGGATTTTCCGGTTACATGTATATCCCCGGACGATCTCGCCGTATTCGTTTTCTTCAGGACCTGGTGAATACTCTGAAGCCTGACGCGCCCTTGATGGTTTCGTTTACGGAAGGATTTCCAGGACGCCGCCGCACCTGGACTGCTCAAATCGGAACTGCGCTGCGCAAACTCCACGGCGCCGAACCAGTGGAAGAGGGAGACTGCTTCAAAGGCGGATACCAACATCACTTTGATGAAAAACAGATCCGTTCTGAAATGAACGAAGTAGGAATGGAGTTGGCGTATTACTCAGGCGGCACTTGCTATGGCCATGCAGTTGGCCTGGTGCGAAAAAGAAACGATGCCAGCTAAATCGCGAATCGTTTGACCGAAAATGTGCGTTGATGAACATCACCACGCCAACATTGTCTTGAAGAGCGGCGAGTTTTGCAGGGCTGCTGCCAGCGTGTCGAGCTTGTCATCAATTCCCACAAAGCGCTGAAATTCTTCTGTCTTACTAAGCTGCTTGATTTCTTCCAGCGACTTTCCGCGCAGCAGGAACTCCAAAACAAAAATGTGATCGTCGTCAAAGCCTTCAATGCCCAGCGCATTCCCCTCTTTTGATCCGAGCACGCGCGTCTGCGATAGCTCTTCCACCCAATCCAGAATCTTCTCCACCGGATCAGTTTCCGGATAGCGCTGCTTCACCAGCGCCAAAATCTTTTCCCGATCAGGCACGTTTAAAAGTAAAGCGAGGAAGAAACGATGCTCCTCGCTAGTGATAGTTGAACGCCGCATTACAATGTCGTTTTGCCGGGTCTGCTCTTCAAAGACCGGCAGAACAAAATCCATCAGATCGCCATGAGCTGCGCGTGCGCGCGTCAAAATATTCTGGAAACGATCGGCGCCGGTTGATAAACCGAACAATGAATCCATCTGATTGTTTTTGACGCTATGAAAAAAGTTTTCGAGCGCAAAATACGCGGTGTGAAAATCTGAAGAACAAATCAAATCGCCAATCATCTCGTCGGCGTCTTTATGTTTCATCCCCAGCAGCAGGCTAATGGTTTGCAGTTTCTTCGCCATCACCTGGTTGCGGTAAAAGGGGTTCGTGGCCAGAAAGGGCTTGCGATAATCCCACTGCAGTGCGGAGGAAGGAGTGTGCTCGGTCCTGACTGTGATAGTTGCTGAAGGCCGATCGAGGTGAAACAGCGAGTGAATGAAATTGCGTCCCGGCTTGATTAGGCGAATGTCGCTTAGTTGTAACAACTGCACTTCTTCCAGCTTGATCTCGCCGGCGCAAAAGTGCTCGTTGATGATTTTCTTTTGCTTAAAACTATAACGGCTATGAATGCTCGAACCGAGTAAGACTTGAAACGCGCCGGTGAAGGCGTGTTGATGAATGCTGGTGGTGCCGTCCAGCCAGAAATACACGTCGACGTAAAAGCGGGGTCCGGCATACAGCGTGATTGGTGGATCGCCAAACCGGCCTTCAGCGTCTTTCTGATCGGGCAGCGCATTGGCGCGCTGTACCCAACGAATGATTTCCCATGGATCGACCTGAGCCGGCAAATTGGATTCGGTCAAAGCCTGCGCCGCCAACTCGGGAAAAATCTGTTCGTTATAGTTTTCAGCGCGCCAGCGGCCTTCGATCAACTCGCCAAACTCGTGGAAGATTTGCATGGGGGAGCCTCACCAAAATCTTTTAAAGTCTTCGTAGACAATTGAAGAATATGAGCCCCTCGCGAATTTCGCAAGGTGATCGTTTGTGGATTGCGGCGGCTCGACGCCGCTTGATTTATTTTGGACTGCGGCGGCTCGACGCCGCTTTTTAGTTAGCTTGGCGGTAACTTCATAGAAAACAGTCAACTCCTTTTGTCGCATAAGCGGCGTCAAGCCGCCGCGCTCCAAAGCGGCGTCAAGCCGCCGCAGTCCAAAAGCGGCGTCAAGCCGCCGCGCTCAAAATAGCCTGCCCCCCAAATCAATAATCGTCGTCGATCCGCAGCTTATCGATCTTGAAGCCATAAATCGTTTTAATCATGGACGGCGACGTCGTCCGTTCAAACCAGGCTGCCGAACACCACGGATACGCTGCAGGCACCAGCACCAACCCATGCTTGACTGCATTTCTATGAACGTAGCTGAGTCGCGCCAGGTAGGAACGTTCATAGGTTAGCTTAGTGTCCCAAAAGTTGAACCAGACGTTACGACCCGTGGCCTCATCTAGTTGGTTCAAGTTAGTTGCGGTCGCAGTATGAAGATGACTTAGAAACTTGTTGAGCGCGGCGGACCCAGGCTCGTTCCGGGCGATGAAATGATAATGATTACTAAAAACCGCCCACGCCTCTAAGTTCCAGTAATACTTTTTCGCTAAAGAAAGCAGATCGTTCTCGAGCAGATCCAATTTGTTGGGTGTCGTGAATAGAGATTTTTTATCGATAGTTGACGCGGTGACCATATAGATTCCATTGGAATCAAAACGATGAAGTGGTGCATGGGGCCAATCCTTGGTCTGAGCCACTGTAATCCTCACTTTTGGATTGCGACAGCTTGACGCCGCTCTTGTTTTTATTTGGACTGCGGCGGCTTGACGGCGCTTTTCAAGTTAGCCTGGAGATCTCGTAAATGAAAACACTCGACATCTCCGCAACGTTAAAGCGGCGTCCAGCCGCCGCGCTGCAAAGCGGCGTCAAGCCGCCGCAGTCCAAATAGCATAGCTTCGCGTCGATCGAACCATCCATTGATCGCACACTTGCGGTTCAATTCTGGCTTTACAAGAAATTTGGCAATCCCGCTTTACAAGAAATTTGGCAAGGAACCAAAAACCGTGTTTCCAGCACAAGCATTGATCTGCGAATTGAGCGAGTGATACCTTGCCGACCGTTCCACGCCCGAGTTTCGTAAGAGCTAAATTGACGAGGCCCGGTTGCAGCTAAACACAAAGAAAGAACGAAGGTCACCCTGAGGGAATGATGGCTAACAGACATGCGTTAACAGTCTCTTGATCGAGTAAGTTATCAAACCGGGCGCTTCACCCACGCTACCGGCAACCCGCCGCACTTCGAACAAAAAACAGGAGTCTCATGAGACTTGACTCGTGCGCGTTCGTGCCGAAAGCACGCAGCGCAAAAATCATCTCCAAAGAAGTCGACGGCGAAATACTGGTCTACGACGTGGCTCGTGACAAAGCGCACTGTCTAAATCAGACAGCGGCCACGGTTTGGAAGCTGTGCGACGGCCGCACCAGCATTCCAGAGATAACGCGCTCTGTTAGCGAGTCGCTGGGAATCCCGGTTGCGGAAATCGTCATTCAACTTGCACTAAAGCAAATGAGCGCGAACCACTTGCTTGCCGAAGGTCATGAGGTTGCGAGGCTGCCCGTGGATTGTTCGAGACGTGGCCTCGTTCGCGGGTTAGGCATCGGGGTCGCGCTCTTGCCGTTAATAACATCGCTGAGCGCGCC
>JBPCLZ010000188.1:0-29558 GCA_051002775.1 Pyrinomonadaceae bacterium | reverse complement strand
GCTGGGCCACTCAAGAACGAGATTGGGTTTTCAGTATTGGTTCGGCTTGATGTCCGATAAAACTTTAGGAACTCTGATCAAGTGGGCAGTATAAGGTCGGTATTAGTCTTTCGACGCGTAGCGTCTGCATGAATTTAGCCCGGCCTTTCAAGGCCGGGAACGGTCTTGATCCCGGCGTTGAAACGCCGGGCTAAACTCGCACGGACGCTACGCGTCGAGGACACTTGATCAGAGCTTCCTTTAGTTTGTCGCGGCGTTACGAAAAGCTAAAGCTTATCGGACATCAAACTTACCCAATGCTGATTTCCGCTTCGTTTCTCGTCAGCCAAGGCGCGTGTATAATACGCAAGGATTTACAGTTGTAATGAAGGAAGATTGATGCTCGCCGAAGGATTAGTCCTACAAAATCGTTATCGCGTGATCAAGCAGCTCGGACAGGGCGGCATGGGCGCTGTGTACGAGGCCATTGACGAGCGTCTCGACACCACCGTCGCGCTGAAGGAAACTCTGTTCTCTGATGAGCGGCTTAGACGGCAATTTGAGCGCGAAGCGCGTTTGCTGGCGCGCATGCATCATCCTGCCTTGCCGCGCGTGAGCGATCATTTTGGTGAAGGCGACGGCCAGTTTCTGGTGATGCAGTATATTGCCGGTGACGACCTGGCGCAGATGATGGCGCACAAGCGTGGACCATTTCCTCCCGATCAAGTGCTTACCTGGGGCGACCAGCTGCTGGATGCGCTTGATTATTTGCACACGCAGGAGCCGCAGATAATTCATCGCGACATCAAGCCGCAAAACCTGAAACTAACTGCCCGCGGACAGATTATCCTGCTCGACTTTGGCCTCGCAAAGGGGCAAACGGGCGAAATATCACGCGCTCCAACGACCGCAAGTATTTTTGGTTACACACCGAACTACGCCCCGCTCGAACAGATTCAAGGTCTCGGCACCGATCCCAGAAGCGATATCTATGCGCTGGCCGCCACGCTCTATCATTTGATGACGGGTGTAAAACCTCCTGATGCGTTGTCGCGAGCCGCAGCGCTTGTAAATAGTCAGGACGATCCACTGCAACCGGCAAACACCATTAACAGCCGCGTTGGTCCGGATATAGCCCGCGTTTTGGCGCGCGCCATGAGTCAGAATCGAGATCAGCGTTTTTCATCCGCAGCCGAGATGCGCGCCGCTTTGAAAGGCAGCGTGGAAGTCGCGACGCTCACCAGTAAAGCTGAAGCGGCAACCGTGCTTTTCAATGAGCCTGCTGCCACAGTTTTAGATAAGGCAGCGGGCACAGTAAAAACCCCATCGCTTCAAAAGGGCGAGACTACTGTGGTTCGCCGGCCACCTCGACGGCGCATTGCGCCATGGGCCATGGGCGCTGCGGCGGTACTTTTGGTCGGAATTGCATTTGGCGCTTTCTACGCTTATCAACAAAGAAAGTCTTCGAACTCCACACCGCAGATTAGTGTCGCGGATCAGAACCTGTTGGCCACTCCGTCGCCTACGGTTACCAGCACTCCGGCTAGTGCCCCGGCAACGGTGCAAGTCGCTGAAGAAACAAAACCCGAGCCTTCCGGGCAGGTTACAACTCCGAATGTGACGGCAAAGAAACCGGCGCGTGAAAAAGCTGGGGAGAAAACAAAGCCGCAAGCCAACGCTGAGGCTAACGCTGACATAGGAGAGGACTTCCAGCTACTAAAAGTTCCGGAAGCGCCCGCCACCCCTTACGTCTTCCAAGGACCACCTGCTGGCGGCGGCAGGCAGCAGCGACGCTTGGGTGGCGGGACAACCATGAGAACTTTGCCGGATGGCACACGGGTAATCACCAGTCCGGATGGGACCCGGGTCTTGACCAGTCCTGACGGTACGCAACGCGTGTTTCGTCCCCTACGGAGAAATCGCAGGAGAGTTTCCCCTTGAGCGCGCCGGTAAACGGGCCGCGTAGTCCCTTGTCATTCTGCCCGTCTCTCCAAAACCTTTATCTGATTTGCCGAGTAAAGAGGTAGGTATGAAGTCACTCGCCACAAAATTTCTCACCGGCTGCACGCTGCTTATTGCCTTGAGCGCCGTTCACACGCGTATAGCGGTAGCACGCAACGACGCTCAACCGTCAACGCCGCCTGTTATCAGAGTCGCACCGATGGCGCCCATCTTTGATAAGCAGACGAGGCTGGCAGAGTTAGCCGGGCGACGTGCGCGGATTGCTGAAGCGGTCGGCACTAGGGGAATTCTCGTTCTGTTCAGTACTGAGCCCCGCGTTTATACAAACGATGTCAACTACCACTACCGCCAGGAAAACAATCTCTATTACCTCACGAACCTGAAACAGAATAATGCGACGGTAGTGCTGCTTCCGGGAAATGAACAGCTTCCGGAAATTCTCTTTATGCCGCGCCGCGATCCTGCCGCCGAAACATGGACCGGCCATATGTATTCTGCTCAGGAAGCCAGCCAGATCTCAGGAATCAAAGAGGTATGGGAAGCGAGCGAGTTTGAGCCTTTTCTACGCGCGCTGCGAAATCGCCAGCCCTATCGTCCCAAGGCAGACCACATCCTGCTGTCCACAATGGCCGGCGACACAGCTGTGCCTTCAATGTCGGGCTTTGAGAAATTGTTTGCCGCGGCCGGAAAGAATGAGGCCGAATTGTACTTGCTCGTACCCAACGAAAGCGAAAGCCGTGAGTACAGACGGGAACAGCGCTTTGCAGCCGACTGGGTCAGGTCGGCGTCAGGGTTTAGCATCAAAAACATTACTCCGGTATTTCACAGCATGCGCCTGAGGAAGTCGCCCATGGAGCTGGCATTCATGCAGCACGCGATAGACATCACCACGGAAGCGCACGAGCGTGCGTGGGTCGCAGCCGGAACTTTGAAATGGGAATACGAGGTTGATGCGCTTGTCGCTTACACTTTCAGACTGCGCAACGCCGATCACTGGGGCTATCCGTCGATTGTTGGTTGCGGGCCAAACGCGACCACCTTGCACTACGAAGAGGCGCAGGGCCCGGTAACGCCTGGAAATCTGATGCTGATGGACGTTGGCGCGGAATACCAGCACTATTCCGCCGACGTGACCCGGACTTTTCCAGTCAACGGCAAGTTCTCAACCGCGCAGGCTGAGGTTTACCAGATTGTTTACGACGCACAGGATGCCGCGGGGAAAACGACGCGGCCGGGAGTGTTAATTTCTGACGTCCATCGAGCAGCTACGGAAGTCGTTAAGAACGGATTATTAAAACTCGGCCTGATTACCGATCGCGATTCGAGTCAATATCGCATCTGGTTCATGCACGGTACGTCGCACTGGCTGGGAATGAATGTTCACGACGTGGGTAACTACGGCGCGAAGCTCGAACCGGGCATGGTTTTCACCAACGAGCCAGGAATTTACGTCAGACCGGATGCGTTGGATAACAAACCGTCAATTATGAGCGATGCCGATTGGGAAAAATTCAAAACCGCGGTGAAACCGGCATATGAGAAGTACAAAGGCATCGGGGTGCGCATAGAAGACGTCATGCTGGTGACACCTGATGGCGTCAAATGGATGACGGAAGCGCTGCCGCGGAAAATCGCCGATATAGAGGCGTTTATTGCAAGAGGTCGTGTTGAAACGCGCCAAACTAGCAACTGAAGATCAAGCAGTTCAGAGCCCAAGCTTGGTTTGCGTCTTTGCCAAGCAAGACAGCCTAAAGGCTGGACTCTGAACGGCCTGACGCGCCTGCAGAAAAACTCGCTCAATTTAGTTGGCCAGCAGGTTGTTTTAGAGTTCTGTTTCCCCTCTCCCGATGGGAGAGGGGTTAGGGGAGAGGGCCTAGGTGCGCCTAAAACCCCCCACCCCAACCCTCCCCCAAAGGGGGAGGGGGTTAGATGCGGCTAACCGTTTGTTTTTCCAGAGCTGTGAAGAATTGAGACGCCATCATACGCGCTGCCGATAGGACCATCCGCTGGCCGACGCTGGCAATCATGCCGCCGACCTGCATCTCCCCGGTGTATTTGATGACAGTCGTATCGCCTTCCTCAACCAAATCCAGATCGCCGGAACCTTTTAGAAACCCGGTTGTTCCTTTGCCTTCTACCACCAGCCGGTAATGCTCCGGCTCACGCAGGTCTTCCATTCGCACGGTGCCATTGAACAACCCTTTGATCGGCCCGACGCCGGCGCGAATCTTCATCGCATAGATTCCTTCGCTGGTGCGTTCCAAACTTTCACACCCAGGAATGCATTGCTGTAAGACCTGCGGATCGATTAGCGATTCGTAGACGCGCGCGCGGGGAGCATTGATGGTGTGGCTGCCTTCAAGGTTCATTACACGTACGAAATCCCGGATTGCTATGCTGCTCAGTCCGCGTTAGCGGACGACCGATAATAGCCCAGCGATTACATCGTTGGGAGTAAGCGAACCTTTAGTTTGAGTCCGTGCAGCGGAGCGCAATAGGAATCTGACCCCTGACGATTCAGACGTCCGCTTCACGGACTAGGATTCTTTCGCTCTCTTAGCCCAGCAGTGAACTGCTGGGCTACTATCATTCGTCCGCTATCGCGGACTGAACTCAGCTGGCCCCTGCAACGGCGGCTTGAATTGCGCGGCGCGTGTAAACTTCAGCTAGATGCCGGCGATAGTCCGCAGACGCATAAAGGTCCGCATTGACTTCTACGCCATCAGCAGCGTGCGCAGCCGCTTCCGTGGCCACGGTTTCATCGATGTGTTTCCCAACAAGAGCCTTCTCAACATCGGCTGCTCGATAACCTTTTGCAGCCACCCCGGTAATCCCTACGCCCGCTGACTGGCATGAGTTGTCAGCAAGATTTAACGCGACCGCTACGCCTACTACCGCAAAGCCTGAAGCCGGATGACGAACTTTCTGATACGAGTGGCCAAAACGCCCGGCGGGTTTGGCAATACGTATTTCGCGAAGAATTTCGTCCGGTTGCAGAGCCGTCGTCAGGAAATCAACAAAGAAATCGTCGGCCTTGATTACGCGCTCACCACCTTTGCCGACCGTCACCATCTCGGCGTTCAAAGCAATGATGGCTGCGGGCCAATCTCCGGCGGGATCGGAATGGGCCACGCTGCCGCCAATCGTTCCTTTATTTCTTACCTGCACGTCGCCGATGTGGGAGGCACACCCAGGCAGCAGCGGACAAACGCGTTTTAATAGAGATGACGATTCAAGCTCATAGTGCGTCGTCATCGCGCCAATCAGAATGTTATTCGCTTCTTCGCGAATGTAGGAAAGATCCTTGATGCGAGCCAGGTCAACGAGCAAAGCCGGCTGCGCCAAACGAAGCTTCATGGCGGGAATCAAACTATGACCGCCGGCAAGTATCTTCGCATCGTCCGGATTTGCCGAAAGCAGCGCAAGCGCTTCATCAATGGTCGTCGGTGCTTCGTAGTTGAATTGTGCTGGAATCATTTCCGGCTCCTCGCGTCGTGATTGGCTTCAATCCCTGTGAATAGCAAACGAAATGGTCGATTCAAGTTTGAAGTGCAACTCCTGAGCGCCAATGGCGCGAACTGGAATAGCCAGGGGCAAGTGCTGAGCGCAGCGAAGCACGTCGCCCGTGGGACAGCACAACAAAAGTTAGAGAGCGCTGAAAGTGCGCAAATAGATCTATCGCTGAGACGTTATGCCGCTCCCTCAGAGCTTTGACCCTATCCGCTTCACTTTCCAGGGGCGTCGCGCTTCGCTGCGCTCAGCGCTTTGCCCCTGGCTATTACATTTCCGCGCCTTTGGCGCTCAAGAATCAGACAATTCCACACTTCAACTCGTTGCACTTCAAACTTGAATTCCCGAATGGCAAATGGACAATCACTACTCTCTGTTAACAATCTTCCACACCGTCTCCGGCTTCACCGGCATATCCAGATGCCTTACTCCGAACGGCGCCAGCGCATCGACGATTGCGCCAACGATCGCCGGCGTAGCGCCAATCGTTCCGGCTTCGCCCACACCTTTGACGCCGAGTGGATTAACCGGTGACGGCGTTTCGGTACGATCCAATTCCATCCAGGGAATCTGTGTTGCCCGTGGAACTGCATAGTCCATTAACGTGCCCGTCACCAGTTGACCTTGTTCGTCGTACACAACTTCCTCATACAAAGCCTGTCCCAACGATTGCACGATGCCGCCATGCAATTGTCCATCAACCAACATGGGATTGATCACTTTGCCGCAATCGTCGACCGCGACATACCGCAGGAATTTGATATCGCCAGTCTCGCGTTCGATTTCGACCACCACGATGTGCGTACCAAAAGGAAATGTGAAATTCTTTGGTTCGAAAAAGTAAGTAGCGGACAAACCCGGTTCAGTATCGGGTGGCAGTTCTTTGGCAAGGTGGGCCGCGAGCGCCACGTCCTGAATCGTCAAGCTCGATTTCCCCTCCGTGTCCGGTTCGGGCAGAGCACCGGCCGGCGCCTCACCAACCGGAACAACCGGCTCAGATTCACCCATCACCGCTGCTGCGCGCGCTTCCTGCAGTGAGTAGCGACCACCTTCGAAGGCGAGGTTTCCAGCATCGGCCTTCAACATATGAGCCGCGATCTTGTTCGCCTTCTCTTTCAACTTCTGAATTGCGATCAGCACCGCCGTTCCACCCACCGCGGTGGCGCGGCTGCCGAACGTGCCGATGCCGTACTGCACAATGCCAGTGTCGCCATGAATGACTGTGACGTCGTTGAGGTCGACGCCCAGCTCATCCGCCGCGATTTGCGCAAAAGAAGTTTCCTGACCCTGCCCATGCGGCGAAGCCCCCGTTAACACCGTTACTTTGCCCGTCGGCTCAATGCGCACCGTTGCGCTTTCCCAGCCCCCCGCGGGCATCGCAGCGGATGGACCAAGGGCGCAGATCTCAACATAGGTGGACACACCTATACCGATCAGTCGTCCTGCTTCGCGACCTTTTCGCTGTTCTTCCCGGAGTTTTGCGTAGTCGACCATGCCTTGCGCCTTATCAAGCGCAGCTTCGTAGTCGCCGCTGTCATAGTCGAGACCAGTGGCTGTGTGAAAAGGGAACTCATCGGCTGCCGGAAAATTCCTGCGACGCACTTCCGCCGCGTCCATACCAAGTTCGGCGGCAACCAAATCCAGCGCGCGTTCCACTACGTAGGTTGCTTCCGGCCGCCCGGCGCCGCGGTAAGCGTCGGTGGCCATCTTGTTTGTGAAACAAGCGGTGACATTAATTTGAATAGCAGGGATTTTGTAAGCGCCGGAAAGCATCAAGCCAGTCAAGGTCGGAATTGCTGGAGTCAGCAACTGGTGATACGCGCCGAGATCTGCAAAAACGTTATAGCGCAGGCCGGTAAGTGTGCCGTCGTTTTTACATCCGATTTCGAGATAACCTACCTGGCCGCGGCCGTGGATGGTCGCTTGCATATTCTCGCGTCTCGTCTCGATCCATTTTGCCGGCTTCCCTAACTGCATCGAGATCCAACCAAGGAGCGCCTCTTCGGCGTAAACGTTGAGCTTCGAGCCAAAACCTCCGCCAACTTCAGGCGTAATGACGCGCAGCTTGTTTTCAGGGATGCCGATCATGAGAGCGAGTTGCGTACGCAGCAGATGTGGGATCTGCGTGGACGACCAAACAGTCAGCTCTTCTTCTCCAGGAAAATACCGCGCGAGCACACCACGCGGCTCCATCGCAATCGGCGCCAGCCGTTGATGGACTATGCGCTGCTTAACCACCTGGTCCGACGTCCCCAGCGCTGCCTCAATGTCGCCTTCGCCCGCAGTTAGTTTGTATGCGATGTTATCGCCAAAACCGTCGTGAATTACTGTCCCGCCTTTCGCCGCCGCCTCAACGTCAACCACGGCAGGCAAGTCGTCATAGTCAACAGCAACGAGATCAACAGCGTCGCGAGCGGTGTAGGCATCGGTTGCCACCACGGCGGCAATCGGATGACCGACAAAGAAAACTTTGTCCTGCGCCAGCACGCGGTAATCGGGAACCTTTAAATCGGGCAGCGCGCTGGCACACGGCACTGGCCCAACCTTCGCGACGTCTTTGCCCGTGTAAACTGCAACGACGCCGGGCGACTTCAGCGCTTCGGTAGTGTCGATGCTCCTGATGCGGGCATGCGGATAGACTGAGCGAACAAAAGCAACGTGCAGCGTGTCAGGCAGGCGAATGTCATCGACATAGTGTGCCAGGCCTTTGATCAGTCGCGGATCTTCGGTTCGCTTTACTCGCTGTCCAACGTACGTCATTCATACCTCCATAAAGCGTGACAAGTGACAGGTGACAAGTGACAAGCAAGAAGAGCTAGATGCGTTTTTGCTTGATGCTTCGCGACAGACCGAAAATCAATCGACCAACGCTGTCGATCTCAGTGCGCAAGTTCGTGTAGTGTGTGGCATCGAGATAACCGAGCTTTTGCGCTAACAGTATTTCGGTTTCTAGCTCGCTCGCGGAACCCTGAGCATTCGAAAGAAAATGGGTGAACTCCTTTTGAGAATCCCGCGCGGCGCCTTCTGCAATATTTGCCGGAATAGAAACGGCAGCTCGCCGAATTTGTGACTTAAGTCCGAATCGTTCGTCTTTTGGAAAAGATTGGGTCGCTTTGTAAATCGCTAACACTAAATTAACCGCCCGTTGCCAAACACTGAGTTTTTCGTGTGGTCTCATCTGTTTACTCCTCTCAACTGTTTATCAGGTTATTGTTGAGCGGCTCCGGGTGATTCTTCCTTGCTTGTCACCTTGTCACTTGTCACTTGTCACTTCTTCGCTGCGTATTCAACGGCTTCGACAATATGTTGGTACCCAGTGCAGCGGCACAGATTGCCCTCCAGTCCGTGGCGGATTTCTTCGCGTGAAGGATCTGAATTGCGATCGAGCAGCTGACTTGCGGCCATGATCATTCCCGGTGTGCAGTAACCACATTGCAGGCCATGCCGTTCCCAAAAACCCTCCTGCACCGGATGCAGCTTGCCGTTTGCGGCCAGCCCTTCAATGGTGATTACTTCGGCTGCGTCAGCTTGTACAGCAAACATGGTGCAAGACTTGACCGCCTGGCCGTCGATAGAAACCGTGCAAGCGCCACAGAGCGATGTTTCACAACCGACATGAGTTCCGGTGAGGCAAAGAACGTCGCGCAGGTAATGGACCAGCAACAGGCGCGGCTCAACCTCGTGTTGCTGGCGGACACCGTTGACAGTTACGCTGATAGCCTTTTTCATGAGCTACCTCACTTCTTTTATGATTTTTTGCAGGAAGGCGAAATACGGACGAAGTTTCTATGTCAGTTCCGCACGAAAGTCAATGCGCGAATTCACGTTCAGGCAATGCAATTCGACCTGGCCCTTATTGCAGATGCCGAAAGGCGTTGAGCACGTCAAGTGCTCAACGCCTTTCGGCATCATCGGAATTCTCACGCTGCGCAGCCAGCGCAATGTTCCGTCAACACGGGCCCGTGCTCAACGCCTTTCGGCATCATCGGAATTCTCACCTTTAGAAAGCATGTGATCCAGTTGGTAGCTCGGATTGTGCTCAACGCCTTTCGGCATCATCGGAATTCTCACTATACCGACCGGGGCAAGGACTATAAATCCCAAAAGTGCTCAACGCCTTTCGGCATCATCGGAATTCTCACTTTTCGTTGAAGTGTTCGCTGGGCTTGCCGTAAAGTGCTCAACGCCTTTCGGCATCATCGGAATTCTCACCAGTTGGAATCGATGGCCTTTAATACCTTGCCCAACAGTGCTCAACGCCTTTCGGCATCATCGGAATTCTCACTTGGCAAGCGAGACCTGCTGCATCCCCACTTCTTTGTGCTCAACGCCTTTCGGCATCATCGGAATTCTCACAGAGCGGATCGTTTCTGAAAAAGATGTCCGGTCAGTGCTCAACGCCTTTCGGCATCATCGGAATTCTCACTGGAACCACCATCGTCCCAAACACCGCGCCGTACCGTGCTCAACGCCTTTCGGCATCATCGGAATTCTCACAACTTTAGACTATAGAAAGGGTAAGAGTAATTTCGTGCTCAACGCCTTTCGGCATCATCGGAATTCTCACTCCCACTTCACAAAGTAAGAGTTGAAGTCGATGTACGGGTGCTCAACGCCTTTCGGCATCATCGGAATTCTCACTCTGAAATCTCTTCGTCAGTCATTTCTTTTCAAAAAAGTGCTCAACGCCTTTCGGCATCATCGGAATTCTCACACTCGTAGTCGGCGGCTTCGTCGATACCCTTTCTGTGCTCAACGCCTTTCGGCATCATCGGAATTCTCACACGAATAGCAAAGCGATTCTAAAACTCGTTACTATCATGTGCTCAACGCCTTTCGGCATCATCGGAATTCTCACTTCCCGCCTGAGCTGCAGTCCCGAGAGCCATTCGCGGGGTGCTCAACGCCTTTCGGCATCATCGGAATTCTCACAACGCGCTAACGGTGCAAGCCACCGGCGAATTAAAGTGCTCAACGCCTTTCGGCATCATCGGAATTCTCACTACCTGGTTCAGCGTAGCGACGACATCGGTAACTTGTGCTCAACGCCTTTCGGCATCATCGGAATTCTCACGCGATGAACAACAGTCAATTGACCGCAACTTTTACCAGGTGCTCAACGCCTTTCGGCATCATCGGAATTCTCACGAGCTGCAGGATGGCGTTGCCTCTGACAACGCCGCGTGCTCAACGCCTTTCGGCATCATCGGAATTCTCACAACCCACCTCGCCCAGATTCTTTTTATCGCTGCTTGTGCTCAACGCCTTTCGGCATCATCGGAATTCTCACGAGGTCTTGAGGTAGAGGCCAGCGAAGGCGATACGTGCTCAACGCCTTTCGGCATCATCGGAATTCTCACTTCATTAACCGGGGCCGTGGCAGTCGAACGAATGAAGTGCTCAACGCCTTTCGGCATCATCGGAATTCTCACTTCTCGAAATCAGCAAGGGCGCGAAACCGCTCAAGTGCTCAACGCCTTTCGGCATCATCGGAATTCTCACATGGTGAACCTGCCTGCCGCGCACAACGGTTCATGTGCTCAACGCCTTTCGGCATCATCGGAATTCTCACTATCAGGGTTTGATGGGCGACACGGACTGGTTAGGTGCTCAACGCCTTTCGGCATCATCGGAATTCTCACCTTTCGCGAGTCCAGCTATCGCCGGGTTGACTTAATGTGCTCAACGCCTTTCGGCATCATCGGAATTCTCACTTCGCAACTCCAGCGAGACCGTCAATGGAGCTGAGACGTGCTCAACGCCTTTCGGCATCATCGGAATTCTCACACCTGAGCATCACGACTACTGGCGCGCAAATCAAACTGTGCTCAACGCCTTTCGGCATCATCGGAATTCTCACTGCGCACAGGCCACGACATCGACTTGGGCGCGATACTGGTGCTCAACGCCTTTCGGCATCATCGGAATTCTCACGGTTCTTGCCGCGGCCTCCGCCTTTACCCATTTTCGCGTGCTCAACGCCTTTCGGCATCATCGGAATTCTCACGAGTGAACACCGGCACTCACTAAATCGTCTGGGTCGTGCTCAACGCCTTTCGGCATCATCGGAATTCTCACTTTCTCGCTGGTCTATGGCCGCGCATCTTGGCCCAGTGCTCAACGCCTTTCGGCATCATCGGAATTCTCACTTGGTGCTTTGAAGAACTCCAATAACGCTATTTGGTGCTCAACGCCTTTCGGCATCATCGGAATTCTTACGAAGACAGCGCATACGCGGGCCACTTCTTCGAGATGTGCTCAACGCCTTTCGGCATCATCGGAATTCTCACTTCCGGCATCCCGACAACTCTCACCGCACCTAGCGGGTGCTCAACGCCTTTCGGCATCATCGGAATTCTCACGACTCGAGCCGAGACCCAACCCGAGCATCGGGAGGTGCTCAACGCCTTTCGGCATCATCGGAATTCTCACCATGGGCGACAACCCAGAACACAAAAAGTATCTGGAGTGCTCAACGCCTTTCGGCATCATCGGAATTCTCACTGCGCCGCTCGTGCCGTTTGGTCCGCCAAAAGATTGTGCTCAACGCCTTTCGGCATCATCGGAATTCTCACCTTGGAAAGTCGCAGACCTTCCACGCCCATGATGCGTGCTCAACGCCTTTCGGCATCATCGGAATTCTCACTGCGCACGGTCTAACCCCCTCCTTGCTGGGACGTTAACGGTTGCCTTGCGGGTATCGCCGCGCTTTTGTCTTTCGCTATCGAGAATCTTAGCGTTTCGTAGAATATGTTTCGTCATAACATGCTCTGACTCTTGCACTTCTCAGCTACGCAAGCTCCCGGTTGTGATGCGACAAGCCGGAAGTCTCTTGTTCATCATACATTCGCGCAAAATACCCGGTCCTAGAATATTAACAAGAGCTAATGCTTGCGCGTTCTATGGGTAGGCATCAGGCGAAATCGAAAGGCCTCCCCTCATCTAACCAGGATTCAGGCCTGTTGTGCAGGGACACGTGCCTCTCACAAGCTTCGCAAAGCGTCAGAATCAATAGCCTGTCACTCGCTTCCATTAGACCCTCAAGCTCCCAACGCAGTTTCTCGATTTGTCTGCGTGTAAGCCGACAGCGAAAGATAGAGTATTGCAATCTTCGGCCATAGCCGTTCAGCTTCTTATAGACCTTTCGCCAAACTTTCGGTTCGGTGATGTCATAACAGATCACATACCACTGCTTTGCTTCCATGGACTACACCTCTTTGGGCAACGCGGATGGTCGTTCCAATGACTTTCACCCACTCGCTACGCCCAGTGGTTCGGACAAAAAAACCGATCGTAGACGCTGCCGGTTCTGACATACTTTTAGCGCAAACGCATCCTTGCAAACAGGCCGCCCTCGCCCATCCACTCTTTCTCCAACAGCCTTACTTCCAACTCAATCAAGCGCGAATATGACAGCGACCGCCGAATCACCGGATGTCGCCAATGATCCGCCTTGCGCCGCTCGTAGATGCGTATGAACTTTCGGCGACCTTCATCTGAGAGCCACACTTGTTCGCCGGCGATTGTAAAATCCTCGTCTGCGTCCCACTGCCGGCGATTGATCGAAGCAATGACTGGAAGATCAACCAGCGGCACGCGAAACAGTTCGAGCAGGTCGAGCGCCAGCGGTGGAGCTTGCGAACGCGGTTGATGATAAAAACCCAAAGCCGGATCGAGACCGACAATCAAGATTGCATTCACGACATCCTTCAACGCCAGCGCGTAACCAAAAGAAAGCAGGGCATTGCAGCGATCTTTCGGTGGCCTGCGATTGCGCCCGTCTGGTTTCATCTCTTCGCCAGCTTCCGCAACAATCAACTGGGGAAGAGCGCGAAAGTAATGAGCCCCGATGCTGCCTTCGTATCCACGCAACGATCCAATTGAAGCGACACGCGACATTGGTGACAGAAGTTTTCGAATCGAACTGATCGCCTCGCGCACTTCAGCGCTCTTTCGTCCTGCTTCGCGGCTCGCGCGCAAGAGAAAGCTCAATTGGCCACGCGCTCGTGCTTCCGCCAGTTTCGCGGCTAAGCGCAAACAAAGAGCCGGATCAGTCAAAGCCTTGTACTGCCGAATACGTCTTTGCACAGAGCCGGTGCCTGACGACCACGCCCCCATATACTGCCCGCCGGTGGTAACCCAGTGAACGCCAATTTCCTGCTGGCCGCAGAATCGCAGCGCCTGCGTGCTGATCTGCGCGTAGCCATGAAGCACAACCTGGCCAATCTCATGCACCGGATGAAGCTGCGACGGCTCGTCCTTGGCAGAGATCTCCAAACGATCTCCGCGACGACCCACGCGCGCGCCCTGTGTAATCACGTGGAGCGTGCGTCGGTCGTCATCCGCGGGAAAGAGTTTGAGCTGGGGACGCTCCAATTCAACCCGCGGCGGATTGGAAAGCAGCGAAGCCAACCGCGCCTCTTCCGGCAAACAGACCGGCGCCAGCGAACACTTGACGCAAAGCCGCTCGTTCTCAGTCACCGGGGGACGTTCGACTGTATCTTGCAGCTCCCTGGCGCGCGCAATCGCCATTGTCAAATCTTCCAGCGCCTCTTCATCAATCGGCACGCGCACCATGACGTTGCTAGCGTGATAACGAATGCGCCCTTCGGTAACCTTGCGGCCAGAGTGTTCCTCGACCAGGGCGGCGTAAGCAATCACCTGCAAACGATCGCTGGCCCAGGCTTCGGGCATGCCCGTGGCCGACACAGCCGAGCGTCCCCGCTTGTGCTCGTACGGGATCAACATGCCGTCGCGCCGCCGCACGCAGTCAACCTTGCCCATCAGTCCCCATTTTTCACTTTCCAGATTGAGCCTGAGCCATTCGTCTTCGTCTTCGAGCCGTTCGAGTTCCACATGAAGACGCCGGCCTGCATAAACACGCTCATCGGCAATGCGAAGGTTCTCGACCTCTTCGAGATAGAACAGCCGCTCGCAATAAGAGAGCGCGTGCAGCGACATGATGCGGAGTGGTTGAGGCATGATCTCTTACTCCTCTTTAGATCATTCTTCTCGCTTGCGAGTGCCATAGGCACGAAATCGTTATAGACTCACGAACGCCCTTTAGACCCCAGCCCATTCATGGGCGGCAGAAACATCGAGATCCTGACACAGCTTACAAATTCCATTTTGGCTCGGCCGTTCTATAAAGATTTCACCGCTCTGCGGCTTAACACGCGGTTCGGTTTCTATTGGCCTCTCTTTATGATTCGTCATCGCTTTAATGATTTCGCATGAAAGCCGATTTGCCTTCGTTTCGCCTCAGGCGGCGTCATTAATTGTCGAATCGCATCGAATACGACTTTGAACTGCGCATCGTACTTCTTCTCCAACTCTTCCAGCTTGCGCGCGAGTTCAGCGTTTGATACCAGCATCCGCCGCAAGCGCACGAATGCTCGAACAACCTGAACGCTAGTCTTGACTGCCCTTTTGCTGTTTAGCACGTTCGCCGCCATAATGGCGCCATGTTCGGTAAATACAAGCGGCAATTTTCGCCGGCCTCCACGTCCGCCTTTTGATGTTGCAAATTGCAACATCAAAGATTCGTATTCTTCTTTCGTAAGCTCGAACATGAAATCATCAGGAAAGCGTTCTCCATTCCTTCTCACCTGCTGATTCAACCTCGCCGTTGTCACACCGTAAAGCTTCGCCAAGTCTGAATCAAGCATGACTCGTTCACCGCGAATCAAGAAGATTGCTTGCTCAATGCGCTCGATCGGAATTGTTGCCAGTGCTTTGCCCATTAACTACTCATGGGTGGTCGCAATTTGCGACCACTTGATTGAGATTGAAGAACGTCTGAACATCACGCGCCTGCTCACGCTCGATCGCCGCGACTTCCAATTGATCCGCCCAAGGCATTGCACCAGCTTCGAACTCCTGCCTTGATCATTTGCAGCGCTGATGCCTAATCCCTGACAACTAATCCCCGACCCCACCTTCGGCAATACGCGAGCGCGTGGAGGGATATTATGCGCAGTGGCTCGGCCATAATTAGCTCCCGATTAATTTGGAGACCGGCGGCCAGTCGCCGCTTGAGGCTGTCAATCGGTTCTCCACTTAGGTAAAATTCCAATTACCATGATCGAAGATGAGCGAGCTGTTGCACCCGACGAACTTCTGAACCGCATCTCGATTAATCCAAATGTCTGTTTCGGTAAGCCGTGCATCAAAGGCACCCGCATCTGGGTGGCTCTGATTCTCGACTTCCTCGCTTCCGGCATGTCCCAGGAAGAAGTCCTCAAAGAGTATCCCGACTTAACTGCGCTAGACATTCAAGCCTGCCTTGCTTACGGCGCTAAAATGAGCGCCGGTCACGACTATCAGTAACTGTTTTGACTCGTCATCGCTTTAGTGCTTTTGCGTGAAAGCCGATTTGCTTTCGCTTCGGCTCAGGCGGCATCATCAATTGTCGAATTGCATCGAAAACAACCTTGAACTGGCGATCATACTTCCGCTCAAGTTCCTTTAGCTGCTTGGCGAGTTCAGCGTTGGAAGACAGCATCTGTCGCAGCCGGACGAATGCGCGCATGATTTCGATGTTCACTAAGACCGCACGCTTGCTACGCAATACGCTCGATAGCATTGCAACGCCTTGTTCGGTAAAAGCCATCGGTGGATACCGAAGTCCTTTCCGATCGGCGTTGGAGATCACAAATTGTGATCTCCAAATCTCGAATTCCGTCTTATCGAGCCCGAACATGAAGTCGCGCGGGAAACGTTCGATGTTGCGACGTACGGCCTGCTTGAGCACGCTGGTCGTAACGCCATACAAAGGGGCGAGATCGCGGTCGAGCATTACCTTTTCGCCGCGAATGAGGAAAATCGCCTTCTCAATGCGCTCGATTGGAACTGTTACGAGTGCTTCATTCATGATGAGCTTTGGAGATCACAATTTGTGATCTCTATGTCGGAATCCAGGAAATTGATGTCGCAGATTGCGATATCAAGTTGTCAAACTCGCCTTTCGTTAATCGAAGCGCAAAATCCTTCGGAAATCTATCAGAGTTGCACTTGACCTGCTCATTCAATCGACTGCTTGAGACGACATACAGACCTGCGAGATCTGCTCGCCTCGCTGAATGCATCGGAACCAGAACACGAGGCAAGAATCCGCGTCCTTCAAGCTCTTCGCGAGCCAGCCGCTTTACCAAACTGTGTGGACCAGACCAGACCCGATAATGTTTGCATCGCAGGTCAACAGCGATACGTTGTGCCCGAGACTCTTCTCATGCAGGGCAGTCGCCACGATCAATCGATCATGCATCTCTGAGATGAGCAGAGGCAGACTTGTTTTGAGAATGTCGGCGGTTAAACCCGCAATTTCAAGGCGTGGGTCGCGCTCTATCTGATCGAGGAATTCGTCCGCTGTCTTGATCTTCGTTCGGCCTTTGCCGATAACGTGGACAGCTTCGCAGAGAGCGATAATCGGCGCGACCATCTCATTGGCGGGATCGTCCATGACGGCTTTAGCGCCGGCTCCGAGACGTGGATTGCCTTCGAGATACCAGATGAGCGCATGAGCGTCGAGAACGTATTTACTGGCCATCCACCCATTCCTCAGTCGGATGCCACTCGGCGAGCTTGAAGTCCTCTTCCGTCGATTCGTGCCCTACGGCGCCCGTATACTTGCCATAGATCAAATACTGCTTTTCGCCGGACTTTCTGCGCTCTGCCAGGCTTTCCGCAACGCGCTTAATTAGTTGCAACTGCTCCTCAGGAGATAACTGCTGCACCTTACTCATGATGATTTCAAACTGTTCGGACGCCATCCTTCACCTCCAATGACCTTGAGCTAGACCTTCGCTTATTGTAACGAACTCTACCCAAATTCCCATGGACCATCCTTCTGCTTCAATCTCGACTCTGTAGACGCACTGACCACCACGAGAGCATGATCGCGCTTCTTTCGCTGACTTCTGACTTCTGATCTCTGACCGCTGGTCGCGCGATCCGTCCCAAGCATTGTTCCAGCAGCTCGACCTGCTTTGTGCTGTTCATGCGTCACTCAGTTCAGTAAGACCCTCATCTGCGGGAGACATAGGAATCCAAGCTTTGCATGGAGGCTGATAATTTCCATCATCTTGCTCGCTGTCTTCTAGGGAAAAGAGAAGACTTTTTGAGCGCACACTATTCTCGTAATCAGTCCAGACAGATAGATAATGCAAACGATCTCCCCGTGAAGATTTATTATTTTCAAACGGGCAAAACCATCTGCATGGCTGCACCTCCTGAACAACCTCTATCCTTTCAACAAAGAAGTTGTTATCACCCATGAATGGCAGACCCCAGTAGCGCAAGGTTTCAGGTTCATTGATGCCTTGCTTGACGAGATTTTCAAGGTCGGAATGGTCCAGTCCAATGTAGCCTTTCAGCCCATACAAAAAATCACGTCGAAATATATCAATCGTTGGTTTAGTGCCTTTTGCTCGTTCTCTTGTTTCTGCTGAGGTTTGTTTGTCTGATTGCGGTTCCTTGTGTAGCTGCCGGTAAGCACGGCCTTGACGTGGCGTGTCTAGCATTTCATTCGCGGCGCGTGAATCGAGCGTGCCGCTTTCTTCCGGCAACTGAAGCGCACTATACGGTATTCCGAGCGCAAGGTTTGCGCCTTCAATTACATGCTTCCGACGACGTTCAATACCGCCTAATCCAAGCAAAAAACCATAAGCGGCAGAATGCGTGATGAAGTTCGCGGTCGGATGTAATTCGGTGCTTTGAAATGGCCTGAACGCGCCGAAGGGAGCTTTGAAGTAAACGTAGATCATTAGCTCTCCTTCGATAAGCCTGCATCTTCGATCACGGCTTCGATTGCTTCCAATGGTGTCCTGAAGAGGTTTATCTTCTCAAGATTGTTTGCTGGCGAGTTGGTCTTAGAGCGTTTCAACAAGTCCTTCAACTTTTCATGCTCTCTGGCGAACTTTCCGCCGATATAAAACTCCTCGCCTGGCAACCGATATTTCTTCTCACCATCCTTTGTTGGCAACTCGTCCTCAAAGGCTTCAAGCAATTCGCGCTGGTTGTCTTTGAAGCCGTAAAGGTCAAAATCTGGAGTACGTCGTGTGGTCAAACGTAGAACGATAGAGACGGGAGCATGTGAGAACATTGTACGAGCATGATTACCGCCGACACAGTTCAGCTCACTGACACCTCTTAGCAGCGTCGCCGTCCATTTTCTATAATTACTCTCTAACCCCTTCCTCCTACTCTCTAACTCTTTCCTCTTACTCTCTAACTCCTTCCTCCGCTCGTCGGTAAGACTCAAGTCTTCGAGGGCGCGAAGATCCTCGTCACTAAGATTCAAGTCTTCGGGGGCGCGAAGATCATTGAGGTTCAGGCCAAAGGGATACTGGTACGCCGTGACGTGAACTTCGCGGTGAAAAATCGCTGAGGACTGGACGGACTTCTCTTTGGACGAGACGAACATCATTGGCGACTGATGCATCGTCGAATCATCATCGAAGGGATTAAGTGACACCGCGTAGTTGATGCGTAAAACAGAGTCGCCTTGAAAGCCTGCGTATGCGTCAAGTTCTTTGAGTTGCGCTTCCAGCTCCCTAATCTTTTCGTAATCAACTTTGCCTTTGGCTTTGTCCTTTGGCTTTCTCGCGCTTTCTAAACTCTTAACTACACTCTTACGCTCGCTGCCCTTATACAAAGCAAGAAAGCCAAACAGCTTGTCATCTGCATATTCTAGCGGGTTCGGGTATGTCTTGAACTTAACAGCGAGTTGCCCTTGATTACTTAGCCGCGAACGGTTGGAAGGGAACGCAGGGCCTCGCAACATATCACGCAAGCGATTACGGATTGATTCGCCACTGAAGACTGTATGTATGCCATCTGGGTATTGCAGCTTTTGTAGCGGAGTGAAGTTTCCGCCTTCTGAATCACCGCGATAATTGGATGATGGCCCAACATCAGTTAGCACCGTGCCGAAGATGTTATTCCTGACTTTTGTTTTGCTGGTCATAGTTCCTTGTCCTCCTCATTGTCTGTGTTTTCCAAGTCTCCATCAGTTGAGTCATCCAAACTGCTGTCGTCATCATCAAAGCCGTCGCTATCAATATCGCCAGCCGCCGAGATAGACATCAGCACCAAGCGCTTGCCACTTTCCCAATTGTCGCCATCAAGATAAGAACCAAGTGATCGCATCCTTTCCGCGCTGAGGCCGTAGAAGGAACGGAAGAAAGTTTCGGTAAAAAGATTGGCGAAACTTCTTCTGTCGCGTCGCCCGCGAAATCTGATGAACAGTTCTTCAGCGACCTCCTGCACAACATTAGTGTACTCTGGCAAAATTTCCAGCCAACTCCGTTCGTCAATGGTATATTGCGGCAGTTTCTTCTTACGCAAAGCATTTAGCTTCTTGAAACTGAACTCGAATTTGCGAGCGGCAAAATTCTTTTTATTGTGCGCCCGCCAGTGAATGTAATTGCGCGTGATGTTTAGAATCATTTGTTCTACATTCGGATTTGATCCATTCATCTCTTCCTCCTGATGTATCTTAAAATCGGCGCGTACGCTTCGCGCCATCCAGTGAGCCTGTTGTTTAAGTTGTTGCGTGGAATCATCGGCGGAGTTTTTGGGAACGAAAAGTTCGTGAGGAAATTTGTTAGTTAGGCGGTCAAACCCATCATGCCATTGGCGTCCGGCTATCAAGTTCTCTATCTGTAATGCGCGATACGGAATTGATCTTATCTCCTTTAATATGCCCTTGTACTTGCTGATGATGTTCTCTGTGTAATCGTCAAGCGGCTCGTTGAAAATAGAAGCGACTACTGCTTGCCGTCCTGCGAGTTTGAAAGTGTATGCCTCTGCGCCGCGTGCGCCTGTTACGTCATCGTCTATTGCCAGTGATGTCGCTAACTGCGGCGTGAAAAAGAAGGCTAACGCTGCCTCGCGGGGCGTGCTGATAAATAAATCAGGATGGCGCCGCTTGTCTGGGCCAATGTCTTTGCGACCGGCGAGATTTCGTTGAAATTTGGACACGAAATCCCTGACATGTGTTACGTCGGGAATAACAACTACCGGCTGTTGATAGTCATCTTTGCAATCAAGCATTCCGCGATCATCTTTCTTCACCAAGAAACTCTTCGGCGTGAAAAATGTTGAGGCCAAAGGCCAAAAGTGAAGTAACAAAACTTTTTCTGCTGAGTCTCCAAAAGCAATACCTTTCAAATCTTCTTTCCAGGTGTTCAGGTACAAATATTTCTTTACCTTCACATCACTATTTCTCAGCAAACCTTTCCATAAGGCGGTTACGTCACCGTTGATCTCATCCCCAGTGAAATCACTTTTATAAGTGGCTGGCCTTGTCCTGGGGCTACTGTGGCATGTGTTCCAGATCGCGCTCCGCGTATGTTCTTGCCATGCTTCTGGAACTTCAAAAACGCGAAAGTATTCAAATCGTGGAAAGAATTCTTCGTATCTAAACCACTTACCATCCGGTGTTGTGAAGGGATTGAGCCTTCTTCTACTATCTCCTTCCAGCTTCTTGTCTCTGTATCTATGTGTCAGCCACTTTCCGCGATACCGCTCACGCATCAACGAGTCAAAGCTGGCTTTAGTGAAGTGAATCCAAAGCGCGCGTCCGTCCTCCGATACTCCGTACTTGGGAATGATATAACACGCTCTATCTTCTTCAGATTGCGCTTCATCGCGCAGCAATTCCATTGCCTTGAGTTGCAAAAGCAGTCCAGCTATTCCCGCACGATGCTGAGTGTTGTAATCTGAGCGCAGCGGATCGTAATTGATGGGGTCAAGGATGACGATAGGCTCACAGACTTCGCCAATTTGATCTTCGGATTGGAGTTTCTTTCCTCTACTCATCGCTTCACCCGTCGCAGTCCATAATCTTTGCAGTATTCATAATCATCTGATTCGCTTTCGTCGTGTACCACCCCGATCCATAACCCTGGGTGTTCTCGAACAAATCCCTTCGGAGCTTGCAAGATAAGTCCGGCAGTGCTTTTGCGAGGGCGGGAGTTTTGGCGCTTCTTAAAGTTACTAAGTTGAGATTCGAGCACGGCTGAAACAGCAAAATCATCAATCTCGCGGTAATCGTTTCTGCTAAATGATTCCCACATCGGCATCATGAACAAACATGCTTTGGTCGGGTCTTTATCAAAAGTAATTTGTTTCATTGCTTCTGCCAGTTGGTTTTGATTGATTGGGCGCGCTAAGTCGAGGAGCGGGGATAACAGTAATTCCCTACCAGTTAAGAAAATCGTTTCCTTGTACGGCTTGCCACCATCTGCCGGATCGTAAATGTGAATCTCGCCGCTTCTACCCAATAGGCGGGGTTTTGTTTCTCGATTGCAACGCCCCATGCGTTGAATCAAGGATGATGCTGGCGCAAGTTCCGTAATCAATACGTCTGCATCTAAATCAAGACTCATCTCGCAAACCTGCGTCGTTACGGCAATCACACCATCCGATGTGTACGGCTGGAATGCTTCAACGACAGCCTTATGTCGCTTGACGCGGTGAATGTACATATAACGGCTGTGGTAACAGAGGGCATTCAAATCTTTCAGCTTTTGCGCGATAGCGATACATCGGTCAACAGTATTCACAACCCATAATACTTTGCGTCCGTCCATGTATGCTTCGCGCGCGATCTTCAAATACTCATCGAGGCACGGCTCATCTTTCGGCACAGGCCTAACGCTTTCAACGAAATTAATTGAATAGCGTTCAGCATCGGCAGATGTTTTAAGAGCGCTCCATATTTCCGAGTCTTCTTCACGATTTTCGTCTGGATAAATTCTTAAACCTTTAACTGATCGCTCCAATTCATTCCGGCGACTCTTAGGTAACGAAGCAGTCATCATTAATACAGGCACGTCAAACGCTTGAAGAAACTTGATGAGTTCTGAAAACATTGCCGCATCGAAACTATGAACCTCGTCAACGACAATGACGCTGCGTGCAAGGACCGGGAGTAAGCAAAGTGAGGAATAGTTGTTCTGCACAAAACTCATAAAAGCATCGGCTGTCGCGCTGAAGATTGCATCGGGCCAAAAGCCCAAAGCAAAGAGTCGCTTCTTTTTGTCCGAACTGTATTGGTTTGCGTTACGCTCATCTGGATTCTCGAACATATCTTCAAGGTCGAATTCGGCACGACTGTGTACAAGCCCCGCTCTCGGATTGTGAGAAGCATAGTCTTTGAAACCTTCCGTTGCCGTGCCAGTCGTTGGGTAGAGAAAAACTGCCTTGTATCTAGAACGGGTTTTGAGTTGTTCCTTTATCCAAATATAAGCCGCTAAAGTTTTCCCGGAACCGCACGGTGTTAAGAGTAGTGCCCGCTCGCCGATCACCGCTGCCTTTTCCTGAAACGGTTGTTCTTTGAACTTAAAGTCGGTGTAACCTTGAGCGTGTTTGCGCCTCACAACCTCGGCTTTACGTTTGTCTATTATGTTGTCAATGTCCTCGGGAGTGCATCCCCGCGAAAGGCTGTCTTTGATCCACTTCTCCGGCATCCAATTCTCTTCCTGGACTTCATCTACTCGCCTCAAACCAGAGGCCGCAGCATCGGCAGCAAATAGCACTGCTTTAGCAGCCATTAAGAGACGTAGGCGGGATTTATCGCCATCTAGCTCGTTCTCTAAACGGCCAAAAGCACTTTTGATTTTCTTACTTAGCTGCCTGACAGATTGAGTTTCTCTTCGGAGGCCAAAGCTCCATCGTTGAGGAATACTAAAAGTCACGTCTTTGGGAATAGTCAATGCAGCTTTAATGTGACCTAGGAATTCTTTGAAATCCGACTTGTAATCTGGATGCTCACAATACACAACGAAAGACTCATAACCACGATTGAGCGTTTCTCCAAATTCATAGATGTTATTAATGTTTGTTGACCCAACTGCTTTCAGGTGATGACCAAGAACTATTAATCGCGCAACCTCATAGTCAACACTTGGCGCAGTTCTTAGCCATTCTTCCACTTCTGGCAAACTCATTAAGAGAGTTGAAAGGTGTTCATGGCGAATAGCTTGCCTACTTTTCTTGACCGTCACCGCATCCTGAAACCCATCATTAGCTTTTCCTATGTCATGCCACAGCGCTGCCAGTCGAGTGGTTGCAGCTAAACAGTTCTTTTGATTCCCATCTAGCTTGAAAAACCGATGTATGTCTTCACCGATGTTGCTCAATATGCTTTCAACGGCGCGCATGACATCGAGCGAGTGGTTAACTAAGTAGCAACCCGCCAGCAGTTTTCCATTGATCTCAGATTTAGCTAACAATTTGCTATCCACAGGCATTTGCTTCTTCCGATTGTTTTGTTGCCTCCATCCACACGGCAATTAACAAATCAAACTCATTTCTCAGGCAAATCGGTTTTCGCACGAGCTTTAGCAATAGGGTTGAAAAACCCACACCCCATCGATCGTCTTCCGCCGATGCCAAATGTTTGCAGCCTGATCGAGTCGTCGTCATTCAACTCGTGCGCTGCGAGCGAGAAGCCGACGACCGCTTTGCCGTGAATGCGCACGATGCGGCGGCGGAAGCGGCCCTGCTCATCGAGCGGCAGTTCCAACTTGGCGGCAATTTCGAGCCTGTCGAGTTGGCGATGCGCCGCGTCGAGAAACGGCGCAGGTTCCATAAACTTCTTAATCGTGACAATGCGTGCGTAGAGCGACGACGCATGTGAAAGCGCGTGAGCGCTAGGTATGCCAAGCCGAATCGCATGGCCATCAATGTCAAGGCGCTTACCCGTCAGCTGGAGAATATCTCGGTAGCTCGCGGCAGGGATGCGAAGGCGCAAGCTAGCGCCGCGTGTGGCAAGCGCGATAATGCCTTCGCGCCATGGAACGCCACTAATTAGCCCAAGCCTGAGCCGTGGGTTCTTGTGTAATATCGGAGCGCAGCGTGCGATAGCTGAGTACAAAAGGTAACCATGATCAGCCGGCAACTGCCTGCCATAAACTGGGAACATAACATTGATGAGCGGAAGCTCGCTTGTAGTATTGTCCATCACTTGATTCCTTCTCTTGCTGCGAAAACTTTGTCTATTAGTTTCGCGTGGTATTGTTTGAGGTAGTGATTGAAGATGCCGCAGCCCATCGCGTGGCGACCGCCGATGCCGATGGATTGCAGCTTCAACGAGTCGTCATCATTCAAGTCGTGAACGGCGACGGAGAAGCCGACGACGGATTTGCCGTGGATGGTTACTATGCGGCGGCGGTAGCGGAATTGCAGTTTCGAGTTTTGAGTTCCGAGTTCCAAGTTATCGGAACGCGAACTGACAGTTTGCGCTACATCAAGCGGGAGTTCGGCTGTGCCTTTAACATGGAGCGAATCCAGTTGCCGGTTCACTGCCTCAAGAAACGGTTCGGGTTCGGTGAATTTTTTGATTGTCACGACGCGTGCGTAGAGCGAGGGCGCGGGCTCGAGCGGGCGCGCGACTGGGAGGCCGAGGCGAATCTGGTGGCCGCCGATGTCCAGGCGCTTGCCTGCGAGCGGCAACACGTCGCGGTAATGGTCCGCGGGAATGCGCAAGGACAGTTTCGAGTTTTGAGTTCCGAGTTTCGAGTTGTCAGGGAAGTGAAGATTGATCAAGCCCGGGGCGGACGGGAAGCCGCTAATCAACTCAATACCGAGCCAATCAACTCCATGGAGAGCTGGAAAAGCTCTTGATATCGCAGAGTAAATCAAATAGCCATGGTCGGCGGGAAGTAGTTTGCCGCTCAATGCGAAACTAACGTTGATGCAAGCAGATTGAATTAGCTCAGGAAGAGGCTGATTCGACCGAGAGATAGCAGACGCTGATGAGTCGTTCAAGTGAGTAGACCTCCCGTAGTTCAAATGGAGAATCGGATTTAGAAAGGTGGCCCGGTGAGGGCTTTGACCTTGTTGCCAGCTCCGATCTTTGTTGAGGCCAGACTCAGCTTGCAGGTCTGGGATGTGCTGAGCCCTGGCGGTTTAGTCGAAAAGCTAGGTCTGAAACGCACGTAGACTAGCAAGCCAGCGCAGGATTAGTAAAGCCTCATCGCCGCCGCTCCGCATGCGATTAGTGATCTAATTGAGCCACGTTGACGACGCAAAAATCTTTGCATCCTTTTACTAACTCACCCGGCGTAACGGAGTCGTTCCTTCATCTTGTGTCGTGAAGTCAGGGAGCGCATTTTCTCGTTTTGGTGCTGTCAAGCAGACCATCAGCGATTGAGTATGGACACCACAGTCCAAAATCTGGGGCGTATTTCACAGGGAGAGCGCTCTACACATCTAGACCGTCGCTTTATTGATTCGTCGCTTGAGGCGATGAATTGTGCGGCGCGCGATTTTTAGCTGCGCGCGATCGTGTGCGGTCAACGCTTCGTCACGTTTCTTTTTAACTTCGCGAATCTGCGCCTTGATAGCGGCTTTATCGACGCCGACAACGTCGTGATGTTCGTGTTGTATGCCAAGCGCTTTTGAGAGGGCTACCAAGAGGTGTTCCTTGTTCAACTGCGTGTAGCCCTGCAACGCTTCGTGTTCATTTCCCTTGGCGATTTCGCGCAGCTCGCCAACTGTTTTGTGTTTTAACTGTTCGAAGGTGTATTCCATGGATGCTCCTTAATGTGACAAGTGACAGGTGACAAGTGACAAGTGACAGGTCAACAGCGGGCGCCTAGCAAAGCGGTTGCGATCGGCTGAGAAAGCCTGCCCCGCAATTAATGATTGACTTGTCACTTGTCACCTGACACCTGTCAGTTCCCAAACACCTGACCCAAATGCTTCTTCATGTGGTCGACATAGTCGCGCATGAAAAACTCTAATGTCACCGGCTCGTCTTCCTTGATCTGTTCCGAAGCAAGCTGATGAAGATTGTGCCGCTGGCGAAGTTTAGTGCGCGTGTCTTCAGGCGCATGCTTCATGATGTGCAAGATGTGCTGGTTGTACAGTTGCCAGAATTGAACCAGATCGCGCCACGGCTCTTCCTGAAAGTGTTCCACCCGCACCCATTCGTTTTGTTCGTAACCTGGAAAGATCAAATCGTCGGTGAACTGTGCGCGCACAAAGCGCTGATGGTTGTTTCCGGCCGAGTCAATCAGGTGCCCGATAATTTGTTTCGCGGACCACTTGTCTTCGGCACGCGGAACTTCACTTTGTTCTTCTGTGATAGCCAGTAGTCGGGGCGTCGCCGCTGACAGCGTCTCTCTAAACTCATCGAGAAATGTTTCCCACTCACTAATCGAGGATCTCCTGGCTGCAAACATTTGTTTTGTCTCCCGCGTTAAAATTCTGTGTCCCCTCTCCCGCTGGGAGAGGGGTTAGGGAAGAGGGCTTTACGCCCGCCTAAAACCCCTACCCCGGCCCTCCCCAAAGGGGAAGGGAGAAAACAGGCAAGTAGCAGCGAAGCACTCGGGCTCTTTTTTTGTGCACAACTATATTTCTTTCTCCATGCGAAAGGCTGACAATGATTCGCCGTCGGGCGTTTCGATTTGCAGCGGCTCGCACTTTCGATAACCTCTCGCCAAATACAATGGCTCGCCGGGGAGCGTTGCGGCCAGTTCAATGCGGCTAAAGCCCGCCCGACGTGCCGCATCTTCGCAGGCGATCAGGATTTTCGTGGCGACTCCTCTTCGCGACCAGCTCGGATGAACGTAAAAGGCGCGGATACGTGCAGCCTCTTCCGTTGGATCAAGCAGGGGATCTACGAGTGGTTTTGCCTGATCGCCGCCGAATAAAGTCCTGCGTTTACTCCAGCCGCCGCTGCCTGCAATTTGGTTGTCAGCTTCTGCGACAAAGTAGGTGCCGTCAAGTATCAACTGCGTGTCCGGCCCAAAAACGTGCGCCAACGCGCTGCTGATTTGCTTTGCAGTGTAGTATGGCAAGCTTAGCACGCTAACCGAGTCGCGTATCAAGTTCTCGAGCGCCGGAACATCTTCGATTTGTGCTTGACGAATCTGGACGGTCATAGCTTTGCTCGACTAGTTACTGATGGCGGCGTTATAAAATAAGTCGAAAGAGAAATTCATCGCAACTCGTACAGTGCAGCTGACAGCAGCCGACGACGAACCGGGGTAAGAAGGGAAAACCACGATGGCTGACGAGAAGATTGAAGAACGAATCACCAGGCTCGCATTTGACGGCGACACGCTTAAATTTCGCGAGTTCGTAGCAAAGCTAAAAGCCGGTTTGCCGGAAGGGACGGGCGTGGCCCTGCGGGGCAGCGTGGTGACGAACAAGCGCTGGGAAGACGGCGAACCGTTTGACGCTGGTGGCCGCGGCTCCAGCGATCTGGACGTCACGCTTATCGGTGCCAAGGTCATGGAATTCTGGAACGAAGATGGTTATTACATTCCTGCACTGCATACCAAGCCGCTGTGTGACAAAGACCCGACGATTGCGCCGGCGCTGAATCCACTGCGAGAAGAACTGCAAAAGTTGGCGGGGCGTCCGGTCAACTTCCAGGCCACTGCGAACTTTATTCTTTTCTCGCGCGACGTTCTGTTTGATAAGCTTTATCACACGGTAATCGAGCCACAAAAAGTTTCGTGACTTTGTGATCGTAAAGCTGCTCAGCTATAACATCCGCTTTGGCGGTCGGGGGCGCGAAAGGGAACTGGCCCAGGTCATACGTGACGTCGCGCCGGATCTGGTTGTCTTCCAGGAAGCGATCGACACGAGAGTTATTAGTCGCCTGGCCCAGGAAACGGATTTGTCGATCTGGGCCGCGCGTCCCGAACACTCGATCGGATACATTAGTCGTTTAGAAATCGCCCACCACGAATGGCATTACCCAGCCGGAGCCAAACACTCATTTCTCGAAATTGTTTTGCAGGGTAGTGAGGCGCGAATCTTCGGACTCCATCTGAGTTCGACGTTTTCCAAGTGGAGCGAACGGCGCCGGGTGCGCGAGATTCAGGCATTATTGAAAAGTATTGAGAGACATCAGGAAGGCTTTCACGTGCTGGTGGGAGACTTTAACACTCTGGCCCCGGGTGAAATCCTGGATGTGCGACGTATGCCCGCCTGGATCCGCGGGCTTGTCTGGATAAGCGGCCGCGACATTCAACGCGAAACAATCCAACTGATGCGAGACTCTGGTTACCTCGACGGATACCGGACACTGCACCCAGATGAAAAGGGCTATACGTTTCCCGTTTGGGACCCTCACCTAAGACTTGATTACTTGTTCCTGCCGCAGCAGTTTGCCGGACGCTTGTTGCATTGTGAGGTAGTAACTGAAGCGGCCAAGACAAAAGCCTCAGATCACATGCCGTTGCTAGCACAGGTTCAGCTTGACGAGTAATGCTGGGCGGCTCTGCCGCATTCCGTGCGTTAAGCCTATGGCTTACCGAAAAGAGCTTTTTAACTGAGGCTCTGCCTCCGCCTAAACTTGAGACACGCAACAGTCACCGCTGAGGCATAGCCTCGAACATGAACACCGGTCCACGGTAAGCCATAGGCTTACCGCACGGAAGGCGGCAGAGCCGCGCCCGAGGCCCTCTCCCCTGACCCCTCTCCCAAAGGGAGAAGGGAAATAAAGAAAAGCCAATATCAATTTGCTACTGATAGCGTTTCGCCGGATCGTACTTCGGCAGCGATTCAATCAGGTAATCGAAGGCGAGCCAGAAACTCCAACTGTGGTGAAAGAAAGCGAGCGGAAACAGTAACGCCAGCACGAATAGCCCAAGCAAAACCGTTTGATAGCTGGCGCCAACCACCAGCAACAAGACGAGGCATACCGCGAGAATTACAAATTCAGTGGCAATGACATTGGCCAGAATGGCACCTACGAAAAAACCTTCTTCGCGTTTGAAGAGCGAGCGGCACAACGGACAATGATGTTTTATGTGAAACGGTCGTTCGATCAGGGATGATTGTCCGCAGGCAGGGCACCGTAGCCTGATTGCGCGCCACAAAACTGGCAGCACTGAGCGTTTTTCGGTGCTCACTTCAGACGCGCCCTCCTTGCCGGTGAAGTAGATGCTCGTAAAAAAAGTAGCTAATGGTTTATGACTTCCGTTCCCCTCTCCCGTGGGGGAGAGGGGTTAGGGGGGTACAAACCGGTAACATAGTTTACAGAATGAACCGGGCACATGGTTTACATTGCGTCGGCAAGGAGGAGGATGCCGATGCCGTGGAAGGAAACCAGTGCCATGGGCCAGAGAATTCAATTGATA
>JBPCLZ010000187.1:0-3940 GCA_051002775.1 Pyrinomonadaceae bacterium | reverse complement strand
TGGGGCGTTGGGCCGCTGATTACCCTGATGCCGACACCTTCGCTAACATCCTGGCCACGAAGGAGGGGTTGCTGGGACACCTATGTGGCTCAGCAGAAGTGGACCGTCTGATTGCCCGGGGACGATCGGAAACATCGCCGGCCGCGCGGCATGCAGTCTATCGACAGATCGAAGAGATCATCGCTCGCGATAGACTGCTTCTCCCTCTTTTTCATGAGCAGACTTATCGTTTTGCCCGACCAGAAGTGGAGGGACTCTCTCTATCTTATGGGGGCATAGCTGTTGACTACTCCAGCTTGCGCATCCAGCTCTAATCTCTGTTAGTGTTAGTCTTGCCCGGCTATGCTCAACCCCAGATCGAGTTGTCCGTTTTGGGTGAGAAGACGAAAGAGAATCATTTGCCATTACTCGAAGAGGTCGGCAAAACCTTTATTCATCGGTTTGATTCCGATCGCAGCCGCCTCCAAACTACTCAACAACTTACGGGAAGTTGAACCAATCACAAAAAGGTGAATGTAGTAAGAATGTAGTAAGGCCTGCATTTACCGTGTTAAACAAACGAGCGTTCGACTTTCAAAGGGAGCCTGGTTTTGAGAGAATGGATTTTCATAAGCAGTATGAGAAGCTAAACAAACAGTCAGGACAGGAAGGAACAAAAAATGCTGAAAATCAAAAGGCTTGCACTGACCTCTTTGGTGCTGGGAGCAATGGCTATCACCGCCACGGCTCAAGATACAATAATGAAGAAATCGCTCTACGACCGGCTCGGTGGACTACCCGCCATTAAGGCCGTGATTGATGACTTTACCGGCCGCGTGGCCGCCGACAATCGCATCAACAAGAAATTTGGCAAGAGCGATACTGCCCGCGTAAAGCTGCACCTTGTTGAACAGGTATGCGCTGCCACTGGTGGCCCATGTGCCTACACCGGGCTTGACATGAAGAAGTCGCACAAGAACATGAAGGTAACGGAAGGCGAGTTTGGCGCCTTGGTTGAAGATCTTGTAGCCACCCTCGACAAGTTCAATGTACCTCAAGCTGAGAAGGACGAGCTGCTGGGAATTCTAGGGCCGCTGAAGAGCCAGATTGTTGAAGTAAACTCAGCCGATACCGGAACACCTTTGCCGGCCAACTTCAAGCCAGCGCGCAAACTGAGCAAGAAGAGAGTCGCCGCCGGTCCCATGATGAAAAAGATGTAGAAATATTCATGCGACAGGGATGACCCAGAGGAGATTGAGGTCTGATTAGCGGTTTCCCTCACACCTATGGGCGTTCAGTCAACTTCAAAATTACAGTTTCCTTTCGGTTGGTATCCTTCGAATATCGACGTTCCCGCGCCATACGCAACGCTGTCGATTCGTAGGCTCGCAAACCAACTTGTGGGTTTTGGATGTACGCTTCAGTAACATGTCCCTCCGCAATCTGTAAAACCACAACGACCGTCCGGTAAGAAGGCTTATCAGAGATATTCTGCTCCACAGCCGTATCATCGGTTGGAACGTTTTTACTGCCTTTGGTCTTACGATCTGGAACCTCGAGTGGAAGAGTTTTAGGATCCCCACTAACAGGAAGCTCAGCGTTGCGTGGGGGCTTTGCAGGCTCAGCTCGAACCGTTTTAATGAGAGGTATGGCTGGGGCATCTTGTGACGCGTTCGGAGTCAGCACTGGTTCGGCTCTAAGAGAACGGGATGCATTGAGCGCCGATGTCTGCTTGCCCTTCGGCCAATATGAAGCAGTGACAACCGCCGCGGGGATGACTACTAAAATAATAAAACCTGCTCGTAGAACGAATCTGTCTCTAGTGTTGTATGAAAGTAACCGCTTCACCCTGGTCCGGTACGTCGGATGAATAGTGTGCAGAGTTGTTTGAGCCTGTTGACGTTTCGCGGTGAAAGGTATTGGACCAGCCTGGTTCAAACATTGATTGGTCTCGCCTGAAGAAAAGATTCCTCGCCCGGGTTTGGTCGATTCGCTTGTTGCTTCTGTTTCATCCTTTTCGGCTGCGCATGCCTGCTGGGGAGGTGTTGTTTCCGGAGGTTCCCTTTGCACAGTAGCCTCAAAGATCTGTTCTTTCTCTTCGGCTATCCTGGGTTGCTTACCAGCAACCTCTGCTTCGAGGGTATCAATGCCAAAGCGATCTCTAAGAAGAGTTCGCTCGGCCAAATCTTTAAAGCGTGAGGGGGGCGGTTCTATTGACGGATCGAAGCTAAGACGAGGTTCTATAATGGATACTGCGAGGTTAATAGCTACGAACCCTGTAAAAGGGCCGACTCGAGCGTCTACGAGCTTACCCTGCCGGAAGAACAAAGCGCCTCGCGTATCTCCAGATCTTATCTGAAGCCGACCACTCCTCCCTCGAGAGGAAAGGTCTGCAATTTCTTTCAGCAGACTATAGGCAGTTAGAGTTTCGTTCATATGCTCATTGGCCGCACCCAAGAGCCATTGGTGGGAACTGAAATTATTGTTAACCGTTAACGACACATGAAACCCGTACCAGTACAGGGTACATTGTCTCTAACAGACGCGATGGCAATTTCGTCGGCAAGTCTCCTGGCTAGCGCTGGGTCCACGGACACTAACGTTTTCTGTTGCTTCTGTGCCGACCAGCGATCACCGTGTGCCAGATAAGCAAGCGCAAGCGCGTAGTACGCCTCAGCCAGCTTTGGATTTAACTTCACGGCTTCCTTCAATTCCTTAATGGCCTCCTGGTAACGCTTCCAGTTGTACTGTGCGAGTCCGAGACCGTAATGGATTTGCGACGTGGGCACACTCGTGCTTGCCTGGTCCTTATCGATTGCCTCTTGTCGCGTAGCAAACAAAGCCTTCTTGAAAGCCGCAACTGCTTCCTTGTGATAGCCCAGTTCTGAATATGAGTAGCCGAGGTAGTAGTACGCCTCAGCATCAACAATCTCCGGCTTAATTCTGATCGCCGTATTTAGCCCGACAATGGCCTCCTTATGTTTACGCGAACCGGAATAAGCTAGACCCAGTTTCGCGTAGACGATCGCATCATTCGGATTGAATTTAATAAGTTGGTTGAGAGTATCCGCTGCCTGATCGTAAGCACCTTCTGCTAGATACTTTAGGCCTGTTTGATACAGGGCTGTGGGGGAAATTTCATCTGGTTTGGAAGTCTTGATCTCTTTGCGTTCTCCCAATGCAGTTGAAATTACCCTCTCAGAGATCTTTTCTGGTCGCTCTGAAGGGTTAACGGCCGCGCTCCTGGGCTCCTCTTCGGCGCGAGGCTTTACGCTCGCCTTCTCGTTCGCAGCGGCTGCGATGTTTGGAACGGCGGGAGTTATCGCATTAACACTCGGGGCGTTAAGAACGTTAACAGTTTGTTTGTTTTCTCGGTTGTTGTCTCCTGAGGATGGAGATTCTTTCAGGACATTCTTGGTCTGCTCAATAACAGGTGAGACGGCTGGCACCTTACTCGGTCCAATTGATTCCGCCACTCCGGAATCACCAGTTGCAAATTTGATGTTGGAAGTTGTAGGGATGCGGTTGCTCGTCGGACTCGAGTCCGTTCTGACCTTAGATTCTAACTTTTCCACCGCCCCGTAATAGTAAGCGATTGTGCGATATGAAACTTCAGTGGGTTCGTAGCTAACGGTACCGTTCTCGTAGAGGGCAACCGACGTAGTCATCTTGTTCCAGTTTCCCAGAGAGTCAAACTCATACTTGTAAGTCTCCTTACTGAGGACAGAACCATCGACGTCGCGTACTACCATTTCCATGATGTTTCCCTTCTCGTCATAACGGTACTGCTCTTTCCCGGTAAGCGAGTCCCCCTCTACAGGGTAGGCCACGGTATCAATCTTTCGACCCCTCGGATCGTAAGTAGCTATCCCACGAAGCTGGCGGCGCCCTTCAACCGGCTTGCCTTCTTTTACCAGAATCTGTGCCGTCTCCAGTCGCACGCGGCGCACTGGACCATTTA
>JBPCLZ010000186.1:0-18433 GCA_051002775.1 Pyrinomonadaceae bacterium | reverse complement strand
ATAACGGATCGCACCAGTGTCAAAACGCATGGCGGCTTTCTGCGCAGCGGCAAGAAGTATCCGGTGACGGACATTTTGCGCGGGCTAATTGTGGAAGTTGAAGGGCGCGGCGATTCGCAAGGGCAACTTGTCGCCGAGAAGATCCGCTTTGATGAGTCAGACATGCGCGCCGCGATTACGTCTGATACGCGAGTGACGCCGGTTGAGGAAAACCAGCAGCGCATGGCCGGACAGATGGACGAGCTTTATGCCGTTGCGGCCGAAGCGAGGCAAGAAGCAACTGCAGCGAATACGCGCATTAACGATCTCGATGAATTTGATGTGCAGGAAAATGTTGCAGTGACTTTCCGAGTTAATAGCGCGGTACTTTCCCCGGAAGCAAAGCAACAGCTTGATGATTTTGCAGCCAAGGTCGCCACTTCCAAGGCTTACTCAGTCGAGGTTTCGGGCCATACGGATTCGACCGGCGGTGAAGCGAAGAACTTCCGCCTCAGCCGCGAGCGCGCAGATGCAGTGATTCAGTATCTCGCCGTCAATCATAAGATTCCGCTCCGTCGTTTTGTCACGCCGATGGGTTATGGCAAAACGGAAGCTGTCGCTGACAACACGACAGCAACCGGTCGCGCGCAAAACCGGCGTGTAGAAGTTAAGATGATGCTCAATCGCGGTATGAGCCAGAGGCCCAGTGCGACGCCGGTCAGCAACAAGCCGTAATGGTGTTGGCCATAGCCAAGCCGCTGGCGAGGTTAGGGTCTTGCTAATCATCATGGTAACTTCGGGGCACGGTCCATGACCGTGCCCCTTATTTTTTAAGTGCTTTGAGGAAGGGAGTAGCTTCCCAGCGGAGGAAATCGCATGTTCAAAGACACAAAAGCATTTTCCGGCTTTTCAGTGAACGATATGCAAAAGGCGAAGGAATTCTACGGTCAAATTCTCGGACTGGATGTAGCTGATGGTCCGATGGGCGTTTTGCAGTTAAACATAGCCGGCGGCACTGTGATAATGATCTATCCGAAACCCAACCACACGCCGGCTACTTTCACGATATTAAACTTTCCCGTCGATGGTATTGAACGCGCAGTAGCTGAACTTACGAAACGCGGCGTGCGTTTTGAGCAGTACGACAATCCTGACATCAAGACGGACGAGAAGGGGATTCATCGCGGCGACGTCGGCCCAAAGATCGCCTGGTTTAAGGACCCGGCCGGGAATATTCTGTCCGTGCTGGAAGAATCGTAAACCAGAAGTCAGAGGTCAGAAGTAGAGGTCAGAAGTCAGAAGTCAGAAGTCAGAGGTCAGAGGTCAGAGGTCAGAAGTCAGAGGTCAGAAGTAGCGGTTAGCGGTCAGTAGGAATTGTGAAATGTATTGTGAATACACGGAAAAAGGTTCATGCTTTGCTGACTTCTCACTTCTGACTTCTGACTTCTGATCTCTGACCTCCGGCCCCCCAATGATCGTCCATCTCATCGACGGCACCTACGAACTCTTTCGTCACTTCTACGGCATCCGGCGCTTCAAAAAAACTGATCCGCCTTTTGGCGCCGTCTCGGGCGTGCTCAACATGGTTGCCAAGATGATCGAGGATGGCGCAACCCACCTCGGCGTTGCCACCGACCATATTATCGAATCGTTCCGTAACGATGTTTGGCCCGAGTACAAAACGGGCGCCGGAATCGAACGGGCCTTGCTCGCGCAGTTCCACCCACTTGAAGAAGCACTCAAAGCGATGGGTGTAGTCGTTTGGCCGATGATCGAATTGGAAGCTGACGATGCGCTGGCGTCGGCCGCGCACCTTGCCGCGAAAGATAAGCGCGTTGAGAAGGTTTGCATCTGGACGCCGGATAAGGATCTGGCGCAATGCGTTACGGGCGATCGCGTGGTGCAAATAGATCGCCGCAAGAATGAGATTCGCGGTGAGCAGGCAATCCGCGCCAAGTTTGGCGTAGCGCCGGAATTCATCGCCGACTATCTCGCGTTGGTAGGTGATTCTGCTGATGGTTATCCGGGAATAGCGGGGCTTGGCGCAAAGACTGCCGCGACACTCATCAATCGTCACGGACACATAGAACAGTTTCCGCCGGACGTTCTTAAGCAGGGCAACCTCGAGCTTGCCTTGCTCTTCAAGAATCTGGCGACACTGCGCACTAACGCCCCATTATTTCGGAAGGTAGATGAATTGCGTTGGAAAGGACCAGCCGGGTCTTTTGCCGCAGTGACGGAAAAGATTGGTGATGTGCGCTTGGCCGCGCGAGTGGAAAAATTGCAAAAGAGCACGCGCTAAGGAAGACCGGATTAGAGATTCCAGTGCAGGCTTTGCACAAAAGTTCTTAATTGTTCAGAACCTGAGCGTCGCCGATTGCGGCTTGCCGCCGCACAGTGCGGAAAGGCTCGGCCTTTCCGGAATCGCTCTATTACTCTTTTCCTGAGGCTACGCTTATGCCCGATCCTTCAAAAGCTTCCGAAAAAAGCCAGGCTCCATCAAGTACCAGTTGACCAGTTGGCTTAGCCTCGTTGTCGGGCCCAAGGTCGCACTAAGAGGGTACGGCCCAAAAGGTAAAAGGCAACTTGACGGCGGGGCATAGCCACAGCCGCACATCCGGCGGCAAAGCCGAACCCGCTGAGAACTTTTAGGCAAAGCATCTATCTATAGTTAATATTCTTCTGAGTGATGGACATCAAGGCTTATCTGGAACGGATTAATTACAGCGGGTCCCTTGCGCCGACTGCCGCTACTTTGCGCGCCTTACAAGTTGCGCATCTTTTGACGGTGCCTTTTGAAAATTTAAGCATCCACGCCGGACAGGCGATCTTGCTTGAGGACGATGCCTTGTTCACCAAGATTGTGACCAATCGACGCGGCGGTTTCTGCTACGAAGCCAACGGCCTGTTTGCCGCGTTATTGCGGGCCCTTGGCTTCGACGTTGTCATGCTCTCTGCCGAAGTTGCTAATGCAGCAGGCGAATATGGTCCTGCCTTCGATCACATGACGCTTATGGTTCCGTGGGAACAACGTTGGCTCGCGGATGTGGGTTTTGGTGACTCCTTTCGCGAACCGCTGTTGCTGGACGAACAAGGAGACCAGCAACAGGGAACCCGCGGGTACAGAATTATTCAAGACGGCAAACATCGGCTCCTCATGCAGCGTGAAGACAGTGAAGAGTGGACAGCGCAGTATCGTTTCACCCTCGAGCCACATGCCTACACTGACTACGCCGAGATGTGCCACTATCACCAGACTTCTCCCGAGTCTCATTTCACCCGTGGGCGAATCTGCTCGCGAGCGACCGAGGACGGACGCATTACTCTCAGCGATATGCGTTTCATTACCACGTCAAATAGCGGCGGCTCTCAGGGTCGGCAAGAGCGAACCTTGGCAAGTGAAGAAGAGTACGCTGGAGTACTCCGTGAACACTTTGGGGTTGTTATGTGAAGGCAGCTGGTGTTACCTCCTGCTCGATGAAAACCGTTCTCCTAAACGTCCTGGATCGGTGCGGCTTCGGCTTTGCCGCCGGATGTGCGGCCGTGGCTAGGCCCCGCCGTAAAGGTGCTGTTTTACTCCCGGTCATTTGGGGCTGCCGCGGCTTGACCTCGCCTTTTCAAGTTCGCCTCGCGACTTCAGTAAAAGAAGACTGCGTTGCAACGTAAAAAGCGGCGTCAAGCCGACGCAGTCCAAAAACTACCGAAACTGGCTGTCGTCTGCAGATGGTCCATAAATGGCCGGCACTTTCGCACCCAGCAAGCGCAGGTACACGGTCATCTGACCACGGTGATGCGCCCAATGGTTAAAGGTGTCCTGAATCATCTGATGGCGCGGGGCTTCCATAACGACGTGTCCGCGAGCCAGCAACCGCCAGTTAGTCATCAAGTGTTCGTCGGTCGTCTTCTCGAACGCCGAACGAGCGCTAGCTGCCGACTTGTCGAGTGCCTCGATCAGCTGGGCGCTGGTGTCCATCCGTTTATGTTCCAGCTTTGACTCGCCAGGCGCCGGCGCGACGTCCAATTCGCCTTCCGTGATCTGCATTCCGATCCAGCTGGGAATCGTCGCCACCATGTTTGCCAGATAGCCGAGAATCATAGACTTCTCGTGCGGCTTCCAATCGTACTTGCCCTCGGGCATCTGCTCTAAAGCGCTGCGCGAACGCTCCACCTCGCGGTCCAGTTCCGCCAGTAAGAATTCTGTTAGTTTCATGGGACTAATCGTAAATCGTAAATCGTGAATCGTAAATAGGAACAAAGGCCGTGAATCGTGAATCGTAAATCGTAAATGGAAAAAGGTGACGGATGAATGTGAGGAATGACGGGAAAACAACTTGTGCGTTAGGATCTCTATGATGTTTACAAGAGCAATCGTACGTCCTCCGGCGGCGAATTTTTCTGATGGTCTAACGAGTGCCGGACTCGGCGCTCCCGATTATGAAAATGCGCTAAGACAGCATGAAGCTTATTGCGCGGCATTGGCGCAGGCAGGATTAACAGTAACTAAGCTGGCACCTGATCCAGCTCATCCCGATTCAACCTTCGTTGAAGACATAGCGATAGTGACTAATCGTTGCGCCGTTATCACGCGGCCAGGCGCGCCCAGCCGGCGCGGCGAAGTCGAGAGCATGAGACTCACCCTCGCAAATCTCTTTCCGGCTCTCGTTTCCATTGAATCGTCTGGAACTGTGGACGGCGGCGACGTTTGTGAAGCAGGCGACCATTTCTTCATTGGCCTGTCTGACCGAACAAACGAAACGGGCGCGCAACAGTTGTCCCAGTTGCTCACCTCATCCGGTTACACCTGTAGCTTTGTGGATATTCGAAGCACTGAAGGTTTACTGCACTTGAAGAGCGGGTTGGCACAAGTTGGCCAACGCCGTTTGGTGGTAACTGAAGCGCTGGCCGGTCGCCCAGAGTTCGATGGCTACGATCTCGTTATCGTGGAGTCCCATGAGTCGTATGCGGCTAATTGCATCAGAGTCAACGACCACGTCTTGGTGGCCGCCGGCTATCCTGCGTTTACAGGAAAATTGCGAGAGCTGGGTTATCAAGTGATAGAGCTTGAGATGACTGAGTTTCAAAAAATGGATGGCGGGTTGAGTTGCTTGTCCTTGCGCTTCTGACGCAGTAGCAGGCGTCTCATGTGGGTCGACGAATACAGAACCGGGAGCGGTAGCGACTGGGTCGTTGGCGGCGGAGCATCCAACATCCAAAAATCTAACTTCATGGCATCGGTTCGCCTTGGTTATACTCAACGTACACCATGGCATTTATGACGTCGCGTTCGGTCCACAAATATCTCTTACTACCGCGGTCCACCCAAGGGGTCTTACTCGAGTGCCAACAGCCCGACTCCCGCAACTCTCGTGTTGCATTCGCCTTGAAAGCAGCCAAAATTTTTTCCGGTTTGCATGGCGCCGACACCACCGTGTGAACGTGGTTGGTTCTAATATTCATGGTCCAAAACCCCCACTTACGAATCTTGCACGTCTCGCGGATGGCCTTTTCGATCGCCGCTCTTTGACTGCGTCCCAACCTTACGGGCGGATGGCTCAACGTTTCGCGATTATATTTTTCCCATCGTTTGTTAGGAGGGATTCGTGGCGTGCAAAGCGATTATAAAACCGATCAACTGATCCACGAGGGTCGCCATGCAACCAGGTACCATAACTTCGAAAAGTGATTAGGTAACCCAGGGGAATGCGTATGTCTTCTGATTCGCGAGTCATTGACGTAGTTCTATATCGCAGCTCAGACCCGGTCGCTACCGCTCCCGGTTCTGTATTCGTTTACCCACAATGCAAGAATTTTGGTAACGTGGAATCCTTTGAATCGAAGAAGTAGACGGATGATTAAGCGCGGGACCATTCGATCTGCAATGAGTGCTGAATTGGAGCAAATAGAACGGGAGCGATAGCGACCGTGTACCACACTCAACGCGCATCGCAACCATGAAAGCCATCGGTCGGGTCTCAAACGCACGCCGGCGTAAAGCGTGTTCAAAAAACTCTAGTGTATGATGTTGCGCTGTACTAACGACCATCTTCGACGCCAATAGTGACCTGTCTCCACGCGACGACGTGAAATGCTGATCCAGCAGAACATCGCCCAATCCCTACAATCCCCAATTGTGTTACTAGCGTTGGGCGTGATCGCGTCCGGACTGCTCTACGTGCTGTGGCGCGAAGTGCGAAAGATTCCAGCCAAGCTGTTCACCCTGATGGCCACGGCGTTTGTGGACATGCTCGGGTTGTTGATGATCATCCCGCTGCTGCCTTTTTATGTGCAGAGTCTGGGCGGGTCAGGCGTCAATGTGCTGGGGATGCATTTTGGGATCGGCCTGATCATCGGTTTTATCGTATCCGCATTCACTGTCGCCCAACTTTTGAGCGCGCCAATGTGGGGCCGCTTTTCTGATCGTGTGGGAAGGCGACCTACGCTGCTGATCGCATTAGGCGCAGCCGGGATTGCTTATCTGATTTTCGGCTTCGCTCACTCGCTGTTTTTGTTGTTTCTCTCGCGAGTTGTGCAGGGAGCAGGCGGCGGCACCGTCGGCGTGATCCAGGCCTACGTTGCCGACTCGACCGATCCAAAGGATCGCGCGCGGGCCCTCGGATGGCTTTCGGCAACCACCAATCTGGGAGTGGCGCTGGGGCCGGTGCTCGGCTCTTTTGCGCTTGCTTTGGGCCAACGCGACTTGATGCCCGGACCAAGCACTTTGCAGATGGGCCATGCGGCCCCCGGCATCATGGCAGCAGCGCTGTGTTTTCTGAACATGATCTTCGTCGCGCGCTATCTCAAAGAGTCGCGTGATTTCACTGAAGAGCCGCAGGCTGGTGAAATGATGCAAACTTCGCGTCAGGCAATCTGGCGTGTCGTGTCCCGTGCGAGCGAACCGTCGTCGCGTCTTATATGGATCTATGCAATAGCAATCGGCGCTTTTCAAGGAAGCTTTTCAGTGCTGGCGCTTTTTTTGAACGCGCGCTTCCAAGTTACCGAACAGACCATTGGTTACTTCTTCATGTACGTCGGTTCCATCTCGGTCTTCGCGCGCGTGTTGCTGCTGGGCCGAGCTGTCGATTGGCTGGGCGAGGCGAACCTTTCACGCCTCGGCCTGGTGTTGCTGGCGGCGGGCGTGGTGGGCATGCCGCTGTCGCAAAACCTCGGGATGCTGGCAATCGCGGTGGCCTTGATTCCGTTAGGAACAGCTTTCACCTTTCCCTGTGTCACTGCACTTCTGTCGCGCGTTATTAGTCAAAGAGAGCGCGGGCTTTATATGGGATTGCAACAGACGTATGGCGGTATCTCGCGAATCATTGCGCCGTTATTTTTCGGCTGGGCCTTTGACTCGCTGGGCGTCTCATCGCCTTATTACTTCTCAGCCGCGTTCATCGTGGCCACGATTTTTCTGGGCTTCGGACTGGATCAGTATGCGAGGCCGGCACGCGCCGCTGAGCGCAAAGCAGCAGCCGAAACTCAAAAGCAGGAAGCGTAGTAAAGCAAACTGTTAGTTTGCGGTGGCTCGTTGCCACTCGGCTGGAGTAGTGGATTTGACTATTGTCGGTGTCAAGCTGCCGGACGGATGTAAAGCAAACTGTTGGTTTCGCGTTGGTCGCCGGCACATCACGTTGAATGGTAACGAACCCCCGCAAACTAACAGTTTGCTTTACAATCGGAAAACTAAAATGAATCAACTAAATCGCAAGTTTGAGTTGGCGTTGTTAACCATCATCCTCGCCTGCGTAGTTGCAAACGCGCAGACGCTCTCGCCCGAGGAACAAAAGATCGCGAGCTTCATCGATGCGCATCAAGCAGAAGAGATTGCCTTGCTGGAAACAGTCGTCAACCTGGAAAGCCCGACCGAAAACATTGCCGGCGTGAAACGGGTTGGCCGTGTCTTTATGAGCGAACTCCAGTCGTTGGGCTTGACCGCAAAATGGATCGACATGCCGGCCGAGATGAAGCGGGCCGGCCATATGCTGGCGCAAACTTCAGGTACAAAAGGGAAGCGCCTGCTGCTGTTGGGCCACATCGATACCGTGTTGAGTGGGGAAAAGTTTAGGCGCGAAGGAAACCGAGCGTTTGGCACCGGAGGCGCGGACATGAAAGCCGGTGTTGTCGTGTTGCTTTATGCGTTGAAAGCACTTGATGCCGCAGGCGCGTTAAAGGACACGCGCATCATTGTTATGTTGACCGGTGATGAGGAGACTATCGGCCGGCCACTGGAAATCAGCCGGGGCGAAATGGTTGCGGCAGCGAAGCGTTCAGACCTGGCGTTGAGTTTTGAAGCGGCCGCCGGCACTCGCGCCACGATCGGACGACGCGGCTCGAGTAGTTGGACCCTTGAAGTGACTGCTAAAACTGGCCATTCGGCAGGCATCTTTCGGGACGACGCCGGCGCCGGGGCGATATTCGAAGCCGCGCGCATTCTCGATCAGTTTTACGAAACACTTCACCAGGAAAAGTATTTAACCTTTAACCCAAGCGTGATTGTTGGTGGCACTCAGGCGGCGCTTAAAGTTACCGATGGCACAGCGAGCGGCAAAACAAATGTCATCCCGGCAAAGGTGATGGTGACCGGCGATTTGCGTTTCATCAGTGAACAGCAAAAGGAAGCTGCGCGCGCGAAGATGCGCGACATCGTGGCCGCTAGCCTGCCGCGCACCAGCGCGAAAATCACTTTCGAAGATCGCTATCCCGCAATGACACCGAGTGAAGGAAATAATCAGCTACTAAAACAACTGGATCAGGTGAGCCAGGACCTGGGCGCAGGGAAGGTGGAAGCACTCGACCCAGGCGAGCGTGGCGCCGGGGACATCGCCTTTGTTGCGCACCTGATTCCCGGACTTGATGGCATCGGGGCCAGTGGCGGTAGCGCTCATGCACCGGGTGAGTTTGTTGAGTTGGATTCGCTGCCGCTGCTGACGAAACGAGCGGCGCTGTTGATTTATAGGCTCACTCGATAAAAACAATTCGTAAACGGACTCCTAAATCTCAGACTCTTATTCACATCGACTTGTTCCTCGAAAGATTCGACCCGCTCACGGACGGCTTTGCCGCCTGATGTGCGGCGGTGGCTATGCCCCGCCGGAAACAGCCAGACTATCCCAGGGGCTATGCCCCTATGCGCGCTTGGCCCTCATTGCTATTGGGCCAAAGTCACATCAAGGGCGAAGCCCAAAAATGTAAGAGATACTCAACGGCGGGGCATAACCACCGCCGCACATCAGGCGGCAAAGCCGGAGCGTTACGCACTGCTGACTTTGAAGGCAAAGCTTACGCGATCTCAACTCACACTCTAGCCGCGCTAAAGACCTTTCGCTATACTCTCGTTGTTTCAGCTAAAGGCCATCTCCCCGGCAACCAGCAAGCTGGCCACGCGCCGGCCTAGACTTTTCTGTAATTCCCAAAAGGACCTCCGCCGTCATGAAACCCCTTACATATTCAATCGCCATCGCCCTCGTTGGCGCGTGCCTGATCTCCGCTCGAGGACAAACAACCGGCGTTGCATCCCCCACGAAACCAACCAGTACTCCTACGCCAACCCGTGGGGACGTGGTCCGCATTACGACGAATCTGGTGCAGGTGGATGTGACTGTGCTGGACTCCAAAGGTCAGCCGGTAAACGATCTGACAACGGAAGATTTTGTTGTCACGGAAGACGGCAGGCCACAGAAGATTACTAACTTGAGCTTCATCGCGCCCGCAAGTACAACACGCGTTGCCTCGGCGCCGCCGCCAAAGCCCGCGAAAGGCGAGCCACCTGCGCCGCCGCCGCCGCCGGTGAGCCTGCGTCCGGACCAAGTGAAACGCGCCATCGCACTCGTAGTAGACGATCTCGGTCTCTCTTTCGAGAGTTCAAAGTATGTGCGCATGACTCTGCGGAAGTTTGTTGACGAACAAATGCAGCCCGGCGACCTGGTGGCCATCATACGCACCGGCGCAGGCATGGGCGCATTACAGCAGTTCACGGCAGACAGGCGTTTGCTATACGCGGCGATTGAGCGAGTGCGCTACAACTTAAGCAGCCGCGGCTTTAACGCCTTCGCACCCGTTGATAGCATGGCTGGGTTTAGCACTGGGGCCACCAACAGTGAGAGTAACAAGAATGAACTTATCGCCTCGCCCTTAGACATCACCTCACTGGGCATTCAGTCGAGCCAGTATCGCGATGACATTTTTTCCGTCGGCACACTGGGCGCGCTAAATTTCATAGTGCGCGGACTGCGGTCCTTGCCCGGACGTAAATCGGTGATCCTGTTTTCTGACGGCTTTCGGATCTACGACGAAGATCAGGGCTCGCGACGCATCCTCGACAACATCAACCGCCTTGCTGATCTTGCGAACCGGGCTTCGGTTGTCATCTATACGATTGATCCGCGCGGACTTCAGACTCTGGGACTGACCGCCGCCGACGATCTTTCAGGCCCAATCGGGACTTTCAAGAATGACGGTGGCTATTTCGGCGACCCGCATCCCGTAGTTTCATTGCAGCAAATCGACTCAGATCTGCAAAAGCGGAGCAGCAACTTTCGCGCAACCCAGGCCGGCTTGAATTACCTGTCGCAACAGACTGGCGGGATTTCCGTTCGCAACACTAACGACCTCGACGGCGCTGTGCGACGCGTGTTGAATTTCCAAAAAGGCTATTACCTGCTCGGCTATCGGCCGGACGAAACAACCGTGAACCAAAAGGGAAGACGAGAGGCGTTTCATCATATCGACGTAAAGGTGAAGCGACCTGGTGTGGTGGTAAGAACGCGTACCGGGTTTTACGGATACACGGACGAAGAGTCAGCAAGGCCTGTGTACCGGAGCGCCAGCGATCAACTCAATGCGGCGCTTGCTTCGCCGTTTGCCTCCGGAGACATTCGCGTGCGCATGTCTTCGGTGTTTGGCCACGATCCGCAGCGTGGTTCCTTCACCGAGTCAATATTGCATATTGACGCGCACGATTTGACCTTTGCGAAACAACTGGATGGGAAATACAAGACTTCCTTTGAAATATTGGCCGTGACCTTTGGTGATAGCGGCGCAGTCGTCGGTCAGGATTCAAGAAGTTATTCCATAACTCTGGACGATGCAGAGTTAGAGCACACTTACGATGCGGGAATTATTTATGTCGTGACGCTGCCCATCAAGAAAGCCGGCCCCTATCAACTCCGGATGGCGATCCGCGATACCGCCTCTGCACACGTCGGCTCGGCTAATCAGTTTATCGAAATCCCGGACGTTAAGAAGAAAAACCTGACACTCTCGGGGATCATTTTCACTGCTTCTGATTCGCGGTCCAACCCTGCTTCCGTTCCGGCTGCGTCGAATCCCGCAGAAAACTTATCGGCCGCCGCCAGGAAACAGATTAAGGATCACTCGCTGAGGGGTCAGGCTATCCGCCGCTTCCGGCAACGCCAGATGCTGTCGTATGGCTATTACATTTACAACGCCAAGCTGAATTCCAACCGCCGTCCACAGCTGGAAACTCAGTTGCGACTCTTTCGCGATGGGAAACTTGTTTACACCGGAAAGGTTAGACCGCTGGATGTGACCGCGCAGTCGGATATGCGCCAAATCGTCGCGGGCGGCGAGGTACTTTTAGGCACGGATCTGCCTCCGGGCGAATACGTGGCGCAAGTGATCGTGGTGGACAAGCTGGCGAAGGGCGACAAGAGCCTGACGACGCAGTGGATGGATTTTGATTTAGTTGAGTAGGACTTAACGGGTTGTATTAGCCAGCTCGCAAACGAGTACTTCCAATTGCAGTTGCGCGCCTTTGACGCCGCCACCCCCCAACGAAGTCTTAATTGCAAGATCGGCGTCGGCGATCAGTTTGATATCGCGCGCGATGGCGTTGGCGTCGCGCCGCTGCAGCGTATTAAAGAAGGCATCTTTCTTTTCGTACGATCCATAAACCAGGCGGCCAGCTTCATCTTTCCTGCCTTGCCTCATCAACTCTTTAGCCAATGCCAACCGGTGATAGTTGCTGGCGATTAAGCCGACGAGCATCACGGGAGCCGCATTGTCTTCAAGTAAGTGATGCAGCGTCATCAGCGCGGCCCGGCGATCACCCGCAATCAACTGATCTCCAAGTGCAAAATTCGAGAGCTCACGCGAATGCCCAATCAGATCGTCGACCATTTGCATGGTGATGGTGCGCGTCTCGATGGCCGCGGCTGCCAGTTTTTCCAGTTCCGAATTGAGCGTGCGCAAATCCGTTCCGGCCAAACGAATGATCTCACTGAGCACGCGATCGTCTGCCGCCGTCTTCAACTCTTTCAAACGCGTTCTAGCCCACGCTTTTGCTTCGGAGTCTTTTACCGCTGAGAAGTCAACTACGGTACAGGTGCTCAGCAGTGTCTTAGTTAACTTTTTGCGCTTGTCCAGATCGTCAGCAATGAAAATCAGCACAGTGAAAGGCGAGGGCGCATTCAAATAACGAATGATGACTTCTTCATCCGCTTCGCGTAGTTTGCCAAAGTCGCGAATGCGTACTACGACACGCTCGGACATCATCGGCAGTTGTTCAGCCACCGCGATGACCGCGCTCGCGCTGTCGGAAAGTAAACTGAAGGATGATTCATTGAACTCGCGCAACAGAGTGCCGGCCAGGGCGACGTCGGTAATCGCGCGCGCCGCCGCATCGCGCAGGTAGGTTTCGCAGCCGACTAACAGGTAGAGCGGTGCAACTCGGCCGGCTTTGAGCGAGGCATCGAGTTGCGGGCGCGTGAGTGAACTCATTTCTTTATTTGAACGGCGTTGGTCAGCGTTGAGACGATGCTTTCAGCAAAGTTACGGGCCATGCGTTGCACGGCCGGGTCCTCTTCGTTGAAGAAATTGCGCGGGTCGTTGGCAAATTCGTATTCGCCGCGAAAGACAAAGTTTTGATTGTCATACAGCACGCGGTTTTCTGTCTGGTCGCGCACGGTTACGGCCACCTCAATGGTCACCTCGAAGATTCGCGCGCGTCCTCTATCGTCAAGCAGCACACCACTGTATCTATAACTCTTGATTAAACCTTCGATGACCGCGTCGGCGCCTTCGCGTTCACCCTGCACATGCAGGCCGCGGCCGCGATGTATCAGCTCGTTAACCACCGCATCGGTAAAACGCGAAGCGAGCTTGTAACGCAACGCCTGCGGCCCTATCTGGAACGCGGGCACCGCCACCGTCTTGATGCGTGCGGGCAACTGATTTTTCGTCACCGGCTTGTAGCATTCAGCAAATCCGGAAACGAAGAGCAGCGTAACAAACAAAATCGAAAGACGAAGAAATTTTGGCATTTGATTAGTCTAAACTCTGAACAGCAACGCAGATCGATAAGTCCGATTGATGGGTGATTCTCTCGCAGTCGTTACGGTTGAGGCAAGGAGGCAGGGGAGTTAATGTCGACGCCTAGCGTCGTTACGAGTTTAGCCCGGCCTTTCAAGGCCGGGAAGGTCAAACAGGATATGCTGCGTCGCGTAGCGACGCCTGAGGTAGCGCCTTATTGAATGGTCGCTACGCGACCGAGGGATTTAATAACCTCATCCCGGCGTTAAAACGCCGGGCTAAAATCAACCGACGCTACGCGTCGAAGACCCTTTGTTTCGCCATATCAATCTACAAATCAATCTCCTACTATTGCATCGACAACGCGAACCGTCTCAACCGCCGCTTTCACATCGTGAACGCGGACGATGTGGGCGCCTTTCAAGATCGCGGCAGTGATGGTGGCCAGCGAACCGTGAAGACGTTCGTTTGCCGGCGCAAGATTGCCGTCCTCATCAGCCAGGATGCGGCCGAGAAAAGATTTTCTTGAAGTTCCAATCAACAGAGGGAAATTCGGGAAGGCAGCAATAAGCTGATCGAGCTTTGCGATGAGTTCGATGTTCTGTTCCTGGCTTTTGCCAAAGCCGATGCCGGGATCGATCACGATTGATTCCCGCTTCACGCCACGCCGTTCCGCCATCGCAATGCTGCTGCGCAAACTTTTGGTAACTTCGTGAAAGATATCCGCGACTGGCGGAAGCTTGTGCATCGTTGCCGGCGTACCGCGTGAATGCATCAACACCAAACCGGCGCCTGCCTTTGCCGCCTCATCAGCCACACGAAAATCAAAACGCAGCGCGGAGATGTCGTTGACTATGGACGCACCGGCGTCGAGCGCGGCGCGCGCGACCTCAGCTTTTGTCGTGTCGATCGAAATTGGAATGTCGGATCGCTTCGCAAGCCCTTCAACTACCGGCAGCACGCGTTGCATTTCTTCTTCAGCAGAGACGATCGCTGCGCCGCCGGGTCGCGTCGATTCACCGCCAACGTCGATAATGTCCGCGCCCTCCGCAATCATCTGCTCTGCGTGTGCCAGCGCTTTGTCGGGCGAGAAAAACTCACCGCCGTCACTGAAGCTGTCCGGCGTGACGTTCAAGATTCCCATCACGAACGTGCGCTCCCCGATGGAGAGAGTTCTGCCTTTTATTTGCCATTCGCGGGACATGTGGTGATGATACGTGAGGGAAGAAGAGATTTACCATTTGCCATTTACCATTTCTCATTTTCCATTGAAGAGAAAAGAGTTTGGCTTATCTCCCGAATCTGATCATTATGATCGACCACCCAATATAGGCCGACCAAAGTTCCAATCCGCAGTGACAAATGAAAAATGTAAATGGCAAATCGTAAATCTTCTTTCTGCTCGCACAAAAAAGGGAACAGGTACTAGCCTGTTCCCTTTTTCTCGTTAATTCTCACGCCATTTATGCTGGCGCGGGATTGCCTCCAGTGATTGGAGGGAGGATTGGTTTGAGCGGATGCGTTGAAGGTTCTTTCAACTGCGGCCGATCATCATCACTGCCCGGATCATCCACTGGTTGCGCATCATCGAGCGGCAGGCCGGCAATGATGCGACGAATTTCAACACCGTCGAGCGACTCGCGTTCAAGCAGACACTCCGCCAGGCGAACCATCGTGTCGCGATTCTCTTCAATGATGGCCTTGGCACGGTCGAATTGCGCAGTGACAATCTTCTTCACCTGCTCATCGATTTTGATTGCCGTTTCTTCTGAGAAATCGCGATGTTGTGCAATCTCGCGGCCCAGGAAAATCTGCTCTTCCTTCTTACCAAAGGTCAGCGGTCCCATTTCCGACATGCCGTACTCACAAACCATCGCGCGCGCGAGTTCAGTAGCGCGCTCGATATCGTTTGAAGCGCCGGTGGTTATGCTGCCAAGGAAAGTGTCTTCGGCAATACGGCCGCCCATCAGGATTGCGATCTGGCCCAGCAGATATTCTTCGCTGTAGTTGTGCCGATCACCTTCAGGTAATTGCTGCGTCACACCCAACGCCATACCGCGCGGAATGATTGTGACCTTGTGAACCGGATCGGCGTTTGGCACTTTCAGGCCAACTAGGGTGTGGCCCGCTTCGTGATAAGCGGTGACTCGTTTCTCCTCGTTGGAGATGACCATGCTCTTACGCTCAGCGCCCATGAGCACTTTGTCTTTCGCCAATTCAAAGTCGTTCATCGCCACCAGCTTCTTGTTGTAACGAGCAGCGTTCAATGCCGCTTCGTTAACAAGATTCGCCAGGTCAGCGCCGGTAAAGCCAGGCGTGCCACGGGCAATCACGCTGATGTCGACGTCTTCGCCAAGCGGAATCTTCCGCGTATGAACTTTCAAAATTCCTTCGCGGCCGCGCACGTCAGGTCTGGAAACAACGACACGGCGATCAAATCGCCCCGGTCTTAACAACGCCGGATCCAAAACATCGGGGCGGTTAGTTGAGGCAATCAGGATTACGCCATCGTTGGATTCAAAGCCATCCATTTCGACCAGCAACTGATTTAAGGTTTGCTCGCGCTCGTCGTGTCCGCCACCCAGGCCGGCGCCGCGATGACGTCCAACGGCGTCGATCTCATCGATGAAGATAATACACGGAGCATTTTTCTTGCCCTGTTCAAACAGGTCGCGCACGCGTGACGCCCCGACGCCTACAAACATCTCAACAAAGTCGGAACCTGAAATTGAGAAGAAGGGAACGTTGGCTTCGCCGGCAATTGCTCGCGCCAATAGTGTCTTGCCAGTTCCCGGCGGGCCCATCATCAGGACGCCTTTGGGAATGCGGCCGCCCAGTTTCTGAAACTTTTGCGGCTCCTTGAGAAACTCGATGATTTCCTGAAGTTCTTCCTTGGCTTCTTCTACACCTGCAACATCCTTAAAGGTGACGCGCTTTTGCTGGTTGTTCAAAAGCTTCGCGCGCGATTTGCCAAACGAGAGCGCTTTGTTGCCGCCGGACTGCATTTGCCGCAACATGAAAACCCAGATACCAATAATAAAGAGGAGCGGCGCCCAGGTTATGAGCATGGGCCAGATGTAACTGCTGCTGCCCGAATCGTCTTCAAACTTAGTAACCTTAGCTGTTCCGTCAGCGTTTCTTTCGTTCGCCTTCTTGAACAGTTCGTTCTTCATCTGCTCGTTTGTGAGCTGAACGCGGAATTCGTTGTTCTGCTGGTCAATAGCGGTTGTCTCGTTTTGCTTGACGGTCAACTGCTTGATTTCGCCCTTCTCGATCCGCGAGTAAAGCGAGGTCAGATCCGTCGGCTGGATGTTCTTGCCTGACGGGTTGACGAGCTTATAAAGCAGCAACGCCCCGGCAATAATCAGTAACCAAAAAACAATTTGTCTTGCTGTGGAACTCAAAGTCATTAACGCCTCCGACTGCGATCATACCCTATCCGGCAGGCTTTGTCTCTCGGCTCTGCCAACCGGTTTACATCAATATGAGGACAACTTTGCCGCCCCTCTTGGATGCGCAACGTCGCTTGGCTGGTTGTGCTGTCAAGTGCTGCCATAGGGCTGCCACAGGGTTAGAACCCTGTCGGGCCGGCAAGTTCCTCGCTCGATTTCTGCGCTGCTGTCCCGCAAAAAGCGAAAACCGCCGTCTTTTGCCCGGCGGTGTCAACGCCTCGAAAGTTTAGAGGTCGCAGCCCGCTTTTTCAATCCCTTTTCCGAGGTAGGACGAGACCTTCTGGTCGGTCGCCATTCCCGGACTAGCGGCTTTGAACTGAAAACTTTCAAAAACTGCCCTTTTCGGATAACTCTAAAACCTCCCGGCAGCTCCGCCACGCCGCCGCCCCGGCCAGTGAGCAACTTTTCAACTGCGACCAGGTGGCTCATTTCCACCCGCAGCAGATTGCCGCGCGCCTCGCCGAGCCACTGCCGCAAGGCTCTTCGCCGCACCGCCGCAGGCGCTTGCAACAGAACCTTTACGCTCAACATGGGGGAATTGGTTTCAATATTAGCTTGCTGATTATTCCCAGACTTGCCAGTCGCCAGCTTCAGCAACCCGTCGGCCTGGTCGGCTAACACAGCCGCATCTTCACTAAGCAGGCTGGCAGTGCGGCCCAGCGCTTCGACAATGCGGTTATTGAAGGTCTGCATCAGTGGCAACAGTTGTTTTCGCACCTTCACCCGCGAGAACGTCTCATCGTCGTTCATTTCATCAACACGAAACGCCACGCCTCGCATGCGGCAATAATCTTCCGTATCTCTGCGCCTGGCCCACGAAATGAGCGGGCGCGCGAGCTTCACCGGTGACCCGTCTTTTATGTTGCGCACCGGCAACGTGCCGCTCAATCCTTCGGCGGCACTGCCGCGCAGCAGGCGCAGCAAAACCGTTTCCGCTTGATCGTCCAGCGTATGCGCCGTCAGGATAACTTCCGATTTGTTCTTGTTGGCAGTTCTGAGCAGGAAGTCGTAGCGCTTGGTGCGCGCCGCCTGTTCGAGGTTTGCGACAGGTTTACCCGGGGCTGTTTTCAGTTGGGCTTTGCCAATCACAACTTTGTGGCCCAGATCCTTTGCCAGCTTGGTCACCCAGCGCGCATCACTCGAACTGTCTGGCCGCAAACCATGATCCAGATGCGCCACAATCAATTTCACGCTCAGCTTGTCGCTCTTGATCAACTCGTCAAGCGCGAGCAGCAGGGCCGTTGAATCTGCGCCGCCTGATACGCCCACAACTACCGGCGCGTCAGCCGTTGGAAACCCGAGCTCTTTCCACGCGGCGCGCAGGCTTTTTGCGAACGTTGAAATAAGAGGTCGCCGTACGCCAGGAACCCGTTGTGATTTTTTTTGCCGTTTCATTGCGTGACCGATTGTCTGGGTGTGGCGCGTTTCAGTCAAATTAACCTCAACCGCGGATTGAAAACCGAAAGTTAAATCGGAAGTCACGCAGGAACGATCCAGCAAAACAGTCTCTCAGGTTGGGAAGGGTGGCTTGCCCCCGCCCAGATCGGGTGGCATTCAACGCGCGGGGGTAAACCACCCTTCCCAACCATGAGATTTTCGATCTTGAGTCTCTGTAGTGCACCCCTGAAATGACACAGTTAGTTAAGACCATAAGGGTGTTGAAAGCGAGGCTTCAAACTCAGCCGGTGGCAGGTAGCCGATGGCTGAGTGAAGTCGCTTCCGATTATAGACAGCTT